>NZ_JAWOTF010000011.1:0-157227 GCF_033338735.1 Vibrio sp. Vb1127 | reverse complement strand
GGTATGCGGTGGTTTTGGTGTTGAAGTGCCATGCGGCAACTTGGTCATTGCGTGCTTCACCCCTTAACTGGGCGTTAACTAACTCCTTCGATCTAGTTTATAAATTAAAGAGAAATGTTTCTATGACATCAAAAGAACACTTTAAACCAATAGCTTGCCATGCAGATTACTTAAAAAAGCTCTCTAATCCATGTAGAATGAAATGCAAGCGGCTGCTAGATGATTTTAATTTTTCTTATAAAAGTGGGAAAATAAATCTACAGAGCATCAGCCTTACTGGCCTTTACCTTAGCGGGAGTTTATACCATAGTGTTGAGGACATAGAATCCAGCCTTAGAGCAATGGATATGCATCAGTACTTTGATATTAAATTAGTACAGTCACAGCTATTGAGTGATGGCGCGGCGATTTCGGTAGTGCTCCCTAAAGCGGAGGTGACTCTAGTAGCAAAGAAAGAGGAATACAATGGTCTTGAAGGTGCGCTATATCTAACCTATTTGAGTTGGCTATCTTTATTCTGTGAGCAGGTGAGTGACATCGAGTACCTTGCCAACTTAGCCGACCACCCAAACACTGAGTGGTATAATGTTCGGTCTCGTACCTTCTTTGAGCTCCAAATGGTCATGCTCGGAATAAAATCTGGTGACGTTAAGTCGTTAATTCAGAAGTTTATTGATGTAAGTACTCCTGAGTATCTTGAGGGTTTAGCCTTTGAACACGCTAACCTTGTCGATTTGCCAACGATTAATGTGATGACAAAAGTTCTAAATAAATCAGGTTGTGGTGAAGCGGAATATCAACAAGCGATGTATGAAGCGGTCAAAGGGCACCACAAGTATTGGAGTCAAAAAAAGTTAAAGGAAGAGCGTGTAGGCTATTTTGCTATGCCGTTACTGGCACTGGCAAAGCTTACTTACCAGAAATACGGTTTTCGCTTAGGGTTTGAAACGGATTATGTTCCAGAAGCGTTCTACACCCGTAATATGCCTGAGCCGAGCTATAGCTTTTTAGATATTTACAAATCGTAGTTAGTTAACAAACTGTTTAAGAGTGATTCGCAACGCGTGGCATTTTTACTATGCGTTGAATTTAGTGATTAAGGTGGTTTGCGGCGGCTTAGGTATTGCGTTGCTCACCCCTTAGCAGGGCGTTATACGAATAGAGGGAAATTATGTACAAAAATACTGATTTTAACTTGAATTCAAAAGAGTTCAGGTTTAAGAAAGACTCATATCCTTTGTCTAAGATAAGCAATGTTAGGGTTAAAAAGTTAAGTTTTCTTGATAATTTAGGTCAAGTTTTATTCTGGGTGTGTGTTTTTTCAGGGGCAGTTTGGTTAGTTATTCCAAGGTTGGAAGAGGTGCCACAATGGCTACTAGTTTTAGTTCTTAGTCTGACGGTTGTAGGTTTGGTTTTTGCTCTTTTTCGTTGTTCTAAATATGCACTTCAAGTCGAGTTTCGCCACATAGATGAAACGGGCGTTCAATGGGTTAATGTCGCTAAGTCATACTCAAAGTCAGATTGTGAGTTATTTGAACAGCAAGTGTTGGCACTGAAGAAATTCGTATAACAAATTGTTCAAGAGTGATTCGGCACGCGTGGCATTTTTACTATGCGTTGGCTTTAGTGGTTAAGGTGTTATGCGGAACTTTCGGTATTGCGTGCCTCACACCTTAACGCGGCGTTATAACTCAGGAGGAAGAGTGGAAAATTTCCCGATAGAAAAGCTCAAATTTACAAGTGCAAAGATTTCTGGTGTCGATGGCGACGTCTCACTTGAGATAGGAATAGAGCCGTTTGAACTTAGTCTAGACGACTATTCTGAGACAATAGAAACTGTAATTAGCCTAAACGGTATTAATTTACCTACAGAGCTTAATGAACTTACTGGTAGAACATTTACTTTCCCTGTAAACCCAGATGACGGGTATATTGATGGGTCAGTTTACTTCTTTGCAGCTCATAGTCCTGTTGATATCACTGAAATTAAATTTGGTGAATCGACAAATGGAAAGTTACCTATGACACTTGAATCCTCATGGGTACTGGAATTTGAGCTAACAGGGTTTAAAAACCTACATACAACAATCCACACGTATCTGAAGTTATAACAAGGCGTTTAAGACGGATTCACAACGCGTGGCATTCTCAGTTCAAATTGAGTTTTGTGCTTACGGTGCAATGGCTTAGGTTCGGTTGTCAGCGTTGTTAACCACTTAACGCGGCGTTAGCATGCAAATAGCGTCAATCAGGTTTTGAAGGATTATAATGAAACTTGTAACGAAAAGAGTAGAGAATTTAGGAACTCCTTCATCTGAAAATGGAGTTTTCTCAATGCTTAGTGAGCTCAGAAGAGAGCTTCTACTAGAGATTTCGGAAGGAGAAAAAAGGATAGGAAGTTCAGAAGAAATAAAAAGTTGGATTTTAGAGCACTATCAAGCCAACCCCTTAGTTGGTGATATGTATAATGCAATTTTAATGATAAAAAAAGATTTAGTTTATTCTGAAGGCGATTTACCACAGCTTGAGGAATGTAAGTCTAAGATATCTCAATTGGAAACATTACCTCTTCCTGAGTTTTGCTTTATAACTTCTCGTATTCAAGATGTAGAAAAAGGAGTGTTAATTCAAAGAGAAGAGCTTAAAGGCGCTGGTTTAGTCTATTCTATAACAATTTTCGATAGAGAGTACTTAACGAAGAAAGCAGTACGCCTAGAAATTCGAGTGTGTAAAAAAGAACCAGAGCCATTTGTTTCTCTTTTTACCATTAATGGCTGGATTCATATATCTAAGGAAAGTGTGCAATCAAATGAGTATGCCGTATTTGCTCTCCGATGTTTAATAGCCTATCACCGTTACGAGTATCCAGTATTAACAAAAGATTTAATAATTGTTGATGAACAAGATAAGCTTACTGATAATGACTATTTATTAGATTTAATAGTTAAGGCTCATAAAAATGAAATAAAATGCTATAAAGCAGAAGTTCCATTAAATATTATTAAGCCACGTGATATTGAATACGCATTATCTATTCCGAAAGAAAGAATTCAGTCTTACATTAACAAAATGTGTGATTTTGGCTTTTCTTTTTCTGAGTTGCTTATCTATGAAGATGGTAATGTTTTCATAACTGATGACGATTATCCTGTATACCTTGCTTATGCAGCAATGGATATTAGTATGGTTCCAGCGGTAATATTAGGTGAATTTAAGAACACTGATGTGAAAGTTTTGTCTGAGGGAGGAGGAGAGTTGATGCCTCCGATAGGTGTCGAAGAAATTGAAGACTCAGGTATTCCTATTAAAACTAAAGAACAAGCTCTTAGAGAGAAAATATCTAGTTTATGCCCCAAAATTTCTGATTCTACGAAACTGGAAAATAGATTTGTTCATTTCTGTAGACTAATTGGTAGTAGATCGACAAAAGAAAAAGAGCTACATGAATTTTTAAATAAAAATCCACAAATTTTAGATAGTCATATGGCCTCTATGTTCAGCGAAGTTAGAATAGGTCGCTATAGAGCAGACTTAGTTATACGTTATGAGCAAGTCGACAAAAAAGTAGTATTGGTTGAGCTGGAGCGTCATAGTGATAAAATATTTACGAAGTCCAACCGTATAAGAAAAAAAGTTACTCATGCATCTCAACAAGTGGAAGACTGGATTAACGAAATTAGATTAGGGACAAATAATGCACCGAAATGGTTAACGAATCAGTATAATCCTGAAGGTTTTGTCGTTATTGGTCGCTCAAAAGACCTCTCAGAAGACCAAAAACAAATTTTGTTTTCATTAAATGTGAATCGTAAGGTAAAGATAATAACCTATGATGATTTGTTGGAGCGAATGAAACGGCTTATGGGAATGATTGGTGGCTTAAACTAGTAAATGCATCTATGCCGTTATTAATATGTGTTCTGGCGTTCTAATAAGCGAATGCTAACAAATTGCTTAAGAGTGACAGCTAACCTTTGGTATTTTTGGTTTGGGTGAGTTTAGTGATTACGGTGGCTTTGCTTGAACTTAATGGTTGGTTAGCTGCACCTTAGCAAAGCGTTATGCGACCTAAAGGAAATGGATATTTATGGATAAGTTTGGAATGCTACAAGAGCTTGGTGCAGGTGACTTTCAACACCTTAACGGTTCATTGGAAGCGCACCTTAAAGGGACTGAAAATGTTCTGATAAGTTGGGGTAGTAGCGAGTTACTTCAAATTGCAGGTCTCTTTCATGCTGCTTATGGAACTGCGGGCTTCGATGAAAATATGGTGTCGCTAAGTCAGCGCCAAGAAATAGCACGAACTATTGGGTGTGATGAAGAAGCTTTGGTTTACTTGTACTGCTCATGTGACCGAGACTATGTATTTCCTCAATTTGGCAAAGTGCCAGAAATCCAATTTAAAGATCGATTTACTGGTTCAACATTCAAACTCGACAGTGCAACGGTGAAATTGTTTTGCGAGTTAACTGTCGCTAATGAGCTAGAGCTTGTTTATAGCAGTGAAGAGTTCAAACTCAAATATGGTGCTGAGCTATTTGAACTGTTCCAAGGTATGGACAACTACTTAAGTTTCGATGCTAGAAAGGCGTACAAATCAGCATTGTCGAATTTCGCATAACAAATTGTTCAAGAGGGATTCGCAACGCGTGGCATTTTCACTGTGCGTTGGTTTAAGTGATTAAGGTGGTATGCAGCAACATCGGTATTGCGTTACTCATCCCTTAACAGAGCGTTAGGGTACAAACGTAAAAAAGCCCACCATATCAACAGTGGGCTTGGAATTTAAGCTTCCTCTGCTTCACCTTGGCTAGAGTTACTTCTGTCGAAAGCAAACTCAAGTTTCAGAAACCAAGCGTGAAATGCTGCAGAAACACTAAAACTAATCTTCATAGTCAACGCCTCTAAGGGTTGGTGACTATCAGGCTTGAAGGTGTGTTTTGAGTTTCAGGTATATTGAAATTAGTCGTTTTAAGTTAAATTAGAGAGAGTTTTAAAATTAGTGTTTGTCTTCAATCTTATGAGCTTTAGCATCTTAAGCATTGAAATAGTAGTCTAGTTTATGTAGCTCTTTACTCTAATCTTTATTCAGTTATGTTAGTTTCAGTATCTTACTTTTGGTATTTAGTTACCTTAATTTTGCCTGACACCTCGCGGATAACCGCTTGAAATTTATACTATGCATTTAAGCACTCATGTCAAGCGAGAAGTGCCCTAACAAAGCGTTTAAGGCAGATTCGCAACGCTTGGCATTTTTGGTTCGATTCAGCTCTAGTGTTTACGGCACAATGTTTTAGGTGTGGTGGTGGCGTTGCTCACTACTTAACGCGGCGTTAGGTGCTTGAAGGAAAAGGTAAGTATGGAAATTACTTTTCAGCAGATAAACATTGATGATTTCGAATTGTGCGTTGCTGCGAGAAAAGATGCATACTTTTGTAGTTTTGGGCATTACGATGGTTTCGACGACTTCATCAGTGGGTATCGTGAATGAGTATTAGACCGGTTAGCAGCATCAGGATGGTTCTATATCCATATATTTGTGGATGGTCAGTTTGCAGGGCAGTTAGAGTTTCGTAGCTTTTCACCCGAGCCGGAGACTGGCTATGTGCATCTCATTTACTTAAAGCCGAATTTTCGTGGTTCAGGACTCGCTGCAAAATTGCAGGATTATATTGTAAGGACGTTGAGTAAAGCGGGTTGTTTGCGTGCTGTACTTTCAGTAAGCCGAACTAACCATCGAGCTCTCACATTCTATAAGCGCCATGGTTGGGAGTTCGTGCGCAATAATCCCAAGCACGATGAAACAGACTTTTACCAACTTTGGCTACGCACCTAACAAACTGTTTAAGAGTGATTCGGCACGCGTGGCATTTTTACCATGCGTTGGTTTTAGTGGTTAAGGTGTTATGCGGAACCTTCGGTATTGCGTTGCTAACCCCTTAACAGGGCGTTAGGCTCCGAGGAAGCAATGAGAAAGAAAGTAGAAGAGCGCTTAAATAGGCTTAATAAAGGATGCTGTCCAGTTCATGGGGGTTTTATGTCTCAGGTTGAAGGGTGGTATGAAAATGAGCAGGGTATAAACTACACCGTTGTCGGATGTTCTCGAAACGCTTGCAAAATTTTAGCAAGAGCTTTTTCTTATGACGGTCCTTGGGAGATTGATGAAAAGTACATTCATTTGTTTGATGAAAACAAAGTAGATCCAGATTTCCTCGACCATACTGTTAAACCAAATGACAGAAAGAGCGCCGTGAAAAAGTATAGGTCGGATGTTTTTAGCAAAACCTCCGGTTTTTGCTACTACTGCGGGGTTGGATTAACGCTTGAAACGCTAACTGTTGATCATTTTTTCCCCGAGTCTCGAGGAGGTAAAACAGAATTCTCAAATTTATTTCCGTGTTGTAAAACCTGTAATTCCTCAAAAGGAACTAAAGACATTGAGGAGTTTAGGTTTTTATGTCAAATGAGGGAGTTCAAAAAAGAGCACGGAGTAGAGTTCAATCGAGAGCAGATTAACTTTTTATCCAAAAGTGGATTTGACATTCAATTGAATCAACATGACTTTTGGTTCGAGGAAAACATAGCCTAACAATCTGTTTCAGAGGGATTCGCAACGCGTGGCATTTTCACTATGCGTTGGTTTTAGTGTTTAAGGTGGTGGTATGCGGCGGCTTGAGTATTGCGTTGCTCACCCCTTAACAGGGCGTTATGTTAAATAGTGCTTCAAAGCCCACAGGTATTCAGCTAATCTCTTGTTCCACACAATATCTTAGGTATATACATGATTGATCACGTTACAATTCCCGTTAGTGATTTAGAAAGAAGCCGGAAGTTTTATGAAGAAGCTTTTAGTCCACTAGGGTACAAAATTGCATTTGGTGGAAAAGGTAAATTTTGGGCTTTCGACCTCGGTAAGGGCTTCTTATTCGAGATCTGTAGTGCTAAGGCTGAGGGTGCTTTAACGAGCTTTCATATTGCCTTTCGTGTGGCGAGTCAGCAAAAGGTTCGAGAGTTTTATGACTCAGCTATTTCAGCAGGAGCGCGAGACAACGGAGCTCCAGGACCGCGACCTCACTATACCGAGAACTATTATGCATGCTTCGTTCATGATCCAGATGGTCATAATATTGAGGCTGTCTTTGACACCTGGAAGTCTTGATGCAGTTGAAAATGCGGTAAAAGTTTAATGTAAAACACGTGCTGAGTTTCAACATAACAAACTGTTCAAGAGGGATTCGCAACGCGTGGCATTTTCACTATGCGTTGAGTTTTTGTGGTGAACGTGGTCTGCGGAAGGTGGGTTTGTATGGCATTCACCCTTAACGCGGCGTTATGAGCCACCATGAAAAATGCAGAATAGAGTGGAATAGATGGAACGGAAAAAACAGGTTCAGTGGCTAAAGATTCAAAAGGGAGGCTTTCTCAGACACTGTCTTACTCATGGATTAGCTTTCTGTGTACCATTTGTATTTGGTACTGCATTTGTTCAAAACGATTTTTACTTGAACTTGTCGCCTTTTATTTCGTACCGGCTTTACTTAGTTACTGTCATTGGCGCGGTATTTCTCGCAAGCAGTGATTGGATTTTTAAGAGTAGGCAGTATCAAAAACACAGAAAGAATCTATTGCGAAAAAATGTCTCATAACAAGTTGTTCAAGAGTGATTCGGCACGCTTGGCATTTTTACTATGCGTTGGTTTTAGTGGTTAAGGTGTTATGCGGGAGCTTCAGTATTGCGTGCCTCACACCTTAACAAGGCGTTAAGTTTCATTTAATTCGGAGTAAATAAATGTGCAATATTAAAGTTCCAGATTGGAATTGTGGAAAAGCATTCGCGACGGTACGAGTCAATAATTGGTATGAGCTTGAAGCACTAATTGAAAAGGACTTTCTTGATTGGAATGAATATGTTTTTCGAGGACAAAAAAGCTCCAATTGGCCGTTACGTTCAAAATTCGATCGTGAATATAGGTTAGCCCTAAAAAAGCTAGATGAAGCAGAGCCTTCTAAGGGGTTATCAGAGCAAAATATATATCTGGTTGAAAGGAATCTGAATTTGAGTCTAGATCCTAGAAATGAAGTGTTAGATAGGCTAATAAGCACATTTAAAAAGGCGTGTACAGGTCGTCGCGGACAGTTACCTAAGACATTGTCAGATATTGAATGGTGGGCATTAGGTCAACATTTTGGTTTAGCAACCCCTCTCCTAGACTGGACTTTATATCCTTATGTTTCAGCATACTTTGCGTTTAGTGAAGCAGATCCAGATGAATCTGGTTGCCGAGCTATTTGGGCTTATTCGCATGATGGGATGATGGAGATTTTTATTAACTCGCCAGAGTACTGTCATAAGGAAATAAAAGAATCTGACACTATTATGGTGCTCTCAGGGTTAACTGATGAAAACTCCAGAATAATTAGTCAAAGTGGTTTGTTTACGCGTATACCAAACGGTGAAGATATAGAAGAGTTTATTGAAAATAATATCGACTTAAATGGGATGGCCCCAATTCTTTACAAAATAGAAATACCGAATACGCAAAGAGAAGCGTTTTTACGTCATTTAACGGTTATGAATATACATAGCGGCTCTCTTTTTCCTGATCTTGTTGGTGCTGCTGAATTTGCAAATCGTAGCCTCGAATGTGAATCGGAAAATTTACTCTGGAAAGCGACACCAGCTTTTACCAAACGGATGCTTAGCAATGGAGCATATCACGATAACAATAAATGAACTTAACAAAGCATTTAAGAGTGATTCGCAACGCTTGGCAGTTTCGCTTAGCTCAAGTATAGCCAAGCGTTGCTCACACCTTAATACGGCGTTATGTGAATAGAAGGTTCCAGTGAACAAGGTAGTCAAAGAGCGCTTCGAGGAATATCCGGAAAATGCTCGTATTAGGCTAGAGGAGCTACGAAATCTAGTCTTTCAAATCGCATCTGATTTGGAGCTGGGTGAAGTCGATGAAACTCTAAAGTGGGGTGAACCCAGCTATAGTGTAAAAACAGTCAGCCCGCTAAGAATGGACTGGAAGCTGAAATCCCCTAACAATTATTACCTGTTCTTTAACTGCCAAACTAAGTTAGTCGATACATTTCGAGAATTGTATGGTGAAGAACTGGTGTTTCAGGGAAAAAGAGCAATCGTTCTGTCCATATCGCAAGTGTTGCCAGAAACAGCAATCAAGTCCTGTTTAGAGTTGGCTTTAACTTATCAGCAGCGTAAAAATTTGCCTCTTTTGGGCGCGTGAAAAAATTCACATAACAAAGCGTTCAAGAGGGATTCCCCACGCTTGGCATTTTTGGTTTTAATCAGTTTTAGTGTTTATGGCATAATGGTTTAAGTCGGGTGGTGGCGCTTTCCCCCCCCTTAACGCGGCGTTAGTCGCCAGAAAAAGTTAGCAATCAAAATTACGTTTCTAAGCTTAAAATTTA
The DNA here is from genome assembly GCF_033338735.1 of Vibrio sp. Vb1127. Lineage (NCBI taxonomy): Bacteria > Pseudomonadati > Pseudomonadota > Gammaproteobacteria > Vibrionales > Vibrionaceae > Vibrio > Vibrio sp. Vb1127. The sequence goes on along the minus strand of NZ_JAWOTF010000011.1, from coordinate 147,792 downwards.
GCTGATGATCGTTTGATACGCCGGTGTGTCGTCGATGGTCAAAACTCAGTTTCAACAGCTTCAAATCCAAAGTTTTGTAACTGTCCTAGCTGCTGTTTTGTACTTCGGTGCTGACAGAGCAGGGCAATCAAGAGTCTGTTTTTGGTTGCAACGCCACTCGGTGAGTTTGTTGGTACAAAAGCCGATTTACTCTCTGAAATGACGTTTTCTTTGGTGTTGTAAATTCCACTTGGTTTCAGTGACTTTGTTGAAAGTCCGCACTGTTAGATTGGTTTTCAAAAAGCGCTTTTTGGGTGTTATCAGTCCGTTTTCTGCGGCGTTTGCTGTTCCAATTGGTTTCATTGAATAGTCGCTTTGAGACTACGCCAGACTTAAGTGCATCAAAGCACATAAAGTTTGTTGTTCGCAAAGTTTAGTTTGGCTTAAAATTATCGCTCGGTGCCTCGTGACTAACAAACTACTAAAGAGTGATTCGCAACGCGGGGCATTTTTACTATGCGTTGATTTCGTGATTACGGTGGTATGCGGTAGCATAGGTATTGCGTTGCTCACTACTTAACGCGGCGTTAGGCGTCTATGAAATGGACTATGGAATATTAGCTAATGAAACTCGAAGAACAAATTGAGAAGTTATCAGACATAGGGTTGTCGTTGAATAAAGGTGTGACTATTAACGATTTACTCCTTTCATATTCTAGAGAAGAATACGAATCGAACCCTTTTGATTTAATTCTTTTTGTATACGGAATAGAGATTGAAGAAGAACCATGGGGACGGTTTGTTTGTGATCAGGCGTGGAATTTCGATGCAGAGGCGATTGAAGAGGATGGTTCCTATATTGAAATAGTAAAGCAGTTCCATCGAATCACAGGCAGAACTAAGGACTTAGAGGGGCTGCGAGATACTGTAAACCTAGAAGAACATTATGCAGAGCTCCAATATTCAGTTGATGGTGTTAAAAGGTTGCTAAAGCCTGAAATAGACGATGATTGGGCTGATGCTAAAACTATCGAAATTATACTAAGCGATTTACGCCAACCGGGGTTCGATTTCTATCCAAAGGATAATGGACAAGCCAGTATCTGGTTCTATTTGTCTGAAAGTCAGGCTATAAAGCTAAACCAACTCGCCAATAATGTGTTTAATTTAGAACGTAAACCATGGTGGAGAGTATGGTAGTTATCAGTGAGTTCAAGACGTCTAACAACCGCTTTAAGACGGATTCGTAATGCTTGGCGGTTTTGGTTTGAATTGGTTTTAGTGTTTACGGTGTAATGGTTGAGTGTTGTGGTCGCGGTGCTCTCCACTTACGTGGGCGTTCTACGAATGAGGAAGATTCGTGAAAAAGTGGAAGTTTGTATTCTGGGTAATGTGTTTCTTAACGGTTTTAAGCATTCTTCAACTCCCATTTTTTAAAGAGTTAAATATTGGAGCATTTATAGGCTCATTTGTATCCGCAATATCTCTTGTCAGCTTTTACGGCTTTAGTTATCGAGTTGCCGTCGGTAGCAAAGTGCTAGCGATCATCATCTTTGGGATAAATGCACTTGCTATGCTGGGCATTGCAATATTTAGTGTGTTCTTCTTACTGACTTATCTAAGTCCAGGAACCTTGTTCTTTTTTGTTACAGGGATGGGACTGATGCTTGTTTACCTGTACCCGCTGTATATGTATGCATTTAAATCTACAGAGATTTGGCAACTGGAGTAATTAGCATAACAAACTGTTCAATAGCGATTCGCAACGCGTGGCATTTTTACTATGCGTTGGTTTTCGTGTTTAAGGCGGTATGCGGAAGGCTCGGTATTGCGTTGCTCACCTCCAAAAGGTCATTAATACTCAAAGGTCAAATATGGATATTTACCCAGAAATCGAGTTATCTAAAGCGCAGCATAATGCAATTGAAGCTCTTAGAAACAAGTCGTTTCCTGAACATCAAGTTACTCGCTCTTACTATAAGCAACTCCCGCATATGAGAGTTCTGAATTACGAAGGTGATCAGTTAGTTGGTTACATGGGATTAGACTACAGAGTTGTTCGCGTTGGTGATGAAATTTATAAAGTATTAGGTGTGAGTGACTTTTGTGTCGAGAGCACAGTTCAAAGACAAGGTATTGGCACAAAAATGTTGTCTCAACTCAGCGAGTATGCGTCCACTAAAGATGTCGACTTCATCATTTTAGTCTCCGATTTGGAGCGTTTTTATGTGGCTAATGGTTATATGCGCCTTAACTCTCTAAGTTCTTGGTTGCGAGTTCACGAACATAAAAATTACGGTGTCGCTGTAGAGCAACTAGATGATTTATATGTTAAACCTATCAGCGGTAAAACTTGGGCTGTTGGTCATATAGATTGGTTAGGGTATATGTACTAGTCTGTAGTGGGCTAATAAATTGTTAAAAAAGAAATACTACACGTGGCATTTTCAATTAGCGTTTCTTATACGTTACGAGAGCGCTTTCCCACAAGGAGTAATATGTGATTGTAGTAGCAAGGTTTTCTTTTCCTCATGAAGCTCATATTGCGAGAGCAAGCCTAGATAGTGTCGGAATAGAAAGTTACATCGCTGACGAGCACACGGTAAATACTCAGTGGCTTTATTCAAATGCAATAGGCGGCGTCCGTCTGATGGTGGCCGAAAGTGATGCAGAAGATGCGAAACAAATACTTAGTAGCGATTTCTCAGAATCATTGGGAAATGAAGTTGACGTTGATGAAGAAAAAGACGTTTGCCCTAAATGTGGTAGTAAAGATCTATTTGCATTTACAAAAGGTAAACGCCCAGCTTTCTTAGTTTTTATTTTACTGGGTTTTCCACTGTTTTTTTACAAGCATGGTTATAAGTGTAAGCAGTGTGGGGAGTTTAGTGAAAAACTTTAAATCTTCAGATAACAAGGCATTAAAGAGACAACTTGTACTCGTAGTATTTTTACGATGAGTTAGGTCTAGTGCCTATACAAGAAGTCAGAGTTACTGCTTGCTTACAAGCAAAGCATTATACGATAGTGAAGGAATAACATTGAATGAGTGAAATTAAAACAATAGAGCAGTTAAAAGAAATTTACGCAGAGCCAAGTGCGAGAGCTAAAAATAAAGCTCTGCCTGTGCTGGATGTTCATGCGATTACATTAATTAATAACTGCCATTTTGCAGTTCTAAGTACCGCTGATTCACAAGGGCATATCGATCTTTCTCCTAAAGGAGGGGAGCCTGGCTTCGTAAAAGTTTTAGATGAATCAACATTGTTGCTCCCTGATAGCTCGGGGAACAATCGTATCGATAGTCTAAAAAATATCATTAGTAACCCCAAGGTAGGGTTGTTATTGATGGTAAATGGTATTGATGAAGTGCTCCGTATTAAAGGAATCGCAAGTATTCACACCGACGCCAACTTGATATCTGCTTGCCCCGATGGAAGTAAAGATCCTAAGGTTGTTATCAAAATAGTCATAGAGAGTATGTACTTTCATTGTGCGAAAGCGGTGATGAGAGGGAAACTTTGGTCTGATGACTATAAAGTAAATCGCTCAATTCTCCCTTCATTAGCTCAAATCTTTAAAGATCAACAAAAGTTAGAAAGTAAAGCGCTTAATCAAGAAGAGATGTTGAAATATTACCAATCTAGCCTTTAGAACAAGCGTGGTAATATATTGAAAAGATAGAAAAATCAGATTCGACCGTACTATGCGGAAGTATGGATTAGGTTTAGTGGGGATGTTACTGTCTCAATAATGTTAGTTCACCAATAAGCAATTGTTAGTCCAAATTTTAGAATGAAAAATGCAGAAAAATTTACTCTAGAAAATTACGTTTTGGCTAGTCCGGGAGTTAGGTGTGTTGGACAAATGATTGATCTTTTTGTCAGTTTTAGCATTTTTACTCTCGTTTTATGGGTCGGCTTAGAAATCGGTATTGAAAAAGAGCTTGTGCGCGCTACAGCAGTAACTGCGACTGTATCGTATTACCTTTTTTCTGATTGTTTACCAAATGGTCAAAGTGTGGGTAAAAAACTTTTGGGCATTGCAGTTATAAGTGCAAGAACGGGTAAAAAGTGCAATATTTTTCAGTCGCTCTTTCGAAATGTTATTACTCCATTCTTCGGTTTTATTGACTCAATTTTCATTCTTGGTAAAAAGAGGCAACGTCTCGGTGATAAGTTAGTGAGAACGGTGGTGGTAGTGCACTAGTTTGTGATAGCGCTGAGGACTAGGGTTCAAGTCGGGCTTTGTTTTCGTGGTGGAACAGCCTCGCTTAGGAGGTAGCGTTACTCACATACTTAATGTAGCGTTGTAAGAAAATTGGTATTGGAGTCCAAGTTTTATGTCAGAAAAAGAGAAAATGTTAGCAGGTGAGCTTTATGACCCAAGTGATGAAGAGTTATTAAAGTTAAGGTTGAGCGCTAGGTTACTAACTGAAAAATTGAATGCCACGTCCGTTGAGCATAAACAAAAGCGAGTTCAAATAACTAAGCGCTTGTTCGGCACAACAGGGGACGATATTCATGTTGAATCTTCTTTCAATTGCGACTACGGATCCAACATTCACGTTGGAGATAATTTTTACGCTAATTTTGGTTGTGTGATTTTGGATGTTGCGGAAGTTAAGTTTGGTGATAACTGTTTACTTGGGCCTCAAGTTGGCATTTATACTGCGACTCATCCCTTAGATCCTATCGAGAGGAACAGTGGTTTAGAGCTAGCAAAGCCCATAAACATTGGTGACAATTGTTGGATAGGTGGCCATGCCGTAATCAACCCTGGCGTAACACTTGGGAACAACGTGGTGGTAGCCTCTGGCGCAGTCGTTACAAAGAGTTTTAGAGACAATGTCGTTGTTGGTGGCAACCCAGCCAGAGTACTGAAGGAAATCGTCACTAAGTGATAATAAAGTATATGGACTATTTTGAGCCTGAGTTTAGGACTTGTGATCAACTCACCCCAAGCTTTGATGCGTTCAACGGTTACTTGTTGACGCACTTGAATGTCTAAAATTTGCTTCAATACAGAGTCGTTACACGTGGCGCTTTTGTCGTGCGTTGAGCTTGTTTAAAAGTCTCATACGAAATCATTTGTATTACGTGTCTCACACTTTTATTGGATTTTCGTCACCAATAACAAACCAAAAGGCTGACCCCAAAATGTTAGTAACAAAGATTGAAACGGAACGATTAATTCTAAGAGAGCTAGTTGAAGATGATGCAAGCGAATTGTTTGACATCTTCTCAGACCATGAGGTCATGAAATATTGGAACTCTGGCCCTTGGGTTTCAATTGAAGAAGCGCGGACATTTATAGCCAAGAGTACACAGGCCATGAATAGCAATACAGAAGTGACACTAGGCATCTTCCTAAAGAGCAATGGCCAACTTCTGGGTAAGATAATGCTGTTTAATCACGTGAAAGAGTCTAGGCGCGCAGAAATTGGCTTTGGCGTTAGTCGTCATTTCTGGGGTAAAGGCATTGTATTAGAGGCGGGAACTGCATTAATCGAACACGCCTTCAAAACACTGAATCTACGTCGAATCGAGGCTGAGATAGATCCAGACAATGCTTCTTCAGGTAAAGTCTTGGAACGGTTAGGTTTTATAAAGGAAGGTTTCCTAAGGCAGCGTTGGGAAGTGAATGGAGTAGTCTCAGATTCCGCAATTTACGGGTTGTTAGCTAACCCCTAGGCAGCGTTTAGTACCCGGCCTTAAAAGCATCTAATAGATCTAGCCTGCTCGTACTCAATACACAGCCTTACACTTGACGGCGAGGTTTCTTGAATTGACTTGGTGGTCACTGAATGTACTATCAAGGATAGGACTTACTGCAAGGATAGCAGCATGAGCGAGAAATTATTTTGGGTTAATCCCTACCAAACAGAACTTAACTCAAGAGTGACCAATGTAGACGGAAATAAGGTTGAATTGGACCAGACTATCTTCTTTGCAGAGTCTGGAGGCCAAGAGAGTGATAAAGGAACGATTAATGGTATTCCGGTTTTGATTGCTCAAAAGTTAGGTGTTCGACTTATTTACACATTGGAATCCTCTCCCAATTTTACTCTTGGTGACATTGTAACTACGAATATTGATTGGAAGCCTAGATACGCCTTAATGAAGCTACACTTTGCGGCTGAAGTGGTGCTCGAGATGTTTTATCAGCGTCGGGAAGGCATTGTTAAGATAGGCGCGCATATTTCTGAAAATAAGAGTCGCATAGATTTCGAGTGGTCTGAAAGTATTGGCCCGCTATTGAAAGAAATTGAAACTGATGTGCAAGATTTGATTAACTCTGATTCAGTTATTATTAGTGACTTTTCCGATCAAGAGAGCGAAAGAAGGTATTGGAGAGTGGATGGGTTTGCGCAAGTACCTTGCGGTGGCACTCATTTAAAGCGCACATCAGAAGTCGGCCAAATTCAATTAAAACGCAAGAACATCGGTAAAGGCAAAGAAAGGGTAGAGATAACCTTATGCTCGTAAGTCGATAGGGCATTAGAAATAGATTCCTAACACGTGGCATTTTAATTCATGTGAGATTCACATTTGCGATATGATGGTTGAGATTGAGGGCGTGTTGGCTACTTCTTAACGAAAGGTTACAGGGGCGAGAGGATGATATGTCGAAAGTAACATTGAAAGGCTTTATTTTAGTTCCGGAAAAGGATTTAGAATTAGTAAAACATGCGTTAATAACTCACAAAAGGCTCACGTTAGAAGAGCCGGGCTGCCTTACTTTTCTTGTGACTCAAAGCTCGACTAATCCTTTTCGTTTTGATGTCTATGAGGAGTTCGTCGACAAAGCCTCTTTTAAGCAACATCAGGAAAGAGTTCAAGCCTCACATTGGGGAAAAGTAACTGCCAATGTTAAACGTCAATACGAAATCTTTGAATGTGTGCATGACTAATCGAATCGGAGTGATTTAGAGCGTTTACGCTTTGTTTTTTAGGTTGTTCTACGCTCTACTATGTTGCTTTATTCATCTATTAACCTGGCTTAGTGTTCCTGATACTTTGCCGTATTAAATCTAGAAATTTTAATGGAAGTGTTATGTTTAGAGTTGTGTATGAATGGCGTGTGCCAAGTGAAAAAATGGATGAGTTTCAAAATATATGGCGTTCGACGACAGATTCAATTCATCAGTCAGTAGATGGGGCGCTTGGTAGTTTTATGCTTCGTGCTTACGATGTACCGGAAAAGGTTTTAACTATTGCCAAGTGGCGAACACGTGAAGACTGGGAGCGGTTTTGGGGAACTAGTAACCCAGAAAAAATGAAGAAGATGAGTGAAATTGCAGAGCGTATTTCAGTTGAACCATTCGATGAAATTGAAGATAGAACTAAGTAGGGCTAGAAGCAAACAACAGAAACGTTAAAGTGATGCCTAATGCACAGTTTGGCGGATAATATGAAAGACAACCTTAACGAAGGAATAGGGTTATGCAGATTTTAATCGTTGGAGGTAGTAAAGGGCTAGGAAGGTTCTTGGCTACGAACTTACAGGGTACAGAAATTTATGCGATTTCTAGATCAAAGCTAGTTGAGGGGGGAGTCGCCTCTGTTTGTATTGACGTTGATCCCGGTAAAAAACCAGATTATACGTGCTTCAAAGGTGTAGAGTTTGACATCATCGTTTATTTGGCGTCGATGTGGGGAGAGTCTTCAGAATTGACAACAAGCGAACTGATTGAGTTTATGAATGTTGGCCCGATTGGGTATCTTAATTTAGTCAATGAGCTTAACGCTTTAGGTTCACTTAACGATAAATGCAATATTGTATCTATTGGCTCTACAGCAGAGCTTTCAGAAAGTAGTGAATACCCTGCATTCGCCCTCAGTAAAAGATTACTCAAAGATATTTCTAGCCAGCTGCAAAACGTTTATCGTGATTACCGCTTTACTCACTTTACAATAGGTGGGATCGGGCATGCTGAAGAGGAACGTATTGAGTATTCGAGTGTTTTGGAGATTATAAATATGCTAACCAAGCTTGATCCAAACACATACCTTTCAAATATGCATATAAAGTCCAAGCTAGGAATGTAGCTCTCAAGCTGTATTACGTACCTGTTTCTATGGTTTGGCATCATGTGCATTCTTTTTATTGAGCTATGGTTATAACTCCAATGAAAGGAGTTTACTTATGTCATACATTGATGGGTTTGTCGCTGCAGTACCGACAGCGAATAAAGAAAAGTATATCGCACACGCAAAAATAGCAGCAGAAATGTTCAGGGAGTTTGGGGCCTTAAAGGTTGTTGAGACGTGGGGGAGTGAAGTACCAGATGGTGAGATCACATCATTTCCCATGGCAGTTAACGCTGAAAGCAACGAAACCGTTGTGTTTTCGTGGGTAGTCTGGCCTTCAAAAGAAGTTCGGGACTCAGGGTGGCAGCGGATCATGGCTGATCCTCGAATGAGTCCAGACAATAACCCAATGCCCTTTGATGGAAAGCGTCTCATTTATGGCGGATTTGATGTTATTTTGGAGCAGTAAAATACCAAAGAATCTCAACTCGATTCGTAACACTTGGTGTTTTAATCAGTATTACGCTTCTGATGTACGTTCAATAGAGTATTCCGCGATAAGTGTTGATAAAACTCCATTTGGAGGCTTAGAGTAAAAATGGAAGAGATAAATTATTCACTGATTGTCGTATCAGCTATCGCTGCCATCGCTAGCCCCGGACCTGCAACTCTTGCGATAGCAGGCACGTCAATGAACCACGGTCGGCGCTTTGGTGGGTATTTGGCTGCAGGTGTTTTAACGGGGTCTTTATTTTGGTCAACCTCAGCCGCTTTTGGTCTCGCAACCATACTCTATAGCAATGTTTGGCTTTTTGAAATTCTTAGATATTGTGGGGCATTTTATCTTTTATATTTGGCTTTAAAGTCTGTACATTCTGCCTGCAACATCGAGCAGCTAAAGTTACCCAAAACATACGTAACGACAAAGAAGGGTAACTACTTAACCGGAGTGTTAATTCACTTAACTAACCCAAAGGCTATTCTGTTTTTCGGTGCGCTTTATTCGATAGGGGTTCCTCCTAAGGCCAGTCCGTTGGAATTGTTGTCGGTCATTTTTGTTGTGGGGCTGGTTAGTGCTTTGGTTTTCTTTGGCTATGCTTTTCTTTTCGCGCATAAAAAGGTCAGACAAATCTATCTCAGATCCAAAGCAGTTTTTGAAGGCGTGTTCGCGTTATTTTTTGGTGTAGCAAGTATTAAGTTGCTGCTTAGTGAGGCAGGAAAATGAAGCACAAAAGGCTTGAAGAAATAAGAATAGATAATCTATCTAATTTGACGGTCTATTAAGTATACTAAGTAGCCGATTTGTTAACTTCCATAAGAGCTGCTGGCTAGAAAAAGCTTACAACCAAATGATGCTAAATATTATCATTCAAAGGGCTAACAAAGGCCCATAATTTAATTCGTATCACTGTTCATGATTGTGCTCTTCGCGCAGTGCTGTAGTATTAGTAACGTGTTGTTAATACGAAATATAACCAATTGAAACCTGGACGTTGCATTACTTGTAGTTCGATGAAATGTTATCCCGCAAGACGTTAATTTGGAGAAAAGAATGGATTCAAACTCACTATTATTATTTGTTGTCGCTTGTCTCGCTATCAACATGATTCCTGGACCTGATGTAATTTATATTGTTTCCAATACAATGAAAGGTAAATTATCTGCTGGGCTGAAAGCGGCTCTGGGGCTTGGTGTTGGTTACTTTTTTCATACACTAGCGGCATGTTTAGGTTTGTCAGCAATAATTCTGAGTTCATCTTTGGCTTTTAGCGTTGTTAAATGGTTAGGGGCCGCTTACCTAGTTTATTTAGGTGTTCAGTCATTACTGTCTATGTGGCGTGGAGAAAGTAAAATCGTTGAAAACAAAAATGTTGATAATAATAAAAATGTGTTTGTTCAGGGGGTTATCGTCAGCGTCTTGAATCCAAAAGTAGCGCTATTCTTTCTCTCGTTTCTGCCTCAATTTATTGATACGTCTGCAAGCTCAACATCAATGCAATTATTAGTACTTGGCTTGCTGTTCAGCGTACTTGCGACGACATGTAACGTTTTGTACGCATCTGTGGGTAATTGGGTATTTAGTCGTCCACACTCTCAGCGTTATTCAAGAACTCTTGAAGGTGTTTCAGGTATTCTACTTATCAGTCTAGCGAGTAAAGTGGCATTTAGTGATCGTTAGATACAGGGCATTTTATTCTCGTGATTATTATATGGCTAATGTTTGCTCAATCCATACGTTAAATGAGTGCTATTGCATAGGTTGAATCACAAATTTCAAAAATACCAATAAGTGAACGTATTTATTTATAGTATGGTTGGCGCGATTTTATCGTAGCTAGGTTAATAACATGAAAAATAAAGTAATTCTGTGTTCCGCATTCCTTTTGGGTTTGTCAGGTTGTGCTTCTGTTCCTACTGTTGATTCGACAGTATCAAATCAAATGAAATCATTTGAAGCACCTCAAAAGGGGAACGCAGGGATTTACATTTACCGAGAAGATGCTTTTGTCGGAGCAGCACTTAAAAAGTATGTTTACGTCGATGGGGAATGTATTGGTGAAACCGCTCCTGGTGTATTCTTCTACCATGAGGTCGAAGGCAATAAAGAACATCAAGTAAGTACAGAGTCTGAGTTTTCTGAAAATCACTTATCTATCTTAACGGAAGAGGGCCGTAATTATTTCGTTAATCAATACATTAAAATGGGTGTATTTGTTGGTGGTGCGGGCGTAGAACTCGTAGACGAAAGCAAAGGTAAAGCAGAAGTACTAAAAGTCGACATGGCAGAAAAAGGAAACTGTTCTTCGATCTAGTTTTACTAACAGACGCTTTTTAGATTAAAAAACACGTTATCAATGTAACCCAACGCTTGATGAGATCCATTCAGCGTTGGGTTTTGTATTTTTGGCAAACAGTATACCTATTTCAGACCGCATGATTTGCCACCTCCTAGCTTGAGCCCACTTATTGTTCAAAGAATCTACTTGTGAAACGTGAATTTTCGAGAGGATTTCGTAGGGAGCAATCCTACAAACGCGATTAACAGATATGCCATTCCATCATTAACCTTGTCGAGTGTATTGCTAAACTAGGTAGCGGTGTGTCTCCTCACATTAAACAAATAATAGGTATATCAGTTTTAGCTTCTATGCCTTTACATCATGCACTCGGAGCGCAATTTAAAATCAAAGGGCTAACACCAATATTAGAGAAAAATCTTGAAAGTCACCTTACACCACTAACGAAACTCTCTGTTTCAAACATTACCTCAAATCGACTAACGCAGATGGTTAATAATGCGTTAAACCCTTATGGCTACTATCATTCCGAGCTCAATGTTAAGAGATCGGAAAATGATATCATCACGCTTGAGGTTGACGCAGGGGAGGTGATGTTGGTCAAAAAATCTAACCTTGCTGTGTCGGGGGAGGCCAGTAACGACCAGGATTTCATCGAACTAATTAATCAAGCTAAACTTAAACAAGGGCAGCCGTTGCTTCATTCTGAGTACGATACGCTAAAGCGAAACTTGATTTCATTGGCTCAGCAAAAAGGTTACTTGGATGGACGTTTTATCGAATCGTCTTTGGAAGTCATTCCAAGTTTGAATCAAGCCCATGTGAATCTGCATTTCTCTAGTGGTTCTCGTTACCAATTTGGAGAGCTGTCTGTCCTTACGTCGGGTATCGAAACGGCTCGAATAGAAGCGATGAGAACATTTGAGCGGGGCGACGATTTTGATACTTTGAAATTGAGTCAATATCAGGCCGATCTCTCCAGTACTGATTGGTTTCGCAGTGTGATTGTGAAAGCGGATTTCGAGGAGATATCCGATGGTCATAAGGTGCCGATAGAAGTGCTCGCAGAGCCGAATTCACGCAATATTGTGCAAGTCGGTGGAGGGTATTCGACAGACTTGGGATTACGCGCTTCGCTGAACTGGACCAAGCCTTGGTACAACGCACGTGGACACAGTTTTGAGGCACAAGCGTACGTTTCCAAACCGGAACAATCTCTATTACTTGGTTATAAAATTCCCACACAAAATGTTCTAACGGATTACTACGGGATTCAGTTTGAATCTAAGCATGTCGATTATCGAGATACATCGAGTTTTTCTAATGATTTATCGTTTGAAAAGCACTGGCAGTTAGACAGTGATTGGCAAAGCACCATGCACGTTCGTTATTTGCAAGAAAGTTATCGACAAGCGTCGGAGAATAACGAATCACAGTTGTTATTACCGGGGGTGATATTTTCACTACTTGATCGCAAGAACGATCAATTAGAAGTAAAGCACCGTCACGTTTACTCATTGGAATACTCAGACCCCAATTTTTTCTCCGATTCTCGTTTGCTGCGTATTGAGGGCAATAGTGTTCTGTCTTGGGACATTAGTGCAAAACACAAGTTTCACTTTCGTTCCAATGTCGGTATTAATGTCGCTGACACTTTGAGCGATATTCCATCCTCGTTACGCTTCTTTGCGGGAGGTGATGGCAATCTTCGTGGTTATGGTTATGAGTCTATCTCTCCGAGAGATGAAAATGGCGATTTAACGGGTGCTCGTTACATGTTCGCTGCTGGGCTGGAATATCAATATCAGGTCTACCGCCAACTGTGGCTTGGGGCATTTTATGATGTTGGTGATGCCTTCAACGATAGGGTGGATTGGAAAAGCGGTACAGGGCTGAGTTTGATATGGAACTCAAAATACGTGCCTGTCAAAGTGGACTTTGCTTATGGTTTAGATGCTCCGCAAGGAGACCAATTCCGCGTTCACTTCTCACTAGGCACGCAGTTTTAGCGGGCATTAAAAAGGCTCTCACCCTTGCAGATAGAGAGCCTTTTTAAGCCTTGATTGTTTAGAGTTCGAACTCACCATTCAGTTTCTTGAATATCCAGTTAGGTGCCTTATGCCATCCACCATAGTTTGGATTCTTAGTATGGATCTCATTCATTGATTGCCATTGAGTTTGGCCTTGTCCATCTCGAGATACTCGCCAAAACAGTTCATCTTGTTGTCGATTTAAGTAGTGCATGACATGTTCTGCAAAGGCTTCGCTTTGGACCAACACACCAAATTCCACATTGAGGAAGTCCGATCTTGGGTCGAAGTTTGATGAGCCGATATAAGTCAGCCGATCATCGAGTATCACCGTCTTGTTGTGATAATAAGTATCCGCATGGAAGTAATGGTCATCATTTTTCGCTTGGTTTTTGTACTCAAGTATATGAACGCCCTTATCCAACAGGGTTTGGCGATGCTCCTCGTAATAAGCCGGAATAAAGCCAGAATCATTAGATGCAGACGAGTTCGTCATTAACGTGATGTCCGCTTTTTGCTCCATCAAGGTATCAATAAAGGCAAACTCACCATCACTTGGTACCACGTAAGGCGTTGATATCACGGCTTTAGACGCAGTGGCTATTTGTTGCCAAACTTGGTGTTCTGCACGTTTTCTAAAGTAGGGTTTGTTGTTTTCTAACTTGTTTAATGAGTCGAAAACGGGGGTGACTTGCGCAGTGATGAAGTCGGGACTGGTCAGGTGTTTAACCTGTTTTTCAACCTCAGCCAGAATGATGCTTTTGTCTTTCTCACCTTTATTAAGCGCTTTAGTAAACGCGGAATAGTTTGGGGTAACGTTAACGATGTTTTCTATTGGCGTGACATGCTCGCTGTCCCAAAGTTGTTGGTAGTTTTGGTCGAACGCTCGAAGAATGCTGCCTTTGAACAAGACATCCATATCAAAGAAGTTGGCTTTGCGGCTGTAACCAAAATAGTCGTCGCCAATGTTGCGTCCACCTAGAATCATCCATTGATGGTCGACGTTGAAGTACTTCTCGTGCAGACGATTGTCCAAACGTTGTTGGTGAGTAGAGAAGTTGACGGCGCGACCAATCCAACCTGACTTACGTGAATCAAACGGATTGAATAAACGGATTTGAATGTTGTCGTGAGCGCTGAGATCAGCAAGCCATTTCTCGTTAAAAACCAATAGATCATCGAGAGTGAGTCGAATTTGCACGCCTCGATCTGCTGCTTGCTTGAGTTCATTGAGTAGCATCAAACCAAGCGTGTCACTCTCCCAAGAAAAGTAAGTCATATCGATGCTTTGCTGAGCATTTCTAACCAGTTCAACGCGACGCGCAAAGGCTTCCGGAGCGTTAGGAATTAAGTAAACTTCGGCTTGATGCTGAGTAGTTTGCCAATTGGCTTCAAAATCCGGTTCAACTTGCGGGTAGGGCTGGGCACAGCCAACCAATAGTGCGCTGAAGATAAAGAGTAGCAGGGCACGAAGGGCGTTAGGAAACATGAGTAAACCTTCCTAATGATGTTCAAGGAATAAGGATGAAAAAAGCCAGTGAACTGGCTTTTAGGTATTTGGTAACGAGCTATTAGTGACTGAAGATAACGTTACATGTGACTCAGAATCAGCCCAAGTTCCTCGAGACCGTTGAGGCGACCTTGGCGCAGTTTTGGATCGATGCCTGAGTGATGAGCATTGTCCCAGTCTTGTGTGGATTGAATACCGCCATCGTTATCGATCAGCAATACTCGGTCAGTCGCGCTGTTGTATTGGAAGTCCTCAAATAAACGTTCGCTAAACCACATACGAGAGAGCTCGTTCATCATTGCTTTGTCTTTGCTACCTGGACGAACACTTGAACCATCAAGCTTTAATGCTTTATTAAACACAAATGGTAATTCCGATGCATTGCAAGCGCCGACAATACAACTGATGCTTTTGAGTAAATCGCCAACGTCGAGATCGCCATTTTCACCTTTGGTATTGTAAGTCCATACGTTGAATCCAGGTTTGTAGTCAAAGTAGTAGAAGCTTGGCGTTGCCCCTGTTGCTTCTTCAGTTGAAACTTTATGACGGTTTGGACCCGTGAAGAGCAAATCATGCAACGTGGTTTTGAATTGCTGCATGTTTTTGGTCGCACCATTTAGTTCGCTTTCATCGTTGGGGAAGAAGTCAGCCAGAGCAAGTAACTCCGTTGTTGAATCGGAGTTCCCCAAACCGAAGAACAACTTAGTCATCGCCTCATAAGCGGTGCTAGGCAGCAGTTCCAATAAGTCAGAAAGATCGAGTTCAATCGAAGCTGAATCGTTGAGTAATGAACGATATTCGGTGCGTAAACGGTTTAAGTTCGTTTCCGATTCTAGCCACTCCACCATGTATTCGACGATTAAGTTTTCGTCACCACTTTCAATGATTTCTGGCGCTTCTTGGCTCAAGATTTCAATAATAGTTGGGATCAAAAATGTCAGGCTCGGCAGCATGCCTAGAGTATTGCTTTCTGCACTGTTTGAGCCAATTACCGTCGGTACGATCCATTCACTCTCAATCGCTTGTTCAGTAAAGTGATAGCCTGGTACTTCTTTCACTAGAAACGCTGGTGGGCGATGCTCGATGTAAGGCGCAAATGGCATCAACGTAGCTAATGGGCTGTTGTCTCGTGTTGGACTTATAACCGGAATATTCGCAGCGGTCAGTACCCAGTTCTTAAGACGTTGAATAGGATCAAGCATCTCGCTCTGTACCTTCATGACCTCTTCAAGTGGTAGTAACGCAAGATCTTCAACGCTTTGCTCTGGTCTTTGGCTCTTGGCAACATCGTAACTTTTATATTCAAAGCCGTATGCGTTGCTTTGCATGATGGCACGTTGAAAGTGCTCACCTGCGATTGCAGCATCGCCTTTTGATTGCTGTAAAATTCCCACAGACATGGCACCCGCACCTTGACCCATGAGTGTCACGTTTTGCGGATTGCCGCCGAATGCCTCTATGTTTTGTTGAACCCATTCAAGCGCGTGTTTTTGATCGCCTAGGCCAAAGTTACCGCCCTCTGGGTTGTCCAAACCATCGACCCAAACACTGCCCAACAAGCCCAAGCGATAGTTAAAAGTAACTGCAATAAACGGGTTACCATCGTCAGCACCTTGTGCAACCACCATATCACCATGAATCAGCGGTTCTGAGCCCGCGCCGTATTCAAAGTCTCCACCGTGAATAAAGACATACACTGGCAAATCTGCGTACGCTTCTGTCCCTGCTGGTCGCCAAATGTTTAGGTTCAAACAATCTTCTGATTGCGTTTGTGCCGTGGTTTTTAACTGCGGGCACGCATCACCGAACTGAGTCGCATCAATATCGCCTTCAAGTGGGGCCACAATGCTGTGCTGAAAGCGGTCTGCTTGCGCAAATTGGATACCTTTGAACGCCTCTACCGCTGCCAGTTTTTCATCCGCATCAAGAGGCGTGATGACGAGGGACTCTTTGGTCGCTTGAATGGTTGCATCGCCAATTTCCAAAGCGATTTGCTCTGGTGGTAAGGGTTGTAGTGGCTTCGGGCCGTTAGGAACGCTAGGTTTACTTGAGTCATCACTGCAAGCTGCTAAGGCAAGAGTGATGGTAATGGCTAAAGTTGAGCGATTGAGTAAAGTCATTGTTATGTCCAAAAAGTCATTTGGTGCGTGCACCGAAAATGTTAAACGGCATCTAACAAGCGACGTCCTGACGCTTTGGCATTAATCCGTGAATGGTTGGATGGCTTGTTGTATTGATGGCTCAAATGGTAGGACATCGGCGACAGTTTCAGTAATCGCCTTTGTAGGATGCAGTCCTACCATCGTCTAGGGGCCGGCTCTTTATGAGAGCTAGAAACGGTAACCAAGATTTAAGGTTACTGACTCTCGAGTTTCCCCTTTGTTATAGAGAAAGGTCAGGTTGTAGTTTTTGCCGATTTGCTTATTGAAACCAGTCAAAAACGCCCATTGATTAAGATCTACACCAATGTCGTAATCGAATTCGATATCACCACTTTTTACATGCCCGTCCATTCGAGCGTCCAGTCCTTGATATTCTGCTCCGACAAAGAACTGCGTGCGATAATCGACAAGTTGATAACCCAACATCGGCTGTACAGTAACAATACCATCGCCCCAATCATCTAAGCCCTTTAAGCGAGTTTGCGAATAGGTACCAGTGACAGAAGCAAAGAATTCTTTATAGCCAACCGAAAGGGTTGTACCTATACCACGAAGGTCATATTCCAAATGCAGCGGCACGTCTAAGCGTCCGCGACTACAAAGTGCAGATAAACCATCGCAAAACTTATCACCTAATCCTGGCAGTTTATCGTTCAGCTTATCTTTTATGTACTGGCCACCTTCACCCGTGTAGGCGGCATCAACATTGGCATCGACATTAACTTTTCCGATGTAACCAAATACATTCCAAAATGGCAGGATGTTTACATCGCCACGAAGCGTCATGCTCTCAGCACTGACGATGCCGACACTGTCTTCTGGATCAAACAGTTCATTAAGGCCGATGCCTTCAATCGTGAAATCATTAAATGGAATATTCATATCTTGATTTCGATACGCTAGCGACACACCAAACGGCAGAGGCAAATCGATACCTTGACGACGAACCATATCACCCATTAAAGGAAAAACTCGGTCTAGCTTAACACTGGCTTCTTGCATGCGTGGATCAGAGACCTCATTCAAGCGTTTTTCGTCT
The DNA here is from genome assembly GCF_033338735.1 of Vibrio sp. Vb1127. Lineage (NCBI taxonomy): Bacteria > Pseudomonadati > Pseudomonadota > Gammaproteobacteria > Vibrionales > Vibrionaceae > Vibrio > Vibrio sp. Vb1127. The sequence continues at coordinate 130,241 of NZ_JAWOTF010000011.1, read as the reverse complement.
AGTACTTGCACGCCAAGCTTATCTTCATAAATCGCTACCGGTTTTACGCTGCTCATCATTTCGAGGGGTTTATTTTTCTTTGAACCAACTATCTTGGTGTTTTTACTGGCAATCGCAATTTTGCCTGATGTTAATTTCTGGAAGAGGATCTCTTGATCGTAAGAATCCACTTGGTAGTTGTGATGTGTGAACGGTTTATCGTTGGTAATGACCATACGTTTCGGTTCACCATTAACCAACTCAATATCAACGCTTAAAAAGCGAAAGTAGGCGATATCTTGAGGAAGACCGTATTTTGAGTAATTAAAACTGATGATCACATTACCATTCTGATCCTCTTTGGCTCTTACTGATGACGGATCAAAACTCTCCGCGTAGTTTCGAAGGCGGTATTCTGTTCGTGTGAAAGCTTCGATCTCATCAAGTACTTTTTCATTTTCATCGAGTTGTTCAGGGTTGTACTTGATACGCAGATCAATGTTGCCTTTGTTATCGGTGTTCTTAACCAAGTAGACGGACGAATCGCGAACGCTATCACCGATTTTAACACTTCGGTGGGCATGCTCGACCAAATGCTCGCCTTGAACTAGAGAGCTGATGGCCAGTTTTGGTAAATCATGACTGATACCGTATTTGTCGAACAGTGCTCGGCCTTGCTCGATTACTTCGTTGTAGGTCGTCGTCTCTTCAGCGGCGAAGCCAAAAGTGGGGGTAGTAAGCATTAGTGCGCTCGCGAGCACAGTAAGAGAAGACGTCTTGCCGGCGCGTAATTCAAAAAAACTCATGACAGTTTCCACTCTGAATAGCCTCAAACCTTCGAGACTCAGACAGTTAATGTGTCACTGAACTTCTTGTTCAGTTAGATAGATGTGTTTGCTGTGATTGACGTTGTGAATGCAGAGTTTTCGATTGCATTTCGTGAATCAATGAGAGGATTTTATGAGGTGAAGAGAGATTCCGTTAATCGCTTTTGATGGATACTATCCTCGCTTTATGGGTGAGGCAGGAATAGGGCAGTGAACAAAGCAAAAAGCCCCGCAGAGCAAAAGCAATGCGGGGCTTTAGTTTCAAGAACGGAGGTGACGCTTAGGCCGTGACGCGAACACGGAACAGATCAGTAAACAACTTGGCAATCATCAAAATAGTCATAATGTTTACCAGCATCAGCAAGGGCGTTTCAATTCGATACGCTGGGGTTAAATTGAGCGCTCCTGATGTCAAGACAACCAATAAGTTAATACCTAGAATTCTGTGTACCATCAGCTTTGGTGTGGAAAATACCTTCCAAATCACGATGATGTTGATGAAGTAGAATAGCCCAAGCTGCCAAAGCTCGGTCATCATTGGCATTAGGAAAATGTATTGCAATAGAATCACCGTGCCAGTGCCTATCACACCAAAAAATGCATCTTTAATAATGCTTGGTGGCATAGTAGGAACGATTGAAGAGAACACGCCTGCTAGCATCGGAAAAATGAAACCTCCGGGCACAGGAAGGTAAATCCAGATCAGCAGTGACGTTACGAACATGGAGACACCTTGCAGTACCTTTCTGCCGTCTTCATTCAAATGCTGGATGAAGGTCCGATGCTCGTGATGCCAAACCGTGTTTTTCTCTCTTTGCATAACATAAGCAACGTGACCAATGAGCGACGTACTTGGATTTTTAATATCAAAGCTTTGAAGTTGCTGCGTTAGCGTTGGCCAATCGATCTCACGACTTTGCGATTTATCTGCTTGTTCTAGCAATCGGTCTTGGATTTGTGCCATCTCATTTAAACGCGCACGCCATAGCTGACGATGTTCTTTCAAGTGGTAGCTGCCAGTAAGTGGTAAGCCGACCAGTTGGAATAACTTTTCTATGTTGGCGGTGTTGGTCTCAAGAGCTTCAATATCTATATCATTGGGCGATTTCATAGCGTTAAGCATCGCCTCTCTGCTGGCCTCAAAACGTTGAATGAAGTTTTGTTCTGTACTGACTGGCCAGACTAATCGGTACACAACAGAAAACGTGATCACACCAAGAATCGTCTCTTGCATACGAAGAACAGCGAAGTGGAACGTTGCTTGACTATCAAATCCTCCCATACATGCGATGATGGAGCACACAGCAAAACCGATAGAGAACACATAACCATACTTTTCGTCGCTCGACATAAAAATGCACGCACCTAAAAACAAGGTGAAGAAGGTGAGAAACAAAAAGCGATCTTGAGAAAACGTCGTGATGAGGAAAAAGGCATAACCGATGCCAAGGAGGGTTCCTAATAAGCGATTATGACCTTTGTTTATTGAGTGAGCGAAGCTTTCATTTAATGCCATTACCGCGACTGCGATCGCTGCCCAATACGGTTTCTCCCATTGAAACCATAAGGCAAGGCAGATCGCGATAACGATAGACAGCGCAGCTTTGATTGCTTCTTTGGTTGAGGCATTAAACATACATTCCACCACATTATTGTTTGATGATTTTGATAGAGGCCGTCATACCAACACGTAGTTGAAAATCTTTCGGTAAGTGATCTAATTTAACTTTAATTGGAATGCGTTGAGCTAAGCGTATCCACTGAAAGTTAGGGTTCACATTGGGCAAAAGATCGTTACCAGTACTACCATCTTGCTTCGCAATGCCGTAGCCAATGCTTTTGATTTTGCCTTCCAGCACAGCTTCATTGTGCATCATTAAGGTCACGTAGGCTTTATCTTGTGGATCAACGCCAACTAAATCCGTTTCTTTGAAATATCCTTCGATCCAAAAGCTGTCTTCATCAATTAAAGCCACGACTGGGGAGTTAGCGACGACTTGAGAGCCGACGCGTAAGTTCAAATTAGTGATATAACCATTCGTTGGCGCATAAACTTTTGTGTAATCAAGGTTTAGCTTGGCTTCTTCAACATTGGCTTTCGCGAGTTCTACGTTGGCAACGGCTGTCTCCACCGCATTGTCTAGGTTATTCAATGTCAGTACAGGTACGGCGCCAGGTGTGCGCTTTTCTAACTTAAGTGCTCGCTGCTCTTCATTTTTGGCCTTTGCTAGTAATGCAATGGCTTGCTTTTGAGCTGCTAGCGCTTTGTGGTACGCCGCTTTATAGATGCTTGGGTCAATCTCAAACAGCAAATCGCCTTGTTTCACTTGCGAATTGTCTTCGACGTAGACTTGGATGATTTGTCCTGTTACGCGGGGGGTTATAGAAACGATGTGCGCGCTAACTTGGCCATCTCTAGTCCAAGGGTTGTCAGAGTATGATTGGTAGTAGCTGAAAATCACGGTGCCAGCGGAACACAGTAATAGCAGTGTGATGAGATAACGTTTTATCACGGAATTTGCCTCAAAATATGGTAATGAATCGACCAATAACGCCAGTAAAAATCACAATTAGGCTTAGCTCAGCGAGCGCAGGAAATGCAACGTATTTGTGGAGTCCCAGTTTTGTTGCAACGGTTCCAACCAAAATGGTGAGCATGTAAGCCAATGCAATAACCAGCAACAAGGGAGGGAAGTAAACTTCGCCCCACACAAGTTCATGTGGCATTGAGTTCATGGTGTTTTTCTCTATTAACTTGATGAATGTAAAGATAAGGCAAGTGATGGCATCCGTGATAATCGCTTTTGTAGGATCTAATCCATCAAGAGAAAGGTGTTATGCGCTATATAGAGGGAATAGCGCAACAAAGTAGCTTTTTGGACAGTGAAAATAAAAATAAATTTATTTTCCAATTTATTTGATGTTCATTTCAGACCACTAAGTTATTAAATTTTCGACAATTATTGTTCAATGTTTGCGTTTGAATATACGAAGTGATGGTTTCATCCTTCAAATGGGATTACGAGTTGTGAGTTTTTGTTCCTAATATTCGCTTCGAAGCAAACGAGATGCTTTTTAAATTAAATAATCCAACAAATATGAGTGACAGATTATTCGTTAGATTATTTGAGTTTTATATTTATTAATAAGAGTAAAATTGTCATGGAAATTATTTCTAACCTTTTTGACATGGCACCATTTGTTGCTCTCTTTATTACGCTCTCTCTCGGTTATATGGTTGGTAAAATCACCATTGGTCGATTTGTTCTTGGCGGTGTTGCCGGAACATTATTAATGGGTGTAATTATTGGGCAATTTGGTGTTCATATTGATCCCGGCGTAAAAAGCATTTTCTTTGCGCTCTTTATTTACGCGGTAGGGTATCAAGGTGGTGCGCAGTTCTTCAAAGCATTGAACTTTAGAACCATCAACATTCTACTTTCTGCCGTGGTTATGACGGTTTCAGGTCTGTTTTGTGTGTTAGCGGCAGCTTGGATGTTTGATCTAGACAGAGGTACGGCAGCTGGTCTTGCAGCTGGTGGTTTGACTCAATCGGCAATCATCGGTACAGCGGGTGATGCGATCGCACGTCTTGGTGGTGTGACAGAAGAAGCGAAACACCTAATGCAGACCAACGTTGCAGTCGGCTATGCAGTTACGTACATCTTTGGTTCGCTTGGTCCAATTCTTATGGTGACATGGGTATTCCCAACACTGATGAAGTGGGATATCCGAGCAGAAGCGATTGCTCTAGAAGAGAAAAACTCAAATGGTAAGCGCGATCTTGCGCCGGGTGAATTCAACGCAGTAACCGCGCTGGTTACACGAGCATTTAAAGTGAGCAAAGATGGCGGGCTAGCAGGCAAAACCCTAGCTCAGTTAAACCAACACGCTCTAGCTGCTTGTATTGAATTGATTCAACGTGATGGCAAAGTGCAAGAAGTGGACAAATTCACAGCACTGAAAGAAGGGGATGTCATTGTTGTAACAGGTCGCCGTAATGCGGTACATCAGCTGCAAGATGGTTTGGCTGACAACGAGATTGCACTTCCAGAAGGCTATGAAGTTATTGAAGAAAACCGTCAACTGATCGCAGACAACCGCAAACTGATTGGTAAGTCGCTGCAAGAGATTAAAGAGGCTTCGAACCAAGGCTCTATGCGCGGTATTTATGTGACAGACTATATTCGTGAAGGCAACTCAATTGAAATGACGCCGGATCTTGTGGTGAAGAAAAACGACGTCATCCAGCTTACAGGTACCGCAAAAGATATCAATCGCGTTGAGAAAAACATTGGTCAGCGAATGGGCTCAGCAAACGTGACTGACTTAATCGTGCTTGGTATGGGCATGGTGGTGGGCCTATTAATTGGTCTAATCAGTTTTAAGATTGCTGGTATTCCCGTCACTATCGGTTCTGGTGCAGGTTGTTTGATCTCAGGTTTGATCGTCGGTTGGCTACGTAGCCGCAATCCCCACGTTGCTCAGTTCCCAGAAGGTGCGGCGAACTTCATTCGAGATTTCGGTTTGGCAGCATTTGTGGGCATTGTTGGCCTTGAAGCGGGCCCTCAAGCGGTCGACACCATCAAAGAACACGGTATGTCTCTGTTGTTCCTTGGTATGGCTGTGACCATTATTCCTCAGTTTATTTCGTTCTTCTTCTCATACTTTGTATTGAAGATTAAGAACCCAGTTGAAGCACTAGGTTGTGTTACAGGTGGACGCAGTGCAAACCCAGCATTCGCGGCTTTAATGGAAAAAACAGGCAACGCAACGCCAGTATTCTCATTCACCGTGACTTATGCTGTCGCCAATGTACTGCTTACCCTATGGGGTCCAATTATTGTCGGCATTATTACTTTAAACGCAGGCATGTAATTTAAATAAATTCGAACACGCTTATCGCCTAATTAAATAGGCGATAGGGGAAGTATTATCAAAATTTAAGTAAATAATAGATTCAGGTAAATATTATGACTACGCAAAACACAACAATTGATTTTTCAAAATTTGCAGATTTAAGCCCATTTGAATTAAAAGATAAACTAATTGAAGTGGCACAAACTGTTCCTGACCGCGCGTTATTAGATGCTGGTCGTGGTAACCCTAACTTTCTAGCGACGCTACCACGTAAAGCGTTCATTCGTTTGGGTGAATTCGCAGTATTGGAAGCTGAGCGCACTTACTCATACCTAGATGGTGGCTTCGGTGGCATTCCTGATGGTGTGGGCATTGTTGAGCGCTTCGACACGTTTGCAAACGACAATAAGAAAGACCAAGGCGTGCAGTTCCTAGAAAAGTCGTTGAGCTACGCAAAAGACCGTTTGGGTCTAGAGAAGCAAGCTTTCTTGAATGAGCTGGTTAACGCATACCTTGCATGTAACTACCCTGTGCCACCACGTATGTTGACGAACATCGAAACCGTAGTGAAGCAGTACATTGCAGAAGAGATGTACGGCCCAATGCCAATGACAACAGACTTCGATCTGTTTGCAACTGAAGGCGGTACAGCGTCTATGACGTACACCTTCCAAACTATGTTTAACAACGGTTTGTTGAAGAAAGGTGACAAGGTAGCGCTAATCACTCCAATCTTTACGCCGTACCTAGAGATTCCAGAGCTTAGTGAATACGAACTGGAAATCGTTGAGCTACGTCTGGATGAGACAACATGGCAACTGCCTATGTCTGAAATCGAAAAGCTTGCAGATACAGACATCAAACTGCTTTGTGTCGTGAACCCTGCAAACCCAGCGTCTGTGAAGTTCTCGGATGAAACTCTGGATAACCTATCAAACTTCGTGAACAACGAACGTAGCGACCTGCTCATTGTGACTGACGATGTATACGGCACATTTGCGGACGATTTTGTCTCACTGTTCGCGAAACTGCCATACAACACGCTTTGTGTTTACTCGTTCTCTAAGTACTTCGGTGCAACAGGCTGGCGTTTAGGCTCGATTGCGATTCAACACAACAACGTGTTTGACGATGCAATGCGCAGCCTTCCTGAAGCGCGTCAACTTGAGTTGGACGATCGTTACAAAACGCTGACTCCGGAACCTCGTGAGATTAAGTTTATTGACCGTATCGTAGCAGACAGCCGCAGCGTAGCGCTTAACCACACAGCAGGTTTGTCTCTTCCTCAACAAGTTCAAATGGCACTGTTCTCTTTGAACTGCTTGATGGATTCAGAACAAAACTACAAAGAAGCATGTAAACGCATCATCCGCGAGCGTTACAAAACTCTGTACAAAAACATGGGTGTAGAAATTGAAGAAAACAAAGATCGTGTGGACTACTACACACTGCTTGAGCTCGACACTTTGGGCGGCAAATTGTACGGACCAGCCTTTGTTGAATGGTTCAAAGCGAGCGAGAAGGGCAAAGACTTCCTGTTCCGCCTTGCACATGAAACCGGCGTTATCCTACTTCCAGGCCAAGGCTTCGATGTAGTGCACGCATCAGTTCGAGTTTCGTTAGCAAACCTTACTCACCACGAATACGAGCTTATCGGTCGTGCAACACGCAAAGTGTTGGATGAGTACTTTGCTGAGTTCCAAGGCTAATTAATCCAGCCTGATTAAGAATAAGCCTCGGCGTTGTCGAGGCTATTCCGACCAAATAAGCACAGTGCGCGGCATTGTGTTTATTTAGTCGCCAAGCTAACAAACTTACCAATTAAGAGTGACTTATGAAAAGCATTATTTCTATTCAATCTCATGTGGTTTATGGCCACGCAGGAAACAGTTCTGCAGTCTTCCCAATGCAGAGAATGGGCCTCGAAGTCTGGCCAATTCACACGGTTCAGTTTTCAAATCACACTCAGTACCAGCAAGGTTGGACTGGACAGAAGTTTGGGGCAGATGAAATTCATTCTCTAATGAGAGGCTTAGATAACATTGAGAAGTTAGGCGAATGTGGCGCGATACTGTCCGGTTATCAAGGCAGCGCAGAGCAATGTCGAGCGGTGGCCGAAGCGGTAAGTTTAGTCAAATCGCGTAACCATAGTGCACTTTATGTGTGTGACCCAGTTATGGGTGATCCAGACAAAGGTTGCATTGTGGCAGACGGTGTCAAAGAAGCGATAAGCCATAGCTTGTTGCCCATCGCTGATGTGATTGTTCCTAACCAGTTTGAACTGAGCGAGTTAACAGGTGTGAAAATTGGCTCTCTTTATGATGCGGTCACTGCATGTAAAAAAGCCTTAGAGTTAGGACCGAAAATGGTATTGGTGAAACATCTGCATGCTCTAACAGATGACGCCTTCAGTATGATTTTAGCGACGCCGAAAGCAAGCTATTTGGCCCAACGCCCTAGTGTTGAATTTGCTATGCAGCCAGTCGGTGTCGGTGATTTAATTTCTGCGATTTTTACCTCTTGTTTGGTGAAGAAGATGTCTCCTGTCGCAGCCTTTCGTCATACACATAACGCCGTTTACGGTGTATTGGAGATCACCAAAGGCTATGGCACATGGGAGCTACAGACGATCAATGCCCAATACGAATTTGTCGAACCGACGCATGAGTTCAACGTCGTGAAAATTGCTTAGCGCAGTACCTAATTAACGGAGAAGCGTAAAGTTAGCATATAGAAACTTGGCATAATTGCTTTGATGGATAGCATCCTACAATCGCGATTATGGGGTTTAGCCGTGCCTAGCTATAGTAACTCCACACAACGAAACGGACTTCATTTTGACCCAATTAACTTCAAACTGAGTCTCTGGTCATACGCCAGAGAACATTAAATGAGACTGATTATGAATCGTTTAATTTCCTCTGGTGTGACGGTTGCACTTTCGCTGCTGATAGTAGCTTGTAGTTCACCTCATACGCTGGATGTTCGTGTTTCTCAAAGCAACTATAAAGATGTCGAGATCGCGAGTTCGACACCAAATGAGCCACTTCGAATGTGGGCCAATGAAGCGCCGGATTTTCTCTACTCAGCGCACAATCAAACCACACCGATCAAAGTAGAGGGTGAACAGCTCAATATTTTGGCCTTATCGGGTGGTGGCGTAAACGGCGCATACGGGGCCGGCGTTTTGATGGGGCTACAGGAAAAGGGGGAGCTAAAAGATTATGCCATCATTACTGGAGTCAGTGCTGGTGCCCTAATCGCTCCTTTTGTTTTCATTGGCGGTGATGCGATGCCAAAGATGAAAGAAGTCATGCTCAACATCAATGATAAGAATATTTTGGGTAAGAAGAACTTCTTAAATACCCTGTTTAAGGACGCGTTTACCGATGGTGAGAACCTCTATGATTTCATCGCAGACGCTTACCCTGAGCCCATGATCGAGGTGATGGCGCAGCAACACCGCAATGGTAAACGCCTCTTTATTGGCAGTACCCATTTTGATTCAGGCGAACTGGTGATTTGGAATATTGGTGCGATTGCGAACAGTGATTTAGCGGACAAATCTGAACTTATTTACAAGGTGCTTGCTGCGAGCGCATCGATCCCTGGTGTTTTCCCTCCACAATTTATCGATGTTGAACATGATGGAGAAACACTTGAGGAGTTACACGTAGATGGCGGTCTCGCAGCGCAGGTGTTCTTTAATCCGTCTAACTTCAACTATCAACAAATCTCAGATGCTTTGGGGTTAGAAAAAGCGCCTCAGTTGGATGTGATTCGCAATGGTGCGTTAAAAGCGCCGTATCGTCCACTAAAAGACAAAGGTTTGGACTTGGTATCGAAAAGTGTCTCAAGCCTTACGCTAGCGCAAACTCGTGGTGATCTCTATCGAATGAAATACATCAGTGAAATCAACGATATCGAGATGCAGTTTACCTACATTGACCAAGATTTCAGATACGCCAAAGTAACGAAAGATATGTTCGATCACCGCTACTTGCTGACGATTTACGAATATGGATTCAAAAAAGCCACCCAAGGGCAACTTTGGGTAACTGAACTCCCTTAATACAGGAAAACGATACAATGAAAAAAGCCGTTCTTACACTCATGATGCTTACCGCTTCCGCGACTGCATTCGCCCAAAGTGGAGCCCATCTTGACCAGCAAAAAGTGGATAGTGATATGCAGCAACTGTCTGCAATCAAAGAAGAAGGTGCAGCCTTTATCATGATTGACGAGAACTCGAGTTACGTGGCGGTCGAGTTCGTGGGAAAGTGGGAAGAGATCAACAACTATGTGTCACACAAAGAAGCGAAAAAACGTAAATTGGAAAAAGTGAACAAGCAGTTCGTGTACTCTCAGGTCGGTGAAACGTTGGAGTCACTTGAGCAAAAAGTCGTTGACCACATTTACGCTGATCAACCTAAATATTTCAGTGTCGATGTCTACCGCGATTACCATGGTGACTCAGGAGAATTCAACTATTTGGCTCGTGTCGTTGAGTACAACTAAGTTAGAGAAAACCTACTGAAGCTAGTAGGTTTTTTTGTGTCGTCGAGAAGGAATTCAAACGCAGATTGTTTCCGTTACCAAGTAGCAATTCTACGATCTTGTGGTAATTTAATTAGATAACTCTAAAAAGTAAGCACAACCTATGAATTTTAGTTTTGAACAACTTCTCGCGTTCGTAACCGTTTATGAACAGCTTTCGTTTAGTAAGGCGGCGGTCAAACTCAATAAGCACCGAACCACAATAGGGCAGGTGATTACCAATCTTGAAGACCAACTGGCGGTCAACCTGTTTGAGCGAGTGGGGCGCTCGGTAGAACCGACAGAAGATGGTCATCTTCTTTACCACTATGCTAAGCAAACCATCGAACAAGCACGTACTTTCGATAAAGTCGCATTAAGTCTGGCTTACGGTGGGTTAGAGAATGTTAGTATCGCCTATTCAAGCGCTATACCACACCGTTTTCTTGTATTGCTTCGTATTCAATTAGCAGCAGATTTTCCGATGATGCGAGTTAACTTTCTTGTTCGTAATCGCAACGAAATTAAAGAGGGTTTACAGAATGGTGATTATCAATTCGGTATTGTCAATGTGCATGATAGTCGAGCAATACATAGTCTGGATGCGACGTTTTTAGGTCATTTTGAATTTGTTCCTTTCGTCCAGAAAGGTGGTGAACTCGCTTCTATGGCACCAGATCGAGTATTGACAGCCTTGAGGAATAGTAAACAATTTGTACTGCGGTCTCTTATTGAAGAGGGAATGGGCGAAAAAGTCATCGTAAGTTCGAACCATGAAGAGGTCGACCAATTGGCCCTTGTAGTGAAAATGGTTGAAGCAGGTTTAGGATGGGCGATTCTCCCCAGAACGTTTGCCCATTCGGAGTTTTCTAATAATCATATAGAGCCAGTGGAAGCTTCTGAATTATTGGAAGGTTTTAAGTTTGGTTTTGGCCTATGGTGCCAACCCTCTAAGCAAGTCGGTGATGTAAAAAATTCAATCATGAAGGTCGTTACAGAATACCGAGAGAAAATAATCCGTGATATGACTTAGCGGCGACATGTATCCTGCTCATCCCTATCAACAACAAGACTCAATGTGAGTCTTGTTTTTTTGTGTCTGAAAAACGTTATCTTTCTAGCGAAGACTAATGTCTATTGGAAGGATATGACCCTCTATATGAGAGTATGGAATCCATACTTTTTGGCTTAATCTAATCTCGCTCAATGGGTAAGCCCAGAGCAAAAAGTGTTTTTACCATATGTCCGCTGCAAGGACGCAGATTTTCAGCCGGGTTTAGTTACCCGGCTTTTTTTATAGTAATAGAAAATGTCAGCTGTCACCCCAAGCTCTCTGTTACAACTGGCTTGTTACTTCGCTTAGCAATCCAGTACGCAACGCTACCCCAAAGCACAGTGAGTGCCCAAAGTGCCGTCCAATGTAGAGCGACTTGTTGCCAGGTTGCCCCCATTTGGTTTAGCGCTAAGAAAGCTTTTATCGCCCAAGTGCTTGGGCTTAAATCAGCAATCCATAGTAAGGGAGTAGGTATGGCTTCAATCGGCCAAATAAAACCAGCCAAGAAAATGAGCGGCATAGAGCTCACTAAGACGACTAAGGTGACAAGTTCACGCCGAGGTAATAAGTAACCTAGCCAGAAGCCTAGTCCGCAACAACCTAAAAAGAACGGGAACAACATAGCCAGCAATTCGCCCGCATTGGCGATATGGTTTACGTTTAAACGTTCGAAGCTAAAACCAAAATAATAGGCGCCGAGTAAATAATAAATTGCCACAAATACTAACGTTCTCACAAGCAGCAGCGATCCCGTTGATACTTGTGACCAATAGCCACGACCATGACGCTGTGTTCCCGTTTGTAATCCAACCGCCATGATCAACGTTTGTTGTAAAATCAGAACAAATACTGCCGGCACTACGTATTCGATGTAACCCATGGTTGGGTTGAACGTTGGTTTCATATTAAGCTTAATAGCAGAGTAATTATGGCTAGCCATACTCATGGGCACACCATCTATCACCATTTTACTGACTTTCACTTGGGCCCCTAATGTGCCTCCAGCTTGGGCCAATCCTTCTACCACGGTTCCGTACACGAGAAAATACGAGGCGTCCGCAGCGTAGACCAGAGTCGGGCTTTTACCTAGCATTAGGTCTTTGTAAAAGTGTTCTGGTATGACTAAAAAACCGGTGATCTCTCGTTGTAAAAATGCTTGCTTTGCATCGGCAATCGTATGAAGTCGAGTGACTACGTTGACTTGCGGAGTGGCATCAACCATACGTTCTAGCTTTAAACTCGTCTGACTACCATCTAGATTAACAATCGCGATTGGTTGTTCACGAGGCGTTTGTTGTGCATAAGGCAAAGGGTATAAAAACGAGTAAAATACGACACCACCAAACACGGTCAACGTAACGACTGGATTGGTTAGAACGGCCTTAAGTTCCGCTTTAATCAGTTGCCACAATGTCATACCGCCTCCTTCGCTTGGCGTGTTGATGAAGCTGTTCGATGTTTACCCATCAAGGCTGCGGTAATGAGCAGGGGCACAACGTAACCAATCATAGGCCATAGCGAGCTTAAAGATTGTGCGGCCGATGCTCCATAGCTTGCTTGACTCACTTGTACTTCAATGTAATGGGTAATCGGCAATAATGAACGCCATGCATAAGCGAGCGTGTTCATGTCAGAAACTGGGAATGTAATTCCCATGAACGCGAAGCTTGGAGCCGTAAATGCGCCAGCAAAACTCATCGCACGTGCAGGATCCATCGACAAGAAGAAGAACAACGCTCCCATAATGATACAGGCGATAACCGTCGCCAATTGTGCTAATAGCATAACCACAAAACTGCCTTCCATTGGCCAATCAAGCACGGAATAAAACCAGTACAAGAACAACGCACCTTGCGCCATAAAGACCGGAATGTACTGACTTAATAGGGTAGTGAGCCTGGCGTATGGCTTTTCGCCCAAAAATGCAAAGCTATTCTTTCCACCATAAATGCGAAAGTGCGCGGCAAGAATCAAAATAGTGCTTACTACAATACATATTTGCCAAATGGCTGGCACGATAGCCGTTACCAAAAATTGTGCGTAGTTATTGTTACGGTTAAATAATGCGGTTATTTGTGTCGACACGGGTACAGCCTGTCCAGCCGCTGCTAACGTTGTGGTGTTACCCTTAGCCAAGTTGCCCATTACTTCAACCTGAGCGTCGAAATAGCCTTGTGCTTGCGCAACGGCAGAGTTGATCAGTTTCGCTACCAAAATGTACTGACTGTTGTAAAAGACAGAAAGTTGAGGTTGGCGGTGCTGGAGAATATCTTGGTCGAACTTAGATGGGATGACCGCGTAAGCGTAGATATCGCCTTCAATCATCGCATTTTTTGCTTCGCTTGCACTGGCGTAATGATAGTTAACAGCCAGACTCGACGACGCATCCAAAGATTGAATGAGCTTTCGAGAAAGTTGGGAATGTTGTAGATCAACCACACCGATTGGCAGATCCCGGGCAATGCCCGCAGAGAACACTCCCCAAATCATCAGCGCGAGCAAAATCGGTATCCAAGTAAGGCACGAAAGCAACCACTTGTCTCGTCGTAAGATATGCCGCTGTGAAATCTTAATCGTCATAGCATTAACCTAGTGGTTGTGATTAAAGTTCAACGACAACACTCATTCCCATACGCAGTTCAGGTTCGGGTTGAGCTGGACGAGCTTCTACTTCAAAGGTACGAAGATCAAAACCTTGAGAAGCATCGGTTGCTCTCCACGTTGCAAAGTCACCCATAACGGCAACATGCGTTACTTTGAACTCAACATTTTTGTTTAAGGCAGGCAAATAGGCATCAAAGGTTGCTCCTTTTTTAAAGTGTTGAAGGTAATCTTCACGCACATTAAGTGTCGCCCAGGCATCTTCTGTATCTATCACAGTAACAACCGGGAAGCCCTGAGGTGCTAATTCACCACTTTGAAGTAGAACTTGAGAGACTTCGCCGTCAAACCAGCTGTAGATCTGAGTATCTTTCGCGTACGCTTCTACTTCGGCTACGGCACCTGATGCCATGCGCGCTTTTTCCGCCGCAGCCACTTTGGTTTCACTTCTAGCGCCTTCTTTTGCCATTTCGTACATTTGAAACGCGGCACTTTCTGTGTATTTCGCTGCTTGCCACTGAGTTAAAGCTTCATCGCGTTTTTGTTCTGCAACCACGCCATCGTTATAAAGGTTATTCACACGATTGTAGGTTTTTTCCATTAAATTCGCAGCGGCTTTGGCTTTCATCCACTGATCTTTTGCTGCTTGGATTTGTTGCTCACGTGCGCCTTTCTCAGCTTCTTGAGCTAAGGCGTCCGCCGCTTTTTCACCTGCTTTTGCTTGTTCTAACTTCGCTTCAATTTCAGGACTATGAAGGGTAAAAATAAGCTGACCTTTCTCTACATCGTCGCCTTTACGTACCATGACCTCATCAATACGCCCTGGGACTTTTGAGGAAATGCTGTATTGCTGGGCTTCAATTAATCCCTGTAAGCGGATCGGTTCCGGTTGATAGGCTTGGTAAAATTGATACCCAACCCAAGAGGCAACACCCAAAGCACAAAGTGAGAGTAAAACGGGTTTTAGTGATTTAGCTGCCATGATTTATTTCACCTCTTTGGATGTTGAAGCAGGGATATAAGCGGTATTTTGATATTGTTCGAAGCTGTTCATTTCACTGCTCAATGCGAGTAGCTTGGTTAAAGATATTAAATAGCGGAAACGCGCCTCTGAACGGTGTGTTTCTATACTCGCGACATAAAGTTGTGCATCCACAACATCCAGAGAAGACGACAGACCCTGAGTAAATGCTTTTTCACGCAAGCGCAGGTTTTCGTTAGCGAGTTCAATGCTAGATGCGAGCCCTTGTACTTCATCAATGGCTTGCTGAGCCTCCAAGTATGTCTTTTGGACTAACAGCGATAAGTCTTGTTTGGCTTGGGACTTTAATGAGTCGACCTGCGAGACGACGCTTTGAGCGGCTTTGACTTTTTCGCTTCGCCCTGATGATTCAATCAGTGGAATGCTGACACCAACACCAACTAACCAGTCAGGCTTCATTTGGCTTGCGAGAGAATCGTCTTCATACAAGCTGTAGTCGCCGTAAAGATAAACTTCAGGGTAGTATTTCCCTTTTTCTGCTTTGATTAAGCTAGAGGCTTGTTTGTGTTTAGCGCTCAGAAGTTCTAACCCCGGATAGGTAAGCAGCGTTTGATCGACAAAAGCGCTAAGAGGGGGAAGACTGTCGTTGATAAACAAAGATTCAGCGGGCTCTACGGCATCATCTTGCGCGAGTAATTTACCTAATGCAGCCTGAGCGATACTCAAATCGCTGGCTGCTTTACGTGTTTCTACAGATGCTTTATCTAAAGAAGCCTCGGCTTGCAGGCGCTCAACGTGCGCGATTTGTCCTTGCTCTTCAAGCTTAATGGCAAAATCTCGATGCTTTTTTAGCCCAGCTTCAACCGCTTGCCGCGTTGCGAGTACTTCCTTTGCCAGTACGACAGAAAAGTAGTACTTCGATAAATCTTCAAAACGCGCTTGTTGTTCCATTAAAAGCTGACTTTTCGCCTCATCCGTTTTGCCTTCTGCTGCTGATTGAGCCGCAGAAATTCTACCACCAGTAAAAATTGGCCAAATGGCACGAATAGACGAAGAGAAAATATCGCGCTCGGTTATGGTCGAAGTGGTATTAGCTAAGGCACCAAAAATAGGCTGAAAAGCAGGAGGTACGTTAATGTGTGCTCCTGTGCTGTCTAGAATCTGTTTTCCCGAAAGCGTGATATCGGTATCTAAACGCGTGTAATTCGCGCCAATGGTAACTTGAGGTAAGTTGAGATTGCTGGTGGCACTCTCTTGGTATTGGTAGTTCTCGACGTTTGAGCGTTGAGCTTTAAGAGAATAGTTGTTTTCTAGCAATAGCTGCCATGCGGTATCAAAAGTGATCGGTGCCGCATGACAGGCAAGGGAAATCGAGCTGCTAAGTAAGCCCAGTATCCAAACCTTTCCTGTTTTTTTCATAATGGCTGCTTTGTCGTAGAGTATTAGCTCTAATATAAAGGATTCGTAACTGCGTGTTAAGTAGGAGGGAAAATTGGGCAGTAGTATGCGCCCAGTTATATTTGTGCTGGGCGCGGGAGATGTTACAAATTTATTTCGTATATGGACAGTGAAACTCCGCTCTCCACTCGAGCTGACGAGAACCTCGCATCGTATTCAATAGATCTTTTCCACTCATTTGAGGGAACGATAACAGGACTTTTAGATCAGAAGTACCGCCTCCGTTTTTTTCATAAGCCCTGACGTGTGTAAATGTTGAATACATATTCTCTGACAGCATCGCCTTATTCAGGCATATTCCAAAGGTATCGCGTTCCATGTTTGGTGTTCCTTCTAACTATAAATGCACCTCTGTTTATAGTTTTCCAGTTTTCAGATGGTGTCTAAGTGTTTGTCATATAGTCAGTATTTGTGTTTTGTTTTATTTGTGTCCAAATCACTGACATCAATGTTGAGCTTTTAATAGACTTCCAGCTTCACTGCTTTCAAACCGAAACTCTCATTGGTTTCGTTGATTAAAAATTATACGTTGTAAAGTCTAAAAACGCCTCAAAAACCGCTAAAATCGATGTGATCGCGATCATGATTTTAAGGGCAATTTATGTATGGAATTGAGTATCAGAGAGGAATGCTAAATTTGGTGAATGGTTGTAATTTTATGTTTCAGCTCGTCGATTAATTAACCGTAAACTCTGCGGTTTGTTTGCCTTCCTCACAGATTTATCACCGCGACAACGTCATGCTGTTAACTGAGTGTTAACGTTACGCTCAAGAGTGAATCACAAGGATGTATCAATGAGTTGGAAAACCATCAGCTTTCGTAAGCGGATGCTCATTATCATGACGCTATCGGGGTTGATAGAGCTGTTATTGCTTGTCGCCGCGGGGTTCACTTATCTCAAAATCAATCAAGAGCAAGAAATGGGAGAAAAAGCACTGGGTGTTGCCCGTTTTTTAGCGGACTCAGCGGTTGTTCGTGAAATGATCGAAACCCAAAACCCCCAGCCATACCAACTTCGCTTTAGAGAATTAACCGAAGCCATAGGTGCTGCATTCATCGTTATTGGCGACCATAAGGGAGTACGCTTAATCCACCCTGTTGATGAGCGGTTGGGCAAGCCAATGAGAGGTGGCGACAATCGTCGAGCGCTAGAACAGGGGTTGTCTTATGTTTCGACGGCACAGGGCTCGTTAGGTTATTCAGTTCGTGGTAAAGCTGCGATTTTTGACGAGCAAGGGAACATCATTGGTGTGGTTTCGGTTGGCTATTTGCTCGACCGACTGCAAGACCGCATCGAACCATTTTTGGCCTTTTTGATTTTAATGGTCATCGTAGTTGTCGTCGCTAATGCCATTGTATCCAATTATGCGTCGAGAAAGTTTCAGCGCGCCATTTTAGGCTTTGAGCCTGAAGAGATAGGGCGATTGTACGGCGAATTAGAAGTGACGATGAGCACCATCAAAGAGGGCGTGTTAAGCATTGATGCCCAAGGGATACTTCGCTCGATAAATCGTAGTGCCTGCCAGATTCTCGGTATTGATAGAGAATCAGCGCTCAATAAACCTTTGACTGACACGCTGCGTGATAGCGATCTATATACAGTATTAGAAAGCGGGCAGGAAGATCATGATATTGAAATATTCCTTAATCATAAGCGCCTGATTGCAAATCGCTCTCCAATTTATGTTGATGGAAAAATCGTGGGGGCGGTATCGAGTTTCCGTTTAAGGGATGAAATTAATGATCTAACCGAGCAGCTATCACAAACCAAGGAATATGCAGATTTGTTACGTTCGCAAACCCATGAGCATCGAAATAAGCTCAACACCATTAGTGGGCTAGTACAAATGGGTGAACTTGATGCGGTGCAAAAGTTAATTGGACAAGAAACCGCACACTATCAGGCAATGATTGAGTTTTTAAGAGATACCGTTAAAGACCCGCTAATTGCAGGTATGTTGCTTGGAAAAACTGAACGTGCTCGCGAGTTAGGCTTACAACTGGTGGTTGAGGAAGGCAGTCGTCTGGAGCCCCTGCCTGAGTGGCTAAATTCGGAAGACCTAGTCACAATTTTGGGTAATTTGATTGATAACGCTTTCGATGCCACGTTAACTTCAATTCGCGATGAATCAAATGTTGCGTCAGAACGCAGAAACATTGATGTGTCCGTTAGCGATTACGGAAATGAAGTGATACTTGAGGTGATAGATCATGGCTGTGGCCTCCCAAAAACAATGGATCCACAAACATTATTTACAAAAGGCGTTTCGACGAAATCTCGTCAAAATCGAGGTGTTGGGTTACACCTTGTCAATCAGCTTGCTACTCGATATCACGGCCATGTTGAGATGATACCCAATACAAATTATGGGACAAGAATAACGGTGTACTTACCCAAGGAAGAACAATTATGAGTATGGCGACTCGCGTAATGATCATTGAAGATGATCTGGCTATTGCTGAGCTGCACCACAAATACTTAAGCCAACTGGCAGGTTTGGAAGTGGTTGGAATTGCGACCACGAGAATGGAAGCGGAAATGCAACTCGACATTCTTAAGCCGGATTTACTATTGATGGATGTCTATCTTCCCGATGGCACAGGGCTTGAGATACTAAATACACTGCGTGCAAGTAACCAAACGTGTGATGTCATTTTGATTACAGCCGCAAGGGATGTCGATACATTACAACAGGCGATGAGGGGTGGCGTTGTCGATTACCTGTTAAAACCCGTGATGTTTCCACGCTTAGATGCCGCACTGAAAAAGTATGTGTCCCAACGCCAACAACTAGACATCGTGGAGAGTTTGGATCAGAACCTCGTTGATAAAATGCTGCAGTCTCATGCCAATCAAGACAACTTGCCGAACCGATTACCAAAAGGGATTGATGGTGTAACGCTAGACAAGATCAGGGAGTTGTTCCCAAATGGCAGTGCGCTGACCGCTGATGAGGCAGGTGAAAAAATCGGAGTGAGCCGAACAACGGCAAGGCGCTATTTGGAGTATCTGATCAGCACTGGTGAACTAGAGGCTGATTTAAACTATGGCTCTGTTGGTAGGCCGGAAAGGTGCTATAAAAAAGTGACACGGTAGCGTTTATATTGATGCTCTATGCAAAATAAAAAGCGATGGCTTGTTGTAGAAACCATCGCTTTACAAATTACTGCTGTTCTGTTCTAAGAGGTTAGAAGTTGTATTCTAACTTCGCTTCGATAGAGCGCTCAGCGCCAAACCAACAGTTATTTTTGTCGTAACAAGAATAGTATTCTTTATCGAATAGATTGCTTGCAGAAAGCGTGACGCTAGCCCCTTTCATTGATTCAGATACCGTTGAGAAATCGTAACTTGCTGCCAAATCAAACAAGGTGTAGTCCGGTACTTTTTGACTATTCTGTGCATCAATTTGTGCTTCCCCGACATAGCGAACGCCAGCACTGGTACGAAGGCCTGAAAGATTTCCTTCAAAGAAGTAATTGGCCCATAGAGAGGCCGTTTGCTCAGGTACCCAAACCGGCGTTTTACCTTCTTGGTTGTAATAACTGTCCTCGGTAATCTCCATATCGGTATATGTATAGCCTAGAGTGAAATCAGCTTGTGCTGTGGCTTGCCATTTTGCCTCAAGTTCAATACCTTGTGATACCACTTCGCCCGCTTGATAGTTCGGTGCATATGGATTATTCGGATCGGTCAAGATCGCGTTTTTCTTCGTAATATGGAAGAGTGCTAAGTTACCTGAGATATCACCAGATAATGGTGCGTATTTAAAGCCTAACTCCCATTGATGACCGGTTGATGGCTCAAATGCTTTACCAGAAGAGTCGGCACCCGCAATTGGCTCGAAACTTTCCGAGTAAGTAAGGTATGGCGAGAGACCAAAGTCTAGCTCATACAAACCACCGACTCGGAAAGATACGTTGGTATCGTCTAACTCTTCCTTGCTCTTGGATACTGTTCCTAGATAATCGCTAACGGCGTCTGTATTTGAATCGTATTTATCCCAACGAAGACCTGCAATCATTACAAGTTGGTCGTAACGAACTTGATCTTGGAAATAAACGCCAATCTGCTTCGTTTTGATATCCAAGTTTTGTTTGTATTGGAAATTCAGTGCATTACGATCAATGCTGTTGTGGTCAGGATTAAAAATGTCCTGAGTTAGCGAATACCCAAGCGTGTCTTTGTATTTTACATCTGAATCTAGATACTGATAATCAAGCCCGAATAATAAGTTATGTTCAAAATTTCCTGTTTTAACGTAGCCAGATAGTTGGTTGTCAATCACAAAGGATTTGGACTTTTCATCGGTTAAATAGGCATTTCGACCAACGGTACGGTTATCCGCTTCAAGTGCACCGTTATATGTGTTTTCCTGATAGGCATCGGCGGTCATGTAGCGGGCATTCTGTAGAAATTGCCAATTGTTGTTAAAGTCGTGTTGGACTTTGTAACCCATCATCAGAACTTCGCGTTCGTAAGTGTTCCAGTCCTCATCCCCCAAATAGGTGCTTGGTGACATCGAGCCAAGTGGGTTTTTAATCACTGAGCCAGACGCAGGCACAGTCGTGTAGATACCTGCTGATGGATCATTTTGATAGTAAACATTCACGTTCACTAATGTGCTTTCTGTCGCTTGCCAATTGAAAGATGGGGCGAGTACATAACGTTCATCTTCAGACGTATCGGCTTGACCATCTCGCTGTTTTGCCAGGCCGACGATACGGTAATCCACATTAGAATCACCAATTTGTCCTGTGGTGTCGAACGTTAGTTCTTTTAGGCTGTTAGTCCCAGTACTAATCGAGACAGAGTGCGAGGGTGTTGACTGAGGCGCCTTGGCGATAATGTTGACCATACCTCCTGGTGGAATATTGCCGTAAAGAACAGACGTTGGCCCTTTAAAAACCTCGATTTGCTCAAGAGCAACGGAATCGACCTGCGGTTGAAGGTTCCAACCGTTGTACAGCAAAGGAAGACCATCATAAAAGTTGGTGTAGTTAATAAAACCACGAATATTGAATAGGTCAAGTCGGGAAACGGCACCGCCACGCAATTCTGTATTTACGCCAGGCGCATAACGCAATGCTTCGCTCACCGAGTTTACGCCGCGTAGGTCCATGTCATCTTTAGTGATTACCGTGATCGCTTGCGGTGTTTCCTCCGGTTCTAAAACGGTTTTAGTTGCGGTGTTTCGGTATGTTTCTCCTAGCACCGTAATCGTTTCGTGTTGGGATACGCTCTCAGTCGCATTGGCGTGGCCAGCGAGCAATGCGGATACGACGATAGCAACCGCTGAACGATGAAATCGAATTGGACTTTCCATATTTATAAATTCCACTACTTTTTTCTATTTATTGATAATGATTGTTATTTGTATTCTATATTCAAAGAAATAGGAAAAGTTAACAATTTGGTGCAAAACACTAATCTTTGGAACTTATTCTTCTGTTCTTAGGTTTTAAAGATAGCGAGTCGTTTGGCTCGACAGGAATCCAATACTGCATTTGTGCTTGTTCGCTATCAACATCATAACCTTCTGGATAAAGCTCTAACTCATAACCATCGATAGCATGATAATTAGAGTAGGGTAGCCAATGTAAAATAAACCATTCCAGCGTTGAGGCGAGCTCTGATGCTTTGCCTATGTGTGTAATGACGGCGTAGGTTTGCTCAGGAACAGCCAAGAGGTCTAACCCCGAGTTGGAAGAGTTCGTTGATCTTGATGCGTTTGCTGTTGGACCACACTCATAACCTGCCCAGTACTCAAGTTGTTGGTTGTTTGAATACGCTTGCGTCACATCAATCACGCCAAAGTAACTACTTTCCGAATTATTAAGGTTTTCAGATGAATAAAGACGTGACCAAAGTGACGGTACTTTGGATTGGAAATCGGGCGTAGCGGAAAACAATCCGTGAATAGGTTCATGATAACCAGCAAGTTCAAAAGCCGATTTTGTTTCTATTCGAACTTCAATAAAGCGCTGATGTTTTTTCTCTTCCTCTGGTGTCTTACGCAGCGTTAAAGGTTGTCTCAACCCGGAGAGTTGTTGCGTTTTGCGATATTCGCGTGGGCTTTTTGAAAACATATTCCTGAACGCTCGGCTAAATGCGTGTTCAGATGTAAATCCCATTTCTATCGCTATATCTAACGAGCGGTCAGAAGTATGGATTAAGCGCTCAGCCGCAAGGCTAAGTTTAAGCTCTCTGATGTAGTGAGCGACGGATATGCCAGTGTGTTGTTGAAATACGCGTTGCAGTTGCCAGCGCGACCAACAACTTGCTTTCGATATTTCATCTACGCTCAGAGTGCTGTCTAAGTTGGTGTGAATGTAGTCAAGCACCGATTGTATTCGGTTTATGGGATGTGGGTTAATGGCGCTTGATTTCATGGCGTTCTACTTTCACATTAATAGTGATTTCATTATCTTTAATTGAGTATCATTATCAATAGGATGATGAAATAAAAAGTAAGTAACACAGATCACGATAAAACTGTAATGGATTGCAAGTATGAGTGATTTTTACCCATATTAGAGTTTTTGCTTAAATTTTGTAGCGTTCAGATGAAACTTTTTTTATCAATAAAATACAATCGCTTATGACGTTTTGTGCAACTTATTTAAACGTTTGCACTGGCAAGTGTTGATGTAAATCAAATAGTCGTAGACAATATTGCCCCGTGTCGGACTCTCCTCCAGCGAGTACAGTGTGTACTTTTGAGACATAAGTGACTTAAATGACCTCAATACGTCGTGTTTCCAAGAATCGGAAATGCAACTTCTTAAGGTTCTTTGGGCCCATAGACTTTACCTATCAACGTAATAGGTAAGACCAATTTTCTATTTTGAGGTGCCATTGATAGGGTTGGCTCATTCTCTAGCCGTATCCGGGCACACAATAAGTACCTCGTTTTTAAGGGAAAGATGATGGTAATACCAGAAAACAGCAGCATCGTTATTTTTGGTGCTTCAGGTGACCTTACGTACCGTAAGCTCATTCCTGCTTTATACCACCTCTACGCGAACAAGCAGCTTCCAGAGAATTTTGCCATTCTGGGTGTAAGTCGCACTGAATACAGTGATGAGTCTTACCGCGCGAAGCTGAAAAAATCGCTTCAGGAAATGGAAAAGACTGAGCCAGAAACGCTTGATGCATTTATTAACCATCTGCACTACCAAGCAATTAATACTTCTGACACACAAGATTACGGTAAGCTATCTTCTCGCTTAGACCAACTTGCGGACGAATATCAATTCGAGCAACGCAATACGCTTTTTTACTTAGCAACCCCACCAAGTTTATACAGTGTGATCCCTGCAAGTCTTGCAGCACATGGTCTTAACAGTGAAGAGGATGGCTGGAAACGCCTGATCATTGAGAAACCATTCGGCTATGATCTTGAATCGGCGCGTATTCTGGACAAAGAAATTCACGAGCACTTCCAAGAGCATCAAATCTACCGAATTGACCATTACTTAGGTAAAGAAACGGTACAAAACCTACTTGTGCTTCGTTTCTCTAATGCGATGTTTGAGCCGCTTTGGAACCGTAACTTCATTGATTACGTTGAAATCACAGGCGCAGAATTCCTTGGCGTAGAGGAGCGTGGTGGTTACTACGACAACTCTGGCGCTGTGCGCGACATGTTCCAAAACCACTTGCTACAAGTATTAGCAATGGTAGGTATGGAACCACCAGCGCAAATCAATGCAGACTCGATGCGTGATGAAGTGGTAAAAGTGCTTCAATGCTTAAAGCCATTAGACGAAAACGCTCTGCGCAATGACCTAGTATTAGGCCAATACACGGCGTCTGAAGTTCGTGGGCAAAGCCTACGCGGCTACCGTGAAGAGCCGGGAGTTGCAGACGATTCTCGTACAGAGACTTACATCGGTTTGAAAGCGTACATCAACAACTGGCGTTGGAATGGCGTGCCATTTTACGTGCGTACTGGTAAGCGTCTTCCAACACGCGTTACTGAGGTGGTTATCCACTTTAAACAAACACCGCATCCTGTGTTTGGTCAAAACGCACCAGAAAACAAGCTGATCATTCGTATTCAACCAGACGAAGGCATTCAAATGAGCTTTGGCTTGAAAGAGCCAGGCGCAGGCTTTGAAGCGAAGGAAGTGAAAATGAACTTCCATTACGCTGACCTGCAAGAAACGCAAATGCTAACGGCATACGAGCGTCTTCTACTTGATGCTTTGAATGGTGATGCTACGCTATTTGCACGTAGTGATGCGGTGGAAGCGTGCTGGCAATACGTACAGCCAATCTTAGATTTTAAGCAAGATCCACAATCCCTCTTCGGGTACGCATGCGGCACTTGGGGACCTAAAGAGTCAGATGACTTGTTACAGCGTGATGGCCGTGCTTGGCGTTTCCCATGTAAAAACTTAACAGATACGGATTACTGTGAACTATGATCAACCATAAGATCTACCAAACAGCAGAACAGGTAGTTGAAAGCCTAGCTAACGATATGAAAGCGTTTAGCGAAATGGGCAGACCTGTTCACATCTCTCTTTCTGGCGGCAGCACTCCTAAAATGCTGTTTAAACTACTGGCTTCAGAGGCTTACGCAACCTCCATTCAATGGGAAAACCTCCACTTTTGGTGGGGTGACGAACGTTGTGTTGCCCCTGACGATGCAGAAAGCAACTACGGTGAAGCGAACACGTTGTTGTTTAGCCAAGTAAATATTCCTGCAGAAAACATTCACCGCATCCGTGGCGAAGATGAGCCTAAAGCAGAAGCCGAGCGCTTTGCAAAAGAGATGGCAGAGGTGATCCCGAGTGAAAACGGCACACCTGTGTTTGACTGGATCTTATTAGGCGTTGGTGCAGATGGTCATACAGCTTCTCTGTTCCCTGGCCAAACGAATTATGATGATGCGAACCTATCTCTTGTGGCGTCGCATCCTGAATCGGGCCAACTTCGTGTGTCGAAAACCGCACGCGTATTAGAAGCAGCGAAACGCATTAGTTACTTAGTGCTTGGTGCAGGAAAAGCGGACATTGTTGAAGAAATTAACAGTTCACCAGCACACGCACTGCCATACCCAGCGGCTAAGATTCAAGCTAAATCGGGCCTAACGGAATGGTATTTAGATTTAGATGCGGCAGCAAAAATTGCTTAAGACGCTGCTCGTCGATGAAATAAAATTGGAGAGAAACAATGAAAGGTGATATCGGTGTAATTGGCCTAGCAGTAATGGGTCAAAACCTTATCCTAAACATGAACGATCACGGCTTTAAAGTGGTTGCTCACAACCGTACTGCTGCTAAAGTAGACGAGTTCCTGGAAGGTCCAGCAAAAGGCACGAACATCATCGGTGCATACTCTCTAGAAGAACTAGTAGAGAAGCTAGAAACGCCGCGTAAAGTAATGTTGATGGTTCGCGCTGGTGACGTTGTAGACAAGTTCATCGAAGCGCTAGTACCTCTGCTAGACAAAGGCGACATCATTATTGACGGTGGTAACACTAACTACCCAGATACAAACCGTCGTGTTGCTGCACTACGTGAAAAAGGTATCCACTTCATCGGTACTGGTGTATCTGGTGGTGAAGAAGGTGCGCGCTTCGGTCCATCTATCATGCCTGGCGGTGCTGCTGAAGCATGGGAAGCGGTTAAGCCTATCTTCCAAGGTATCGCTGCGAAAACTGACGCTGGTGAGCCATGTTGTGACTGGGTTGGTAACGACGGTGCTGGTCACTTCGTTAAGATGGTACACAACGGTATCGAATACGGTGACATGCAGCTTATCACAGAAGCTTACCAGTTCATGAAAGACGGTCTTGGTATGTCTGCAGACGAGATGCAAGCAGTATTCGCTGATTGGAACAAGACTGAACTAGACAGCTACCTTGTTGAAATCACGGCTGACATCCTTGGCTACAAAGATGAAGACGGTGAGCCTCTCGTTGAGAAGATCCTAGACACAGCAGGCCAAAAAGGTACTGGTAAATGGACTGGTATTAACGCACTAGACCTAGGTATTCCACTAACACTTATCTCTGAGTCTGTATTCTCTCGTTGTCTATCTGCACTGAAAGACCAACGTGTTGAAGCTGAATCTCTATTCGGTAAGACAATCACTCCTGTTGAAGGCGACAAGCAAGAGTGGGTTGATGCACTACGTCAAGCGCTACTAGCTTCTAAGATCATCTCTTACGCTCAAGGCTTCATGCTAATGCGCGAAGCATCGAACGAGAACGGTTGGGACCTAAACTACGGTAACGTAGCCCTAATGTGGCGTGGTGGTTGTATCATCCGCTCTGCGTTCCTAGGCAACATCCGTGATGCGTACGAAGCGAACCCAGACATCGCATTCCTAGGTTCTGATGAGTACTTCAAAAACATCCTACAAGGCAGCCTAGCAGCATGGCGTAAAGTAGCAGCGAAGTCTCTAGAGTCTGGTATCCCAATGCCATGTACGATTTCTGCGCTATCTTTCCTAGACGGTTACACAACAGCTCGTCTACCAGCGAACCTGCTTCAAGCTCAACGTGACTACTTCGGTGCTCACACTTATGAGCGTATTGACCGTCCACGTGGTGAATTCTTCCACACTAACTGGACTGGTACAGGCGGCGACACAGCGTCTACAACTTACGACGTGTAATCGTTTTAAGTAAACCGACTAAATATAAAGATATAAAGGGATGCCCAAGTGGCATCCTTTTTTGTGTCTGTAAGATATTGGTAGATTTAAAAGTTACATTAAACGTTGATTCGTCACGCACTTCTCAGAAATGGGAGAGCAGGTTTTTTTCTTCCGATTAGAATATGCCGAGTTAAAAAGTCTAAGGAATAGTGGAGATGACCACCGATAAGTTTCAGTGTTTGAGTAAAAGAAATAAAGTTAAAAGAAATGGTTGCTTAAAGAAAATTGAAGAAAATGAAGTAGATATATATGTATTAGATAGCAGAGGCCTCGTTGATCTTTGGATATTTGAAAAAAGATTCAAAGGATTAAGTGAAGAACAAGTTAAGGATCTTGCAGCATCTATGAAAGTTGCTGAGTTTGTTAGCTCGAGGGGAAGTTTATTACATGATATTGCCGCATTCTATATACTCGCAGAAGACCTTCATAAAGGAGGGACGATAATCGGGAAATATGAGATAACTAGGAATGGTTCTAAAAGTTACATCACCTTTAAAGGCAACCACAGACTCAGAAGTATAGTAAAAGGCACACGTTACCTTTTGAACAATGCCAACATTTTGGCTTTAGGAATAGGACAAGCTGGTCTGAAAGTGAGTGCTAAAGGTGGAGTGTTTCTCACAATTATTTATTCAGTCCCCTATCGAACTCTAGAGCTTGCATTTAAAAAAGATTATTTGTTCAGTAATTGGGTTGTCAATGTGAGTTCTGACGTTATAAAAGCTTCAATTTCAGCGACAATTGGATACTTAGCAGGAGCTTATTTTATAGGTGCTACAGGAGTCGTATTATTACCTATTGGAGTTGGTATTGTTGCTGCTTTATTAGTTGGAGAGGTGCTAAATTCTTTGGAAGGAAAGCTCGAATTG
Source organism: Vibrio sp. Vb1127 (assembly GCF_033338735.1). Classification (NCBI taxonomy): domain Bacteria; kingdom Pseudomonadati; phylum Pseudomonadota; class Gammaproteobacteria; order Vibrionales; family Vibrionaceae; genus Vibrio; species Vibrio sp. Vb1127. The sequence goes on along the minus strand of NZ_JAWOTF010000011.1, from coordinate 102,402 downwards.
AAAGAAAAAGTTATTGCGGCTATCGATGAGCACTTTGAGAAGAGGGCTATACAAGCAATTGACGAAATCAATGAAGACATTGTGAGACGCAAATCTATAAGTCAACTTAAGCGTGCTACCACCAAGGCTATTTTCTTATGATAGAACAGAAGCACCCGGCGCATTCAGCTTTCGTTTTGGTAATATGTATTACCTTGAGTGCGTACTCAAGTTATCGGTTGTATGAGTATTTAACATTAGAGTCTCTCCAACATCAAATAAATAGTAACTTTTTAGTCATATATTTAAGTACGTCTCATGTGATTAGTGTTAGTGGCCTGATTCTAGCTCCGACTTTAAGTGTATTTATAGCTTCTCGTGTTATTTTTAAATCTTCAAGTGTATCGATCAAATGGATGGGTTTTGCAACTGTACTTGCTTTGCTAGTTGCTATTCCTGGAAGACTTTGGGAGTTCGGACGACTGCAAAATATTGCCGAAACCAACGGTTACTTGACATGTCCACCTTTCACAATTGCATCAAGCGGAATGTTTGTAGAAGCTATGGTAAAAGAAGAAAAATACTGTATAGAACCAGAAATTAATCGTATTGGTATGTATGGCTATTTTCACGAACTCGAACGGATTGATAACTATATCAAGTCACACAGAAATGACATTCAATAGAAAAGAGCGCCTAGGCGCTCTTTTCAGTGGTCGTTTTCTTGTTTTGATAAAACCTGTCTTTTAGGTAGAGAATTGCACTGACCACAAGAGCCACTAAAGAAACAGTGAATAGGGCGTACATGCTGAGAATCCATGCGAATGTGGCCGTCAAGAATGCAATGAAGGAAAACATTCTGCTGAAAGACATCACATGGCCAAGTTTGTTACTTTTCATAAACGCCTCCCGAAGCTAAGTGGGGATAGACAATTGTGGTCATATGCCACACTTTTAATTGTCTGCTCTTTTGGGACGTTTCACACAAAAAAGTGGCTAAAGATTTCTCAAAAAAGGTGAAATATTGAACTGGTAGACAAATCGTTAAACTGAGTTGCACAGATATGACTTCGGTTGTCTATCACTTCAAAGTTTTTAACTACACAGATTAAGGGCATGTAGCGCTATTATTATCGTATTCGAACTCTACGATACACAATTGCAAGTGAACCTACACTCGTAAGCTCATCCCTGTCGTCAGTTACAGTAAAAGCTTTTTTCTCTGTTTAACAATACCTTAGTAACGACGGGCAATTAAACCCGTTTTTCGATCGAAACTCAGATTGCACAAAAGGTGAAAAAGAGTGCTAGGTAAGCCTTTAAACTACGCCTATAATTAGCGCCCACATGGAGGATGTTTATTATATGAACATCCTTTATTTTTTGAAACTAGCAACAAGGATCCAGTAAAACATGTTTTTCTGGTTTTGTTTACGTCGACCAAGAAGGTAATTAACACAGCAAATTGAGGTTCTAAGATGACTCTTAACAAGTACTTTGTTTTCATTCCAGCAGAATTGGAACAGGAAATGCACAAGGACAATCAAGTGATCTCTGAGAAGGAAACTCAACGTCAGGCATTAGTAAAACAGGCACAACAACAAGGCGGCCTGTAAGCTAGGTTTCAAAGAGAAAGAGCACCGCAACGGTGCTCTTTTTGTATCTGAGGTCGTAGAATTAACTTAATATGCCAAGGCTTTTCAACTTTCTGTAAATGGTATTTCGGCTCACACCAAGCATACGAGACGTTTTGCTAATGTTCCCCTGGTTGGCTTGATATGTTTTGAGCAACTTATCTTCGACGGTTGCACGCAGTTCTGAAGTTGGTTCAGCGGATGCTGCTCCTTCTTGAGCTTGGCTGAGTTTCTTACTTAGGTGGGCTGGGACGTGTGTGAGTTCCAATATTTCTTCAACTTGCGCCATTAAGGCGGATACTTTGATTAAACTATCGAGTTCACGCAAATTTCCTGGCCATGAGTAAGACAGCATCAGAGAAAGTAGGTGAGGGCAAAGCTGTTGTTCAGATTCGGCGTGACGCCGATGAATGTTCTCAATCAGTTGTCGTTTATCTTCACGCTCCTCAAAGCGAGGTAGCTCAATGATCAAGCCATTAAGGCGATAATACAAATCTTGGCGGAACAATCCTTCGCTGACCAAATGTTCCAGATCTTTATGCGTGGCTGCAATGATTTGCGTATCGACTTGAATACTTTGGTTGGAACCCACGGGAAGCACGGTTTTATCTTGCAATACATGGAGCAATCGGCTTTGAGCTTCCAAGGGTAAATCTGCGATTTCATCTAGAAACAAAATCCCTTTGTGTGCTTGGCGAATTTTTCCCTGATAGCCTTTGCTGTTTGCGCCAGTAAAGGCACCGGCGACATAGCCAAACAATTCAGATTCAACCAAGTCTTTTGGTAACGCTCCGCAGTTAACGGAAACCAACGGTCCCGTTTTTCTCTGGCTGTTTTTATGGAGTGCTTTTACAAACTCGTTTTTGCCAACACCAGTCTCTCCGAGAATCAACAAACTGATGTCTTTATCGATGACGCGATTGGCTTGCTGCCAACAGTGCTCAACAGCGGAGTCGCCATAATGAAGATCATTGGACGCCGCTACAGCACGAGACTTGACCTTGCTATCTTTATCGGTAAGCGGTTTTGTTTTGAAAACGAAAGGGTGCTCATTTCCCCGAGTGGATAGAATGTCGTCTAAGGATTGCCCAATGATACTTTTTTGCGCAAAAAGTTGAGAGGCTACTTGATTGTGAGCCAAAACTTGTCCGTCTTCATTTGCAATGATAATTCCTTGCCAACCACTATTCAGTAAACCTTTTTCGCACGCTAAATCCACACGAATATGCCCTTGTGGAATCAAGTTAAGTAGTTGATTCTCCACTTGCTGGACCATGTTTTGTACTAGTACTTGCGTTGAGAAGTCATGTCTCTTTTGCTCGCTTGTAATATCTAATACGCCAATGAGGTTACCAAGATGATCGAAAACAGGATTAGCCGAACAGCTAATAAAACGATGGTGTTGGATAAAGTGCTGATCACCAATAACAGAAACGGGCTTTGCTTCAACCAAAGCTGTACCAATCGCGTTGGTGCCTTTGACCTTTTCTTGCCAGCATGCTCCAGAGCTTAGCGAGATTTCCGTTAACTTTTCACGAAATCTAGGCTGTCCCCAACTGCCGATGATGACACCATCTGAATCCGTCAAAATTAAGCGACTGTCGCTATGAGCAAATAGCTGATTAAACAAAGGGAGCGCAAATTGAGTGACTGCCTCTAGCAAAAAATTGAGTTGGTGACGCCTATCTTGGAGCGTCGCTGGCGTTACTCGAATATCTTCAGGGCGTCGACGCTGTTTTAAACCCGCTTGTTCACTTCTGACCCATGAAGTTGAAAGCCAATTGTTATCGCTAATATGTTGAAGTTCCATGACTGTACCATTTTGTCACAGTGAGGGTGTGCCATTTTGGAACACTTGAACATTGGTGTTCACACCATACATCCGCTCAAACATCGCTCACTTGGTTTGTTATCGCTTGGTAATCATAGTTTTACATTTAATTAACAACAAGTGTGGCGTAGTTGGCGTGTGACTTGCGTAATGCTCTTTGTGAACAGTGCGATACGACACTGCAATAACACATTGAACGAGAAACAAAAGGAAGAGTTATGATTTATGCACAGCCAGGTAGTGAAAATGCCATTGTTAACTTTAAATCGCATTACGATAACTTTATCGGTGGGGAATGGGTAAAACCAACGGGTGGTGAGTACTTTGACAATATCTCACCAATCAACGGACAAGCGTATTGTAAAGTTGCTCGATCCGGCGAGGAAGATATTAATTTAGCACTGGATGCCGCGCACAACATCAGAGCAAAATGGGCCAAAACCAGCGTGACAGAACGTTCGAACATCTTGCTGAAAATTGCTGACCGTATTGAGCAGCATCTAGAAGAGCTTGCAGTTGCAGAAACTTGGGAAAACGGCAAACCAGTTCGCGAAACCTTGGCGGCAGATTTACCTTTAGTAGTGGATCACTTCCGTTACTTCGCTGGCTGTATTCGCGCACAAGAAGGCAGTGCGGCAGAACTGGATGAGCACACCGCAAGCTACCACTTCCCAGAACCGATTGGTGTGGTTGGTCAAATTATTCCGTGGAACTTCCCAATGTTGATGGCGGCTTGGAAACTAGCACCGGCACTAGCGGCGGGTTGCTGTGTGGTATTGAAGCCAGCAGAGCAAACCCCAACATCCATTCTGGTTCTGATGGAAAAAATCGGTGACCTTCTTCCTCCTGGTGTCATCAACGTTGTAAACGGATATGGTTCTGAAGCGGGTCAAGCATTAGCAACCAGCAACCGCATTGCGAAACTCGCGTTTACCGGGTCTACGCAAGTTGGCAACCACATTCTGAAATGTGCAGCAGACAACTTGATCCCATCGACAGTTGAGTTAGGTGGTAAATCTCCAAACATCTACTTCTCAGATATCTTCGATTACGAAGATGAGTATCTTGATAAGTGTATCGAAGGTACGTTACTTGGTTTCTTCAACCAAGGTGAAGTTTGTACTTGTCCATCTCGCGTACTGGTTCATGAAGCGATTTATGACAAGTTTGTAGAGAAACTGACGGAACGTGCACAGCTGATTAAACAAGGTAATCCGCTCGATACCGATACTCAAGTTGGTGCTCAGGCTTCTCAAGAACAGTTTGATAAGATTTTAAGTTACCTGGAAATCGGCCGTGAAGAAGGCGCAAAAGTGGTCTTTGGTGGTGGAGTGTCAGAACAGCCAGAGTCTATCAACCAGGGGTACTACATTCAGCCAACCATGTTGGAAGGCCACAACAAGATGCGAATCTTCCAAGAAGAAATCTTTGGCCCAGTGATCGCTATCACCAAATTCAAAGATGAGGCAGAAGCGTTGGAAATCGCAAACGACACCGAATATGGCTTAGGCGCAGGTGTTTGGACACGTGATGCGAACGTCGCATATCGTATGGGCCGTAATATTGAAGCTGGTCGAATCTGGATTAACTGTTACCACGCTTACCCTGCACACGCAGCGTTCGGTGGTTACAAAAAATCGGGTATCGGGCGTGAAACGCACAAGATGATGCTGGACCACTACCAGAATACTAAGAACTTGCTGATTAGCTACAGCATCGACCCGTTAGGCTTCTTCTAGTGAAACTAAGTAATTAATAAAGAAAAAGCAGTATGAATCAAAACCCCGAATCTTCGGGGTTTTTTATTAGCGTGAGCTTGTCGGCTGAAGGTTAACTTAGATGTTTAACCTGCTTATATTGTGATATCAGGAACGTTGAATTATCGCCACTTTTCGCTCCATAAGCTTTTCTACGGCGGCGTTTTGCTTGTCAATATTGAGTTGCGGATCAAAGTCCAAAACGCGATTGCAAGATTCGAGACTGGCAAATTGATTTAAACATTCACCAAGCTCTCTTTTAGAGCTTGTTCGCGTCATACTGCTTTCTGATGAGGAGAGTAGGGTGACTTTACGGCCATGAAACGTTCCTTGCGGCACTGCATCACTTTGCTGCGCTTGTTGAACGTCATGAACCGATGAATTGGTGTATGTGGATTGGATGTCATTGGACATAAAGACACCTAAACTCTCAAGTCTAAAGTTTGTGGCATCGGTGGTGCCTCATCAATGGTTACATGCGAAGACAATAACGCTTCCCACGACTCGCTGTGCGTCAGCAATTCTGCTAAAGCTGTTTCAAAATATTCGTAATCCAGTCGCCTAATGTTAATGAGTCGGTTTAAACATAGGACATGTCGGTGGTTATCTAAACTAAAAAATAACTGGTGCTCAGGCCAGTGATAATTAAAAGCCAAGAAAGAGCGATAGAGATCGGAATTTACAATTTGAAGGCCAACAATCTCAGCTTCGAGCTGCAGAGTTGTCGATTCAGGATGAAAGATGATATGCACCCTTAGATTATCATCAAAGGCTAAGCTTACTTCATTTTCCGTTAGATGCAGTGCAGGCAAGCCTATTTGATGAGCAAACTTTAGCAAAATCTCATCGATAGTTTGGCGTGCTGACATAGGAATAGTCCCTTTTGAAATTTTATCAAGGAAAATATTAGATGTATCTCTTCATGTTTATCAATATTAGTCGGTTGTTATTATATTTTGGCTTTTAAATGTGTTGAGAGAAATAGAAAGATAAAAGTAAGAGTGTTCAGATGCATATCTCGATGGCAATGATATATATGAATATCACTTTTCTCTAATGAACTTCAATTAAGGAAGGAATGAAAGAGAGCAGAAACTGTTTTTGAAATTACAGTCCATGTTAACTACGTGTTGTTGAAAAATGCGATTTATTGTCCGCTTGTAGTATAAATATAAGTTGATCTTTTATATTTTTACATAAAGAATTGTGTGAATTTCAAATGAGCTAGATTATATAAAATACGTTTATGGGGTCATAATGAACAATTCTATATGGGCTGGTTTTATTGGGTTATTCATACTGAGTGGGTGCAGTCAGACTGTGTCCGTCAATGGGGTGGATGGCTTTGATACACAGAGTCAGGCATCAGTCTATGGTTGGGTTTCTGTCGACGGCTACTTTCCACCTTCGATTACTTCTCTTGAAGTGGAAATATGTAAAGTTATTGATAATCAATGTCTTAAATCGGCATCTCAGAGCTACCAAGGCGTTCAGTTGCCTGTGCAGTATTCGTTTTTAATTGCACCAATTCAAGCTGGTGAAGGAAAAATGAAGATTATTGGAAAGCTTTATTCAAACGGTGAGCTCGTTGCTGAAAAAGAAAAGAACTATTTATTTTTAGAGGGAAATAAACAAGAAAACTTGATTCTTGTTCCAAAAATAAACAGATAAAATTTTAAGTACTACATTTTTATTAGAATTTTCTAATTTATAAAAATAAAGACCATATCTTTCCTTTTGTGAAAGATTTGTTGTCTTTTATAAACATTAATTACATGACTTTGAAGTCATCGGGTCAGTTGTTTTTTAGACTCATACTTGTTGCAAAAACAGTATTTTTTATGATTATATCTCGCTCCTTGAACACGTTGGCTTGGCGTTTTAGGCTATAAAACATACATTTTTATGATTTTGGAAATTTAATTTTGTTCTCGAAACGATGCCGAAATCTATTTAATTGTATTCTAATGTATAACAAAACAACCAAACTTAAATAACGAAATGATATTTAAGTTTTGGCTAATGATAAACGCTATCTGATAAAAATAATAAAGACGGACAGCAGAAATTTACTAAGTCAAACCTTTACCTTTAGGTAAAGGTAATGCTTGGGTTATTTGCTAATTATTCGGGGGGTATGGTAAGTGATAGAACTTCTATGCTCTTTTCTTTGCTTCTTTAATTCATACAGCAGTACTTAGAAATAACAACAATCAAAGTAGTGCTTTGAAAGTTTCTCAACATTTGCACTGAGAAACTCAAAATAATGAAGGGTAGAAAATGGATGTGTCAGGCCAACTAAACTCAGAAAGGGTCGACTCGAGTTCACGAAAAATTCGTAGTTTTTCCTGCTATGAAAAATCTGACGAAGTATTTCACTCAGACCAGTCTCACATTGTTGTCGTTCACAATGGTCAGCTTCGAGTGCAAACAGGTGATTGCACAATCGATGTTGCTGCAGAAAATGGGGTATTTCTATCTCAAGGGGATTACTTGTTAGAGTACTCTCCGCTAGATGGGGCATACAAAGCGTCGATTATTGCTTACGACAATGAACTCGTTAGTCAGTTGCTGCAAAAACACAGTGATCTCTTGATGATGCTGCCTAAGGTAGACAAAGTTTGTTCTGGTTTGTTTACTTTTGGTTTGAACATACTCGTTGAACAAGTGCTTTCTAGCATGCAGACGCTTGAGCAACAAGCGTACCCTGATGCCATTATGTGCCTAAAATACGAAGAACTACTCATTCTCTTGCTACACAGCAAAGGAGGAGAATCACTGTATGCGTTGCTGTCACAACAAACAAACCGTACGTCGGAACGGTTACGTCGATTTATGGAACAGCATTACTTAAAAGAATGGAAGTTGACAGACTACGCGCAGGAGTTTGGTGCCAGCTTAACCACTTTTAAAGAGCTTTTTAATGAGCACTATGGCATTTCTCCAAGAGCCTGGATCAGTGAGCGTCGACTACTGCATGCTCATAAACTGCTGTTGACGAGCAAGATGAGCATCGTAGATGTGGCGATGGAGGCAGGGTTTTCCAGCCAGTCTTACTTTACGCAGAGTTACCGTCGTCGTTTTGGAACGACCCCAAGCCGCGTACGTTCGGGAGACGATCAAGTGGCTATCGCGAAATGAAATGACTTGGGACTAAAATTTTCTGACTAATTTTGAAAGTCACTCACCAGTGTAAATTCTATTATGTATCGTGTAACAACGAACGATTAAAAATTATTACATCTCTTTCTTTCTGGATTGTTCGAAAGGGGTGCGGAGACGAACATAAATGAAAAAGCAGCATTGGCGACGCCGTTCGCTTTTTCCAGACAGCATAGTGACACAGCGGAAAGTGACTGTTTTACAAAGAGGAGCTCGTTATGAAAGCGCCTCGAAACCTACGCAGGATCTCAATGTTGTGCACGTCAATCACCGACAATTGTTGAGTGAAGGCGTCATAAATTATGAGCAGTTATCTTTACTTCAACGCTTGTTGGATAGAAATGTCGTCGATAGCCTATGCGCTAGCCAGTTAGTTAAAACGTATCAAAAACTTGGTGCTTCGATAGACCGGTTTGCCATGCGTTTATTTTTGGAAATTGGATCGCAGCTCAGTGATAGCAGCACAATCACAACGTTCGAACAAAGGCTGGACTACATCAACTCTCGTCTGGGCTTTCGCTTTAATTTGGCTGTCCCAAAAACGTTGATGCTTTGTTTCCATTTATCACTCAACGAGTGGATTAACCGACAAGTCGATCAAAGTGCTCTTCATGCTTCGATTAAAGTTGAACAACTTATCAATCAACTCGATATTCAGAAGGAATATTGGTCGAAGCTATCAGGGGAAGACACCAGTGCCGTCTTTGTTCAACAGCAACTCGATCTCATTAAGAGCCAGCAGCATCAACTTAAAAAGCAACTTGGGACGTTAAGCGAACAACAGTTGCAAGTGATTGAATGTCATCGTTCGTTAATTGAGAAGTGGCAACTGTCTTTAGACGAGCTGAAAGGGTTCGCGGAGTACACCTCTACAACCGAACAATTTATTTCTGAGTGGAAAAATTGGTGTTCGGAAGTGCGACTTGAGGCCCCCGAGCTGAACGAAGTTTGGGATGCATGCGATGTGGTTTACAACGACCAAAATGCGGTTGCGAAAGTATGGCAATGGTTCAAGAACATGCAAACTGTTGGTGATATCGATCACTACTATTTTGATAATCAAAGTGGTCAGTGCGGCCAGGCTTGCAATCACCTCAGCCAGATCTAAATAGGGCGTTAAATGTTAGATAAGATGATGAAATCTTTAGCGGAAGCGCTAAAGGTAGGGGATTTTATTGCCTCAGAAAATGGTTCTTACAACATCGAGGTTGACCAGTTATCACTGACCATCAAGCAACATGCGTCATGGATTTTATGGGAAGCGACGTTACCCTTCCAGTTTAAAGAGCATCTAGATTATCAACAAGAACAAGCGTTACAACGTTGCATGCAGCTCTCATTAAAAACCATTCGTGAGGATGGCGGCGTACTGACAACCAATGATGATCAGCAATTGATTTTGCAAAGTAAAGTAAGGGTTGAGGACTGTTCGGTGGAACGGTTCTCTGCTTTGCTTTCTAAGCACGTCAATCTATGCGAACGTTACATTGCATTACTGGAACAAGCACGCGTGAACCACACAATCAACCATACAGTGTGGTTACCATGATGCTAAAAATCTTTCCCAACATTAGGCGTGCTGCAACAAAGGCATTGTTATGCGCAGTGAGTGTTGTTCCTTTGGGATACGCGCAAGCAACAGACTTACACTGGCCCGAACAACCGTTCCGCTACTATGCAGATAACGACTCATTAAAAGAGTTGTTGAATAACTTCGGTGCAAATTATCGTGTCTCGGTTTCTGTTAGTGACAAAGTCAACGATCGAGTGAATGGGCGTTTTACCCCTGAAGATCCGGCGGAATTCCTCGATTACTTATCGCAAGTGTACAACTTGATGTGGTATTTCGATGGTGCCGTCTTACATGTCTATAAGGCGACAGAAACTCGCTCACGTTTACTTCAATTGGAATTACTTACGGCTAGAGAGCTACGCAGTACGTTAATTTCCACCGGCGTTTGGGATTCTCGTTATGGTTGGAGAGCTGCTGAGAGCAAAGGGTTAGTCTATCTTGCGGGTCCTCCACGTTATGTCGACTTAGTGGTACAAACGGCGGAGGCATTGGAAACGCGCTTGCTGCAGAAATCGAATTCAACCGACGAATTATTCGTTGAGATAATTCCTTTGAAGTACGCTTCTGCAACGGATAGAGAAATTGCATATCGAGATCAGACAATTACGGTCCCTGGCATCGCATCGGTGTTAAAACGGGTCGTGTCTGGTGTTCAAACTCAAGTGGCGAGTGCGTCTAGCAAAGAAGTTACCAGTCCAGATAAGCCTGTAAAAAGTAATAAAACCGCCTCAGTTCATGGTGGCGCAACAGTTGAAGCAGAGCCGGGCCTTAATGCGATTATCGTTCGTGATACTCAAGCACGATTACCGCTCTATCGTAAACTGGTCGCGCAATTAGACCAGCCGCAATCAAGAATTGAAGTCGCGCTATCGATTGTCGATATCAGTGCCAACGATTTAAGTCAGTTAGGCGTGGATTGGCGAGCGGGAGTGTCTGTCGGAAACAACCGCATTGTCGATATCAAAACAACAGGTGATGTGAATTCGGGGGATGTGACGCTCGGCAGTGGACAGAACTTTAAGTCCTTGCTTGATTCAACCAACCTAAATTACTTGCTGGCTCAAATTCGTTTATTGGAATCCAAAGGCAGTGCTCAAGTGGTTTCAAGACCAACATTGTTAACTCAGGAAAATGTCGAAGCGGTACTGAACAACAGCAGCACGTTTTACGTCAAGCTGGTTGGTAAAGAAACCGCAGCGCTGGAAGAGGTCACGTATGGCACGTTACTGAGAATTGTCCCACGTATCGTTGGTGATAGATTTGCTGCACGACCTGAAATTAACCTGAGCCTTCATCTCGAAGACGGTGCAAAGATCGCTGATGGTGGTGTCGATGATCTTCCTTCCGTTCGTAAAACTGAAATCAGCACCTTAGCGACGGTTAAACAAGGGCAAAGCTTACTTATCGGTGGTGTGTACCGAGATGAAGTGAGCCATCAGTTACGTAAAGTGCCATTGCTAGGAGACATCCCATATTTAGGCGCGCTGTTTAGAAGTAATACCAATACTAAGCGCCGCACAGTACGAATGTTTATTTTAGAACCTCGAATTGTTGTGGATGGTATTGGCGATAGTGTGTTGATTGGCAACGAATATGACTTGCGACCAAGTATCGGCAAGCTTAACAACATCTCCAACAATAGCGCTGAATTTAAATCGGTAGTGGAAGTATATAGCTGCACATCGAGGGTTCAAGCCGAGCGCTATCAACAAGACTTATTGTCACAGCAAAAGTCGTCTCAATTAACGCAGTGCCGATTACCAACAGGGCAAAAGGGTTGGCGGGTGAAAGTATTGGAATGTGATGACTCACAAAGTGAGTGTGTGCGCCCTTCAGAGGAGTCTTAACCGCGATGCAGCAATGGAAAATTCGTATTTTATCAGGCGTGCATACCGGAGTAGAAGTCACCTTGCCTGAAGGTGCTCTCGTGCTTGGCAGTGACGACTTTATTGCTGATCTTGTACTGTCTGATGCTGGGGTCGAAGCGAACCATTTCACCCTCGTTTGCCAGCAAGACTCGGTCATTTTACGAGGCTGCGAAGAGGCAAATATTAACAGTGAAGACATCGCTGTTGCAGGTGATGGTATCGAGTTGTCACGCCATGCTGTTGTCTCGGTCGGCGTTGTGAAGTTCGCTCTGGGATACGCGGAAGATGCGTTAATTGTGAGTAACGTCAGCGACGAATCTAGCCAACAGAATACACCTGTGGTTGCTGTGCAACGCTCTAGCTGGAAAAAAACAACGCTCATCGCTTTGCTTTGTAGTTTTGTCCCGAGTGTCATTTTTGCTGGTATGTGGTACAGCCAAGCTAACGGAAGCAACAATGAAATTGTTACAGAAGCAGAACCCATTGTTTTGGTACGTAACATCTTAGGCGAGCTCAAACTTAGCGACGTTCGTGTGGAATGGAATGCCGCCGCACGCCAAGCAGTCTTAGAGGGCTATGTTGAAGACCGAACACAGAAACTCGATCTGCTTGGTCGAATTGATGTATTGGGCATCAATTACAAAAGTGACTTAAGAACGATGGAAGAAATCCGTCGCGGGGTTCGATTTATTTTGCGCAACCTCGGCTATCACCAAGTGAAAGTCGAAAATGGCGATGAGACCGGCACACTGCTGCTGACGGGCTATATCGATGATGCAAGCCGCTGGAACCAAGTTGAACAAATCTTGGAGCGAGACGTGCCGGGTCTTATTGCGTGGAAGGTTGAACTGCAGCGAGCGGGTGCCTACATGGATACGCTAAAAGCGTTATTGACGGATGCGGAGTTACTGAAGAAAGTCCAGTTGGTCACCAGCGGTGATCGCATCGAAGTTCGTGGTGAGCTTGATGATATCGAAACGACTCGATTTTACGGTGTGACCCGAGACTTCCGGGAACAATATGGTGAGAAACCGTACTTAGTTTTGAAATCCATACCTAAGGTGAGTAAAGGCACCAACATCGATTTCCCGTTTCGTAGCGTTAACTTTGGCCAGGTTCCATATGTGATTCTGACCGATAACGTTCGCTATATGGTCGGTGCAAGAACGCCTCAGGGCTACCGAATATCCAGTGTTACACCTGCTGGTATTGAGTTGGTTAAAGGCGGGCGGGTGATAACAATAGAACTCGGATATGAAGGCGAGACGAACAATGACAAATCTTGAACAAATTTTAAATAACGACACAAACGGTGCGGAAGTGCACAAGATTAAGAGCAAGCTCTTAGAAGCACAAGCGGTGGTGAAACGTCAGTTGGATTTAGGGTGCTCACCACAGCAGTACCAATTGCTACTCAAACAGTATGAAGCTTACACAGCCGCCTATGCGGTCGTTGAATCATACGAAGCTAACTAAAAAATACGAGGAAGTCTTATGTCATTTTACGATGCTAGTAACAGTGTAAACCTTGATGATGTTAAAGCTAAGTTAGAACAACAAGCGAAAGATGCTAACACAGAAGTGACGGCAGCCATCAAGAACCTAGAAACCAATGCCGATGATCCATCAAAGCTTGCCGAGCTTCAGCACGCGATCAACAAATGGTCTGTTGTTTACAATATCAATGCGACCACGACTCGTGCGATTAAAGATGTGATGCAGTCGATTCTCCAGAAGGTGTAAAGCATGGAACGAGAAACGCGCCAACTGCTGGCTGAAATCGCGCTGATGGCAACAGGTATGCATCGTCATCAAGAAGCCAACACGATTGCAGATGGCCTTGAAGCAAGCTCAGGTTCTGAAGAGACCGTTGCGATGATTCGTGCAATGAGCCTCATGAATAAAGGCTTGTATGAAGAGGCTCATCAATTACTCGAACCACTTTGTAACGCCTATCCAGATCTGATCAGCTTAGCGGCTCTTGCTTCTGCCAAAGCCGGTTTACTGAGCAAAGCGGAAAGCTGGGTAGAACTTGCGTCACAAGGAAGCGAAGAAAGCCAAGCATTTGCTGCGAGCTTTTCTCAGGACATTAGGAATCTTGGATGATAATTGATTCGAGTAACCTAGGTCTTCAACACCAATCTTTGCGTCAGTCGGAGTCGCGTCATTATGAGCGGAGCGATGAAGACAAGATGAAAACGCTCATGGAGCGAAGTGACAAGCAAGAGCAAGTTTCACATGTTTCTCCAAAAGAGACGCTAGAGAAAACAGAAGCGAAACTGGCGGAGATTAAAGCGTGGTACGAATCATTAAAAGACGCAGAGGTTGTCAGTAAACAAAGTGTCTTATCATCGTTAAATGAAGCGTTTTCCGACCCTCAAGTTAAACGAGAGGCAATGTGGTACGCCTTTCATGAGGCGAAGAGTGAAAAAGGCAACGAGCAGCCACAATCTGATTTGTTAAAGGTGTTGAAGCAGGAGTTACTAGGGAATTTTTCGGGACAGCTTATTGCCGAACCACCTGCTGATAAAACAGCACTAAAAGCAATGCTAGCGCAGCATTTTCCACTGGGTGCCCAGAAAGAACAAGCCTTATGGCATTGCTGGGCAGAGTTGAAGTCGTTACCTGATATGGCATCAACACTGGACATGGTTCGTGATGAACTTAGCTTCATGATCCAAAAAAATGCGATGGTGAAAAACATCATGACTCACAGTCACAAGTTAGATTTATCTTAGGAGTACATATGATAAACACGCAGTACACCGAGGTGATGCAAACCAACATTGATAAGTTACAGGATGCGCAAGTCGAAGACGGTTTAAGCGAACGTTTTGAGCAAGCCATGTCGGTTCCCGAGGCAAGTAATGGCCTGGAGGGAGGTTTGCTAGAAAACATCAGCGAGTTGAAAAACACTATCGATAACGCGAAAAGTAACCTGCAAGACAACATGAAGATGGTGGGTGATGATCCGGCGCAATTACTGCAAATGCAGTGGGCGCTGACACGCATTACTTTTCAAGAAGAGCTGATCGCGAAAACCGTGGGTAAAACCACACAAAACGTAGAAACCTTATTGAAGGCACAATAGTGATGATGAATAAAATGAGAGCAGTTTTCATCATGCTCACGTTGTTTCTGGTAGGTTGTCAGACCGAGCTATACACCAACGTTACTCAGAAAGAGGGTAATGAGATGTTGTCGATCTTACTATCCGAAGGTGTCGTTGCAACAAAAGAACCTGACAAAGACAACACCGTCAAGTTAATGGTAGACAGTTCTCAAATCGCCTTCGCGGTAGATGCGCTAAAGCGAAAAGGTTATCCAAGAGAGCAGTTTTCTACACTGAAAGAGGTGTTTCCTAAAGACGATTTGATCTCGTCACCATTAGCAGAACGAGCCCGTTTGGTGTACGCGAAATCTCAAGAGCTCTCGTCAACCTTATCTCAGATTGATGGCGTGCTGGTGGCACGTGTTCATGTTGTTTTGGAAGATCAAGATCTGCGTCCAGGAGAGCGCCCAACTCCAGCTTCTGCCTCCATATTTATTAAACACGCAGCAGATATTGCGCTTGATTCATATGTTCCGCAGATCAAATTATTAGTGAACAATAGCATTGAGGGGCTGAACTACGATCGAATCAGCGTAGTGATGGTACCCTCATCAGAGGTTCGAGTTGCTACTCAAAACAATCAATTTAAAAGCATTTTGTCGGTTCAGGTCACCAAAGAGACGGCGAATAATCTTATCGCCATTTTGGTGTTCTTGGTAGCGGCACTCATCGGCTCGAATATCGCTACTTTTACATGGTGTCGTAGGAACACGAAGCGTGGTTAAACCAGAAACACCACTCGCGCAGGTACAACACCAGTTTAACTATGCGCCTTGCCAGTACATCCATAGAAGTTGGATAGAGCAAAAGCAGCCTTGGTTACTAAATATCGAAGGCTGGAGAGATAACCCCATGTTTAACCAATGGTGCATAAATGAGTGGGCGTTATCTCCCGTTCCTGAGACGGCTTTTAACAAACCTTGCCATAGCTTGGCGTTGCTCCCAGCGGATGCGTTGAACCAACTCGTATTGATGGTGGGCGGAGCTTTACACTGTGTGGCAATGCGAGGCGTTGTTTTAAAACGCCCGAAACAGGTTCTGAACAACGTTTTTGGTTTGGAAGGCGCTCGGTTCTTAATTCAAAACGGGCCGATGCTGTTATCCAGCTGGCCGCAAGGCTGGCAGCGTTCGTTACCAGAACTATTGGATGAAAGGTCTGTTGAAGCAAGTATGAGGGCGCTGGGATATTTTTGGATGAGGTTTATTTTGATTAACTCACCAGAAGATGTTGTTCTTCGTTGGCAATTCAAATTAGAAAAGCAACTTAGCGAAAACGCGGAAACAGCTAACTGGTTGGAAGCGGATCAACGAGATCTGGCGTATCGACTCACAAAAAAAATCGCAAAACAGGTTATTCCTCAATGGTTTCATTTGTTGAAATAAAAACAGACAATTTGCAGCTGGCACCTGGCTTAAAGGTGCTGAAAGCGAAAGATTATGCCAGTTATCTGGATTCGCAACACTTAGTTGAAGCCGCGAACTCCAAAGCTGAAAGCATCATTGCTAATGCCCAACAAGCCTACGAAACCGAAAAACAACGTGGTTATCAAGATGGCCTTGCACAAGCCAAGATTGAAAATGCGCAAACGATGGTTGAAACCTTAGCACGTTGTAATGACTACTATCAGCAAGTCGAAGAAAAAATGACAGGTGTGGTGTTAGAAGCAGTACGTAAGATCATCGATACCTTCGATGATGTCGATACCACGGTGAGTGTAGTTCGAGAAGCGTTGCAACTGGTGAGCAACCAAAAGCAGGTCATTTTACATGTCCACCCAGAGCAGGTTGTTGAGGTGAGGGAAAAGGTGGCTGGTGTATTAAGTGATTTCCCTGAAGTCGGTTACGTTGACGTGGTAGCAGATGCGCGCTTGAAAAATGGAGGCTGCATTTTGGAAACAGAAGTTGGGATCATCGACGCCAGTATTGATGGACAGCTGCATGCATTAAAGCAAGCCATGGTGAAGCAGCTCAGCGAGCGTAAAATTACGATTCATGAATAAACCTCAAAAACTCAGCACTTGCTGAGTTTTTTCATTTTAATGCCTTTAAACAAAAAAAATCCGACCATTTCTAAAATATTCACTGCCATAAATCCTTAAGAATACACCTAAGAAAGCTGCTTAGGTGATAAGTGTTGCAACCAAGCAGCGCCTCTAAAACAACAAAAATAGGATTATTTAGTCGAATGGCTAATGGATTTATAACTTCTTTACTGACAGATTTTGCCAGCCGCTGCCAATTGGAGCCGTTGGTTTTTGATGAGGATGATTGTTGCCATCTACTCGTTGAGCAAAACACAGCAATCACAATTCGTGCACAAGAAGATCGTGTGACGCTTATCGGGCTGATTTCAGGTGATAAACCGAGTGCTGATATTTTGCATCAACATATGAAAGATGCCTTAACGCAAGGCTCTCCAGCGGTATGCTGGGAGGAAGAGACCGGATATATCGGTTTCATACACCTGCCTCAGCAACTGCTAACTGCATCTTTTTTCGATGAGTCATTTGCGAATTTCATCGAGTGGTTAAAAAGTGCGAATACACAAGAAGTAACCAATAAAACAACCGAAGTACCGGAAACGAATACCACTCATTTTTCCACATTAAGGGTTTAAAATATGATCAGTTTTGGAAGTGTTAGCGCGTTGCAGGCCGCCATGCCGCAAGCTCGTAACGAGATACTTAACGAAGGTAAGCTGAGTATTGGTGGCAAAGAATACCAAATCAACGCAGCGACCCAAGAATTTACTCGCGCCAATCCTACGAATGGTGCAGTAGCGCGATTTTTTGAAGCGACAGGAAAACTGTTTCGCGAAGGTAGCCCACAATCGGTAGCGAAAGCCCTTACAAAAGCCGTATTTGATAATGAGCAAGGACAAGCTCAGCGTTTACAAGCTGCTTCTTCTGTTGAGCATGGACAAATGTTCTTCAAAGATGGAAGCATAAAAACCGCATCAGATGTCTTAAATGCCTTTGCGAAGTTAGACAGTAAATCAGTTCAGTCGAACTCTGCTGAGCTAAACCAGTTAGCAGAGCGAGCGATGACAGAGGCAATGTTAGAAACCGATTCTGGTAAAAACCTCACATCACTGATTGGCGAAAGTGCAGCGAAGTCGCTTGCTGGACGTGTAGTAAAAGACTACGGCGGTGGTGTATCTGCAGCGCAGAAAAACCCGGCAGGTAGCATTAATCAAATGCAAGCGGTGTTTGATATGGAGGTGATGCATCTTAAATCGGCGCAACGTCATATCGAAGGTCTAGCAAGCACCGATCTAAGCCAAGGTGTATACGCTGAAGGACTGGCGGAGGATGCGTTTAACAAAAGTGGCGTAACCAATAATGTTGAAAGAGCTGCGGCGTGGATCATTAATGCTTCTAACTCTAAAGGAAACGATGCCGAAAATATTACGTCTTTACTGAAAGAATACGCGTCTAATGGTAAAGATTTATTGAATATGGAAAACCTAAAAGAGCTACACGCTCGATTGGTGCCTAATGTTGAGCGTGATTACCGAGGGCCAAATATTTCGGGTGGCACTTTGCCGTCAAGTATTGGCGGTGAGGGCATGTTAAAGCAGCACATTGAAGGCTTTTTGAAAGAGAACCCTGTAGAAGATAAAGACTTAGGTAAACATTTGTTCGCCGGAGTTATCGGGTACCATGGCTTTACCGATGGAAATGGTCGCATGGGGCGCATGCTATACGCGATAGCAGAACTTCGTAACGACTCGTTCAATCCTTTAGCTATGGATGCAGAAAATAGCCTTCACGGTATTAAGTGATTTTCTACTTCTATTTAATTTTTGGAGCGGCGATTGCCGCTCTTTTATTTTCCAGCTTAACCTTAATTTTTCTTCTCAATAAAACGGCTAATAGCAATAAAAATGAGACGTTGAAATAAAGTGTCGGTTTCTATCTCGCCATAAAATCTCTTTTATCCTTATTCGCTTATTTAAATGAGCCGTTATACCCAAGTGGCTTCGCTGAAACAAATATATCGATGTCACTTAGTTATAATAAATTAGACAGGACACAACATGGATACAGGAAAGATTAATATGCTTCTCTCTGAGCTAGGAGAAGTGCTGAACCTTGAGCGCGTGACAGCGTATGACGATCAAATGTGGTCACTGCATTTTGCTGAAAACAACAGTGTCGATGTTCTGCTCGTAGAGGAAAAAGGCGAGTTATTGATTTCCAAAAACCTGCTTATAGAACAAGATGATATTACGCTAGATAAACTTCAAGTTTTACTTGAATACAACTTTTTGTATCGAGAAACAGGTGGTGTGCAGTTTTGTGTGAATCCAACACGCAAAGACGTTGTTCTTCAAGTTGCTATCGCGGCTGGAAGTGAACTCACCAACATTGCTAACTTAATCATTCAGTTGAACGAATTAGTTGATACTTGGGGACAGTTATTTCAAAACAACACGGTTGTAGATTTTAGCCAAACAGACGTACACGCATTTATTCAAGTTTAAGGCATCACACATGGTCAATATTAATACATCGCAAATACACCATGCTAAGCATCTAACCTTTATTGAAGAGCAGCTCTGAGCTGCTCTTTTTTATTACTCTGGCAACTCGTTTTTAGAGCGAGATTTCTGAGGAAAACCTCACAATGAAGGCGAAAAAGTGACAAAAATAAAGCCATTACCGACATCGTTCAATCTGCAATCGTTGTTCAATAGAGTTATTGAAACAAAAGGAAAAAGTTATGAACACGATTCAACAACTGCTCTTGGAGTTTTGCCAGCTCAATGAGTTGCCCGAACTGAATTTTGAAGAAAATGAACGTTGTCAGCTACTGGTCGATGATCGCTACATGTTGTATTTCATCGCGACAGATACGGATGATTTGATGTTGTCTGTAACGTTCGGAGGGTTAGAAAAATCCGGTGAACAACGACTAAAAGGTTTAGAGCTTCTTGCTCATGCTAACTATCAAGGAATAGGTAGTGGCAGCCTCGCACTTGCTTTGGCTCCAAACGGTCGACAGCTTGTCTTAGCAGGACGTAAACCCGTTGAGCATCTAAATACGACGAACCTTACCGCTTGGTTTCACGAAGTTATTGAACAGGCCGAGCTGTGGCAAGCGCGTTTCGCAATGTTGGATCAAGCGATTCCAACCACCTCTAATCATGAACAAGCTCATGTTCAATCACTTCGTGTGTAGGAGAGAAAAATGGTTAATACAACACAAAAAATCAGCCAAAGCCCAGTACCTGATCTAGAACAGTTTCGTGCAGTTGCTGCGCAAAAAGATGACCGAGTGATCAGTAAAAGAGGTGAAGTAAAAGAACCTTCCACATTCCACAAAGGTCATAAGTTTGCTTCTATTCACGAAGGCGTATTGAGAAGCAAATACACTAAGTTTTTCCAAGAAAACATCAAAACTCACCTTGATCTAAAGCAGGCGCTACTTAAGCAAGAAAAACCTGAGGTTGCGCTGTTGGCTTACTCCCTAGTGAGTCCTTCAGGCTATCGCGGTGAGCCACTTACTGAGCGTAAAATCTTAGAAGTTGTCAGCCTATTGGATGAAATAAAAGTGAGCAGCGATACGTACCAGCAGCTTAAAAATACGTTTGATGCGATCAGCAAAGATCCGCGTATGCAGGTGAGTTTAGAAGCCCAGTATCCAGGAAAAATGGATGGCTTCGCTGCTGAACTGTTACAGATGGGCAAAGAAAAGCTAAAAGGTTCTGGTGTGAACGCCGTTATTAACTTGGCATTACCTGGCGTTGGCTTATTGATTTCTACAGGTCGAGAGCTGCACAAAGCGGCCGTAAATGGTGATGCTGAGGCTTACCATCATCAGTTAGAACAAATTTCACAGCTGCCAGGGCGAGATCAACGTCTTTCTATGCCGATGCAGCAAACCTTGGCTCAAGGTCATGCGATACTGTCGGCTGAAGGTGGCATTGGAGCTACATTAGGTATGGCGACGGGGAGCCTGGGCACGTTCGGTGTTAGCTCTGTAGCAACGGTGGGCGTCACACCGATAGCAAAAGAGGCAATCGGTTCTGCGGCAACGACTGCTATCATGAGCGGCGGTGGTTTTGTGGCGAACCAAGCTGGGGCATACGGGTTAAATACGGAAGTAAAAGAGCAACTTATGCAAGGTGAAATGTCTGGTGTTTTACCTAGACTTGAAGTTTCCAATGCAAAAGGAGACTTTACCTTCAGTATGCAAGATCCGGCTTCTGTCCGTGCATTAATGGCGTACCTTGGTCCTAAGGAGAATACTGCAATGACTTCTCCTCAAGCGCCTAAAGAGGCACAAGAGATGGAAGCCGCTCGATTAACACTGAAAAAGATGTTGGGTTCAGAGCCAAGTGAGCACTTGGTTCCTGACGTAGACTCTATCTTGAAGCTAAGCCCAGAGGATGCACCAAGTAAAACCGAGTCTATTGCTAACGGGGCGTTTAAAAAACTGTTAGGAGAAGATTGGGATTGGCTCATGCCAGCTGTTCGAGCGATTGATAAAGGGGAAGCAAGTAAAATCAACGAAAAGCTCACCTACAAGCTCCCCCTAGATGCAGCAAACGGACGAGTTTATCTTGATAAATGCCCAAACCTGAGTGACGTCCAGTTAGAAGCGCTAGAAAAATTAGGCTCACCAAGTCAATTGCGATTGATGTACTTGGCAGAAGGCTGGGTGTAATTTCAAATGGTAAAGTAGGGAGTAGGTGCTGCTCCTTACTTTATCTACCGTCAGCGTTACTTTTTGGGGCTGGCTCATCGCCATTGAATTTAATTTTTCGACTGAAGAAACAAACACACAAGTGTCAACGTTATACCAACCCAACCAATGAGAGAAATTTCTTCCCCAACAATCGCAACTGCTAGTGCTGCTGCGATAACAGGTTCAAATAGCGTGAGTATACTAGCTCCACTGGCTGTAACAAACCGTAGCCCAAACCCAAAAGCGACGTAACCTAACCCCATTGGAATCAAGGCCATGTAGAGCATGACCGTCGTATTAGTTGACGATGCAAATAGATTATCACCCGTGATAAAAAGTGTTGGTAGAAGCAAAACTCCACCAATACCAAAAACACTTCCCATGGCCG
This sequence comes from Vibrio sp. Vb1127, assembly GCF_033338735.1. Classification (NCBI taxonomy): domain Bacteria; kingdom Pseudomonadati; phylum Pseudomonadota; class Gammaproteobacteria; order Vibrionales; family Vibrionaceae; genus Vibrio; species Vibrio sp. Vb1127. The sequence continues at coordinate 80,405 of NZ_JAWOTF010000011.1, read as the reverse complement.
TTTGCGATTCAATGCCGTGGTCAATCATAGCCTTTACTCCCCATGAGTAAATGGCGTACGTCAAACCTGCCAATAGGCCAAGTAATACACCCCAATGCTTCATATCCTGATCAAATAAGCTATTTGCGGATGACTCAGAAGCCAGCAACAAGGTAATGCCAATGACCCCGATTGCGAAACTCATCATCCAGCGCTTGGTTATGGTCTGATTTCGGCTAAAGAGACACTCTAACAAAGCAGAAAAGAAAGGAGCAGTGGAGATAGAAATAACCGTACCAATAGCCACACCAGCGAATCGCATTGATGAATAAAAAGCCAGTGGGTAGGTGGCTAAGGCGATAATACTAACCAGTAACGTTTTCTTCTTATGTGCGACTTTTCGAAAATCTCTCTTCAGTGACTTCGCAGACAGACATGCTTGCATAAATCCACCAATACCCATAGAAAATGCGCCAATGGCGAGAGCACTGACATCCGGTGCCAAGCTGGCAGCGGTGCCCGTCGTTCCCCACAGGGTTGAAGCAAAAAGTATGGATAAAGTTCCTAATTGATAGTCGGTGAAATGTTTTTTTAACACTGTAATTTCTACCTAGTGAATGGCTGTTTTAGGGTAGAAAGAATAAAAGAAAGCGATAGAGATTTTTGTGCTGAAAAGACGGAATACTTGTTCCAGAAGACTATTTTAGTGACTATCGGGAAAACTCTCTAGGAGACATACCAAAATGCATTGAAAACCGTCGACTAAACGCGGAAAGATCACTATAGCCAACTCGTTCAGCTATCAACTGAACTGGAAGGTCTGTATGAGTCAGTAGTGCTTTGGCTTTTTCCATACGTTGTAGTGTAATGTACTTATGGACGCTTACTTTTAATTGCTCTTTAAAAAGCTTTTTAAATTGCGTCGGACTCAAGCAAGCGGCATTCGCTAACGAGGCAATGGTGAGTGGCTGATCAAGCTGCTCGGCGATCAAAACCTGTACATCTCGAATACGCGAATCCACGGAGCGAGACCGCTTTTGCTGCTCCAGCAACAGATAGAAGGTTGCAACCATTGAGTTTTCAATTTCATCATTAACCTGATACTCAAGTTGCTTTTCGACAAACTGGATAAAGCTCAGTAGAGGCGGGCTAATCGAAAACACAGCCACACTATTATCCATCAAATGAGTGGGCAAAGTGGTCATATCCGCAACAATAAAGCGTGATGACTCTTCGGCATTAAAACCGTGAGCACAACTTTTGGGGATGACTATGCAGTCGCCAACCGCCACCTTTCCGACATAACTATCCATATCAATATGTATGTTGCCCTGGAGAGGAAGCACCAGTTGATGATAATCACTATGAGTATGTCGGCTCATACGTTTCGTGTAGGAGCGAATGCTTAAGCTAGATTTCATAAAAACAACATACAGTTAAAGGATACCGCATTATAGCGTTGAAAGTATCGAGGTTGAAAGCTGGGCAGTTGTAAGCCCAGATCTTGAATGGGATGTGGTTTGTTAGTCCGCCTCGGACTCTAACGAAGCCAACCAACGAAGCACTTCCGCAGTTGCCTCAATAAGATCGCTTGGGATGTACTGGTCGACGTTACCGTCGGCGTATAGTGCACGAGCAAGAGGGACTTTTTGCATCACAGGCACGCCTTCCTCTTTAGCGATTGCGACCATACGTTTGGCTACCGCATCGGTTTCCATCAAAGTGATGACGGGCAGAGGCGTTTCGCCTTTCTTGTAATAAAGGCCAACCGCGATATGTGTTGGGTTTGTAACTAATACATTAGAACGTTTAACGTTTTCGCGTTGATTGGAGGCTTGTAGCTCTTGGTGCAACTGACGACGTTTGCTTTTTATTTCTGGACTGCCTTCCATCTCTTTGTATTCGCGCTTCACTTCGTCCTTGCTCATTTTGAGCTTTTTCGTGTGATCAAACTTCTGGTACGCAAAATCTGCTGCAGCGATGACGATGAAGCCTACCGAAGAGATAATCATTAATTGTTTAATCATGACGCCAGTAATGGTCGGGACACATTCTAGCCCACAAGTTGGAATTTGCATTAAAGCGTTGATGTTACCGCGTAATGTCACCCAGATAATGCAGGAAAGAAGAGAGACTTTAAGGATCGACTTGATAAACTCAATCACACTCTTGAGGGAAAAAATGCGTTTGGCCCCTTCGACGGGATTGATCTTTTTGATGTCGGGTTTAACGGATTCACCACTAAATAGGAAGCCGAACTGCCCCATATTGGAAAAGATGGCGACGAGTGCAGCAACCAGAATAATCGGAGCGAGTAGATAGGCAATTTCTTTTGCGATGGCAATAGCGACATCGACTAGCGCATCTTGGAAGCCCTGATAAGCAAGCTTACTTGGTAGTAGAATAAGCGCTGAGATGTGCGACATGTAATAATCGGCGAACGCAAACAGTACAATTATGAGCGCCAAAATTAATGCAGACGATACGATTTCTTGGCTTTTGGCAACCTGACCTTTCTGTCGAGCATCGCGTAACTTTTTTGCGGTGGGTTGCTCTGTTTTTTCTGCACTCATAAAGAATCCTAAGCGTTATTGCCAAATGGTATTGAGTTGTTCTGCGAATCGGGTAATGCCGTAAAACTGTACTTCAAAGTGATCCATCATTATTCCGAGATACACGATCAGTAAAACACTCGCGATGGCACTTTTTATTGGCATGGCAAGGAAAAAAACATTCAATTGCGGTGCAAAACGACTGATAAGCGCCAGACCAAACTCAGCAAGAAACATTGCCAACACTAGTGGAGCGGACATCAACACACCAAGCCACATAAGCTGTTCAAATTGCGCGTAGAAGAAGCTCACCCATGCGTCGCTAACGGTTGGGAAAAAGTCCACGATCGGCCAAGATGTATAGCTTTTGAATAACGCATAGATAAAAGTGACAAAGCCCCCGCCAGAGAAGAACAGGGTAATCAACGTTTGGGTCAGTAATACCGCTGTTGGTGTGGATTGTGAGCCTAGCGTTGGGTTAAACATACTTGCCATGGCAGCCCCACGTTGGTTGTCGACCAGAAAACCGGCCGCTTCTATCGCCCAAAAAGGGATAGCAGCAACAAACCCTATCAATAGCCCAATTAATACCTCCTTACCCAAAATCACTATCAGCCAAATGCCGTCGGTTTCTGCGGGCAAGCTTTGCTGATTAATCATCGGAAATATAAACAGTGCGAGTGAGCAAAGCACACCATTTCTCACCATGGTGCCGCCTAACATTTGCTTGCTCAAAATAGGCAAAAAGATGAAGCATGCCATTAACCGAGGTAACGTCAGGCTGTACAAAAATAAAGCCTGGTGTAAGTCGTGATAACTCATCGTATTTGAGGAATTTTATCCATAGCAAGCGAGGCGAAGGCGTGGAGCTCTGCCCCTAGCCATTGCGTTGTGACGAACAGCGTAATAATGACCGCGATAAGCTTGACCACAAAGCCTAACGTTTGTTCTTGGACCTGAGTTAACGCCTGAATAAGCGACACCAATGTACCAACCAATGCTGCGACTAAAATCGGCGGTAATGACAAGTACAACACTAGGGTTAATGTTTGAGTCGTGAAATGAATGATTTCAGCAGAATGCATACTTTCTCCGTGATTAACCGTAACTCAACACTAAGCCGTGGGTGAGCTTTGTCCAGCCGTCAAGCAAGACAAAAAGCAACAATTTGAAGGGGAGGGAAATCGTCATTGGCGATACCATCATCATCCCCATCGCGAGTAGGATATTCGACACAATTAGGTCAATAGCGATGAACGGTAAGTACAACAGAAAGCCAATTTCAAAAGCGCGAGTAAGCTCGCTGACGGTAAATGCGGGCAGTAAGAGCAATAAACTGTCCGACTCTAAACGGTCTACGTACTTCTGTGGCCACAATGTGCGTGCAGCATCAGTGAAGAATATGGCTTCGGTTTCCCGAATATGCTTTTTCAAAAATTCTCGATAAGGCTGTAAACCGCTTTCAATGAGGCCTTCTACACTTGCAGAATCTTCAAGGGAGATATCATGCTGCTTTACGTAGTCGTAGGTTTCAAACCCGACGGGAGCCATGATGAAAATTGACAGAATGATAGCCAATCCGTAAAGCGCCATATTCGGCGGAATTTGCTGTACACCGAGAGCGTTACGCAGCAGTGAGAATACAACGGCGAGTTTCACAAACGACGTCGCCATCATGGCGATAAATGGGATCAGTGCCAGCAGTGCTAAGCTGACAATGAGATTGAGCTCGTCGGGTAACTGGATCATGCTGGCTCCTGCGTGCCACCGAACAGCTCCACTACGCGCACACCTAAATGTTCGTTAACATTAACCAGTTCACACTCACCAATGATTTTGCCGTTGGCACGCAATGTTACCGGCTTAGATACAGGCTGGTTTAGCTCGAATACGTACCCTGGCTGAAGCTGGTTAAGCTGCTCTAGCGTGATGGTTTGATGGCCGATATCAAACGTGAGTTCCACAGGCAGTTGCTGGTGGTCGGTTAACATTTCTGAAGTGTTTACGTCATTCATATTGGTTTCTTTTTCAATAATGTGAAAAGTTTGGTCATCTAGCTGGCAGCGCCAGAGATTCTGGTTAGATACTTGAAAAATGGCTTGTTGCTTGGCGATGTAACCATCGTCAAAAAAGATGACATCTCCCAGCTCGAGCGAATTAAATTCGCTTAACGTCAAATGGGTCCTTCCAAGACTTAACCACACAGGTAAAGCGAGGTGTCGAGCTTGTAGAGCAGCGCTGTTTGGTAGCGCATCCAACAACACGTCTGATCCTTCGCTAACCCACAAACAAAGAGAGCCGTTAGGCTTATTGAGGGTTAACATTAAAGTATGCTCTTGGGCCTGGCTCGCCTCTAACGGCTGTAGTTGACTAAGAATGGGTAACTGACCAAATAGCGCTTTGATTGCCTCACTATGCGGTTCTATCTGTGAGCTCAAAAGTGCTAACTGGAGGGAGTTAGGCAGGGACTCAAACGCAGTAGCATTTAAGGTCGATTTCAGCCAATGTTGGAGCTGCGCACGAGAAAAGTCTACTTGTAGGGTTTGCCCTCCAATCAACGTGGTTAAACGGAACCCTTCAAATGAAGGGATTTGAGCAACAGTAATCGATACGCTCTGACCATCAGTCCCTTGGAAGTGGCACTGTTTTGCACAAAGTTGATTGCTGAGCGCGATACTTTCTGCATCCACTTTGGGTATTATTAACGGCGTCATAGGTCATTCTCCGCTTGCCATTCTTCATACACGCTGCGTTGTTGGCGTGAGTGTTGTTGTTCATGTTGTTGTTGATCGAGCTGTTGAGTTTGTTCGCTGATCGCTAAGCGAGGTGGCTGCTCACCGCCGAATCGGTTTAGCCGTTCAGCAAGATCTTGTCTAGCTTGCTGGCTAATAATGGAAAGGGCATGCTCTTGTCGAATCGTCACGCTATACCCTTGAGCGTCCAACTTTATGTGGATTTCACCACCTTTTAATTGCCCTTCACTTAGAAACAGCCGAACCTCTTTGTTGTCCGATGCGGTTGGTAGAGCAACATAGATTTTGTCCACCAATTGCTGGAGTAATTGGTTTACGTCTCGCGTTGGGCTTGGTTGAGCCTGCGAAGCAACACTTTTTAGGATGACATCGCCTTGTGTTACCGCACTTGCAAAGGGTTGAGAAGGCACTTTTTCTTCATCCGTTTTAACGGCGACTAGTGCGCTTTTCGTCACGATTTTTTCAAGAGGCTTGGTTTCAGGCAGGCCACCAGTTTGGTCTGGTCGTTTGCCTGTATTCTGTAGCGGCGGAGTTGCACGCTTATTGTGCGTTTTTTCAGTTTGCTTTTTCGTTAAGCCAACAATGTTAATCCCATCTTGAGCGAGCTCTGTCGCTGTCGCACTTTGGGGGAGCAAGCCAGATTCAAGCGTAGAGAGACAATCCGGTGAGATACGTTGATCCATCGGCGTCGGTTTATCATCTTTCAAATGAGCTTGAGCTTGAAAGTGAGGATCAACACGCTCGGTAGAAGGGGAACTTAGAACTGTGTCGCCATCGCTTTTTCCATCATGTTTAAGCAATTTATTGTTTTTGCTAATTATTTCTTCGCTATTTGCTGCGTCGTCTTGCGATTTCTCTATATCTCTCTTACTGACGACGTCACTTTGACCTTTTAAAGTGGAGATGTTTTTGTCAGCGTTGGCTTCTTGGTTCGATAGGTTAAGTTTCTTATCTAGACCTTGAGATGTCTTATGCCTTAGCGGTATGTCTTCTTCGCCAGTATGATTTTTTTGGGGATTCGCAACGATAGACTCCTTTCCCTTGCTAGGCTTCTTCGTCATTGCATGCTCGAATTGTGATTGAAGCTCGGCCTCCTTCTCGAGAGGCGCTTGTTCCGGCGTTGATTTGTGCAGCGTATTCGATGTTTCAGTTGTTGGGGTAATGCGCATAGTGAACCTTTAGATAATGTCGACAGTGCGAAACTCTTCCTGTTCGAGTTCTTCTTGGTATTGCCTTTCTCGCGATTTTTCCGCGACTTCTTGTTGCTGCAACTGAACGAATTTTTCTTTGGTTTTATGGGCTTGTCGCGCCTCTTTTTGCTTTTCTTTAAGTGCCGAGCGTTCGATTTCAAGCGCTTTTTTTGACTCGGCCACACGTTGTTTAAGTTCGGCTTCTCTCTCTCTTAACAACGCGATTTCTTGTCTTAATGTTTCTAGCTCTTTGAGAACGAGTGTTTGTTGTTTTGCTTTAGCAAAACGTCGCTCTTCTTCTTCCTGGCGCCAAACGTGATAGTCCGCGACAGAACGTTCGGCCTTTTGAACCTGTGCTGCGGCGTTTGACACTCGGTATTCTTGACGCTTGACGGCTTTATCCGCACGTTCAGCGCGAATTTTTTTGATTTCTAATAAGCGTTCTATCATTGTTTCGCCATCCCTTTAAGTTGAGCGATAGCGCCATCAAGATCGCTTGGTTCATGAGTGCCTTGGCGTAAAAAGGTGCGTATATCATCACTTTGTGCAATGGCCAAATCCGCTCGACTATCTGCGCCATGTTGGTATTCGCCAATTTTGATTAGCAGCTCAACTTCTTCATACTTAGCTAACATTTCGCGAATATGAGCAGCAGACGCCTGATGATCGGGTTCAACGATTTGATTCATCACTCGGCTTGCTGACCGAAGTACATCAATGGCGGGGTAATGGTTCATTGCCGCAAGTTTGCGCGAGAGAATGATGTGCCCGTCTAGAATTGAGCGAGTTTCATCCGCGACAGGCTCCGTCATGTCGTCACCTTCCACCAACACGGTGTACAGTGCTGTAATTGATCCTTTGTCTGATTGTCCAGCTCGTTCCATCAGCTTTGGCAAAGCGGCAAAAACAGAAGGCGGATAGCCACGTCGTGTTGGTGGCTCGCCTGCGGCTAGTCCAATCTCCCTCTGTGCGCGGGCGAAACGCGTCACCGAATCCATCAGCAGTAGCACGCGTTTACCTTGGTCACGAAAATATTCTGCGATAGAAGTGGCAACAAAGGCGGCTTTGGCGCGCTCCATTGCTGGGCGATCAGAGGTAGCGACCACTAAAACCGATTTGGCCATTCCTTCTTCGCCTAGGTCATGCTCAATAAACTCGCGCACTTCGCGTCCGCGTTCACCAATTAAGGCGAGAACGGTCACGTCAACTTCTGCGGAGCGAATCAGTTTTGCCAGTAGGGTACTTTTACCCCCGCCAGCCGCTGCAAAAATACCCATGCGCTGACCTTCACCACAGGTCAGTAGCCCATCAATGGATCGAACGCCAAGAGAGATTGGCTTTTCAATTAGTTTACGTTGCATTGGTGGTGGCGCATCGCGATAAACAGGATACCAAGCACTTGGTTCCTGACTCTGCGTACCATCGAAAGGACGTCCAAGCCCGTCAAGCGTTGTACCTAACAGGTGGTCGCCAACACCCACTTCGTGCATTTTGCCCATTGGGCTTACTTCTGTATTTGAGGAAATCCCAAACATATTTCCTAACGGGGTGAGCAGAGCGTGATGCTGCTGGAAGCCAACCACTTCCGCTAACAAAGACAGAGTTTGATCGGGATTACGCAACTCACACAGTTCACCTACACGAACGCCAGGGACGACAGCTTTGATAATGGTGCCGGTGACTTGTGTAACGCGCCCGCGAATTTGGATCAAACGCGTGTGTTTAATCGCAGATTGTTGGATATCAGTGATGTATGAGAAATCGTTCAAGGTAAAAATATGCGCAATGATTGATGCTGAGAGGATAGAAAGTATAAGAATCAATTTATAGTGAATATCAGTCGGGAGTTTTTAGAAAACTGAAAGCGCACTAAAAAAACACGTCTGATTTTGACAGCTTCAAAAAAGCGCACTTCCTATAATTCGCCTGTATTGTGCGGAAGGAGTGCAAGTGAATGAGTATTATCAACAATCATATCGCAACAAATCCAAAGTTTGATGCGTCTATCCAAAACGGGTTGGAATCGTCTCGCCCCGACGTTTCACAAAAAGGCAATTATCGCGGTGAAACCGTCCGTGTTCACAATGCCACACAATCACTTTTTGATGCGATGGAAGAACTCACTTCACTCGGTTCCGAAAAAGCAGAGAAAGATCTGACCAAGCGCAAAGTGAAAGACAGTGGTGTTCGAGTTAATGAAGCACATGAACTCGTTTCGGACTATTTAAGAAAAGTCCCTGATCTTGAAAAGAATCAAAAGATCAAAGATTTGGCTACAAAAATGGCGGGAGGAAATATCTCGACCATCGCGCAATTACAAGCCTACTTGAATGGGTTTTCCGAGGAGAAAAGCCATCAATACCTCGCCCTAAAAGCCGTTAAAAAGTTTTTGAGTGCGAGTCCAGAAAGTAAACACCTACTAGCGCTGATTGACCAAGCACTTCTAAGAATCGAGCAAAACCCAGATACATGGTCTCAAATTGATACGGAAATCCGTGTCTCAAATTTTGCTGATGAATACAGCCAAGAGCAAGAGTTTAGCTCTTTGCATCAGCTGCGCGGCTTCTACCGCGATACCGTTCATAGTTATCAAGGGCTCGGCGCGGCTTATCAAGATGTAGTGGCGCGCTTTGGTGAGCAGGAGGTATCGACTGCTGTTGACTTTATGCTGCAAGGCATGAGTGCAGATCTTAGTGTTCAAGGTAGCAGTATCGATTCGGTTAAGTTGCAGTGGTTGATGTCCGATATGCAAAAACTCAAAACTCTAAATACGTTGCAAGATCGTGTGAATCAGCTGTTCCAAATGTTTAAACCGGAAAGGACGAATTATGGCTTATCAAGTTTCTAATTTGATGGCTGATGTGATTGCGTTGGTAGAGCAGCGATGGGTAAGCAGTGATGAGATATGGAAAGTCGCCAACGCAATGGAATTGACGGCGGTAGAACAAAAAATCGATTTTTTTCGAGAGTTCCATAAGTTAGTTCGCGCAATCCCAATTGACGTATTCGCCGATGAAGAACAACGACAGAATTTAATCCAAGCGGTACAAAAGGCGCTAGACGAAGCCATTGATATAGAAGAAGAGGAAGCGTGGGAAGATGAGTTGGATTGATGCATCCGTCGATGAATTTTGCCGAGGAATGGGGCTCGATGCCGTCGATTTCTCATCAGCTGGACGGGTGCAGCTGGATTTTGAGCAAAGTGGTACGCTGCATATTGAGCGACAGGGTGAGCAGTTATTCTTGATGTTGTCTCGAGCGTTATCTTGGCATCAAACCAGTGACATGATTCAAAGTGCACTGTGTTTGTGTCATGCCGATCAAGGCTGGCCTTTCGAAATTAAAACCGGCTTGTTAGATGAGCAAACTCTGGTTTTTTCAGCAAGGCTAAAAGGAGAAGAAGTAACACTTCCGACCTTAGAGCAAGCGTTTACGCTTTTGGCTCGTCTACATAACGATGTGGCAGGCTCATGACTCGAGTTAGCACTTTAAACGTAGGCATAGAAGCCTTCACGCATGTTACTCATAGTGAGGTTAAGGCCGATTTCCCTGAACGGTTTCAATTACTTCCGGATGGACAGGCGGTCGCTACGCATTTAGAGAAGCTCTATGACCTCAGGCCTTCAGACCAATACCTAATCGCGTTAACCAAGCCAAAATTGTTGCACTCAGAATTGTTGCGTCCAGAAAAGTACCGCCAACAGTTCGATGAAACGTTGGCTCAGCTGCAAGTTCTTGCACAGGACTCAGGCTCCGTTTCTTTTATCAAAGCATCCGAAACGCTACAAAGTACACAACTTGATCAGCGTTACCTTACTATGGCGCTCAATCTCCTTATTCAGGTCTAACCAACATGTTGAGATCCAAAGACATTGAACTCTTACTTGTTCACGCTGCGCTACAAGTTCAATACCAAAAGCCAGAGCATGCCATTTCTATTCTCGATGCGGTTCTAGAAATAGAACCGCAGCACAAAGAGGCGATGCAAACACTTGCTGTGGCGTGTTTACAAAGTGGTCGATATACCCGGACGATTGAGGTGTGTGAGCACTTATTAAAATCTGACCTTCATCCTGACTCGGCAGGACTCTGGTTTTGTTTAAGCCAAGCGCGTTGGAAACAAAATGACGTCGATGGGGCACGCCAAGCGCACCGACGCTATCTGCAATCTTTAAATAGTGAATCACATGAATAAGTTGATCGATATTCTAAACAAAGTAGGGCAACGCAAAGACATCATGCTTGCGGTGATGTTACTCGCGATCGTCTTTATGATGATATTGCCACTTCCTACCGCACTGGTGGATGTGCTGATTGGCACCAACATGAGCATTGCGGTGGTGCTGCTTATGTTAGCGATTTACATCACCACGCCACTTGAGTTCTCTGCATTTCCTGCGGTGCTATTGATCACGACATTGTTTCGTCTGTCTTTATCTATCACGACAACCCGCTTGATCTTGCTACAAGGCGATGCTGGTCAAATCGTTTATACATTCGGTAACTTCGTTGTGGGCGGTAACTTAGTGGTCGGTATTGTTGTGTTCCTGATCATTACCATTGTTCAGTTTATGGTGATCACCAAAGGCTCAGAAAGGGTAGCAGAAGTTAGTGCGCGCTTCTCACTCGATGCGATGCCTGGTAAGCAGATGAGTATTGACGGTGACATGCGTGCCGGAGTAATTGACGTACACGAAGCTAGGCACAGACGATCACTGATTGAAAAAGAAAGCCAAATGTATGGCTCGATGGATGGCGCGATGAAGTTCGTTAAAGGCGACTCCATTGCGGGTCTGGTCATCATTGTGGTCAACATCTTAGGTGGCGTCACGATCGGGGTAACGCAAAAAGGCATGAGTGCTTCTGAAGCACTTGAGTTATTTGCGATTTTGACCGTTGGCGATGGTTTGGTATCGCAGATCCCGGCACTCTTTATCGCGATTACCGCCGGTATTATCGTGACGCGTGTTTCTCATGAAGATTCTTCTGATCTTGGGTCGGACATTGGTGGGCAGGTCATTGCTCAGCCACGTGCGCTTCTTATTGGTGGTGTGCTTTTGGTGCTGTTCGCACTCATCCCTGGGTTTCCAAAAATCACTTTTCTGGTCTTGGCCGCCGTGGTTGGTGGTGGTGGTTTCTTCCTTTTCTATCAACAGAAAAAACAAGCTGAATCAGATAGCACCGACTTATCAAGCTTTGTTTCGCAAGGGGCCGGTTCGCCAGCAGCGAAGCCAAACAAACCCACTCCATCTAGAAACAGTAAAGGCAAATTAGGTGAGCAAGAAGAGTTTGCCATGACGGTCCCACTCTTGATCGATCTTGACGCGAGCCTTCAGGAAAGCTTGGAAGCGGTCGCATTAAATGAAGAGCTAGCAAGGGTTAGACGCGCACTATATCTCGACCTAGGCGTGCCTTTCCCAGGCATCCACCTGCGCTTTAACGAGGGGATGCAAAATGGCGAGTACTTAATTCAGTTACAAGAAGTCCCGGTTGCACGAGGACGAATTGTTAAAGATCAACTCTTGGTGACAGAAGGGAATGAACAGATCGATTTATTAGGCGTGCCTTATGAGCAAGATGAAGATTTTCTACCCGGCATTTCTAGCATTTGGGTGGCACAGAGTTATGAGCAAAAACTCGTAGCCAGTCATGTCGGTTTTCTCACACCCGACAGGATTTTAACGTACCACTTGTCTCATGTTCTTAAGGAGTACGCACAAGACTTTATTGGTATTCAGGAGACGCGTTATCTGTTGGAGCAGATGGAAGGCAGTTATTCGGAGCTAGTCAAAGAGGCCCAGCGTATTGTTCCGTTGCAAAAAATGACGGAAATCTTGCAACGCTTGGTTTCTGAAGACATTTCTATCCGAAACCTTCGCGTGATCTTGGAAGCGATGGTTGAGTGGGGCCAAAAAGAGAAAGATGTTGTACAGCTGACGGAGTACATTCGTTCCAGCTTAAAACGTTACATTTGCTACAAATACGCGAGCGGACAAAACATGTTGCCCGCTTACTTATTGGATCAAAGTCTCGAAGACACAATACGCAGCGGTATTCGTCAAACCTCAGCAGGGAGTTACTTGGCGTTAGACCCGTCAGTAACGCAACAATTTGTCAGTGATGTGAAACAGACCATTGGTGACTTAAGCCGCATGCCGAATAAACCTGTGCTAGTTGTGTCTATGGATGTACGCCGATATGTGCGAAAGCTTATTGAATCGGAATACTACGATCTGCCCGTTTTGTCATTTCAAGAACTAACCCAGCAAATCAATATTCAGCCACTGGGAAGGGTGGGGATGTAATGAAAACAAAACTAATACTCTCGCTGGCGCAAGCGGGGATCGAAGTGACGCCATACTTTTGGCAACAAAGTGAAATTCAACTTGGTTATCGAATTGAAGTTGAGGGCTTAGAGCTCGTTTTTCGGGTGGAGGACGGTGAAATCATCATCGTTCTTCTGAAACGCGTTCGTCCAAAATTGGGGTTGAGTAACCCCTTTGCCGGCTTATTTCTCTTGGCTGAACATGCCATTCAACTTTATCCCTCCGATTGGGTCATTCGCGGCAACGTCGATGTGTTACGTGGTAGCAACATGAGCAGCCAGCGATTGGCACAGTTCTATCTAAAAGCATGCGGTGCAAGCCATGATGAGCTAGAAGACTGGTACTGTTTACGCCTAGCAGATTATAGACCTTTGAAAAAGTTGAAAAAGTTGAAAAAGTAAAAACTCACGACTGTTACTGACAGCACCGATGAGATGACCCGCTTTAAGATAGGAATCAAGATGAAGCAACCGTTTACCGATGCGATTGAGAACGCTGAGCTTGCCATTAGAAAAGCTGAAGACAGAACCGATATTTTTAACGAGCTATTGGAAGGCTTAGGTGTTGGTCCTGTTGCGGGGGATGTTTTACTTGGCGGCATAAAAGCGCCAGTAGATACCATGAAACGTGCAGAGCAAGAGCTAATAGACGAAGTCCAGCGCCGCCGGCAACAACAAAATCAGCTACAAGGTACGTCAGGTAAACGCAGAAAGCGTCCCACAGTGATGCGCGGCATGATGATTTAGAGGTTTGGAAATGACGAATATGAAAACGACTGGCTCTACGACAGGAGCAACAGACACAGCTGCGAGTAGTGCACCATTACCCACTTTCCAACAAAACGTGATAGAGGCATTTACCCCTGTACTGGGTGAAGCAGAGACTCAGCAACTTGCCTCTCTAATCTCTTCATTGCCAACTATCTCGGGACAAACGGAATCACAAAGTATCGCGCTTTATGTTGATACACTTGAAAACCTAAAAGCGAAAAATAACGCGTTTGCTGGTATATCATTGACCGACACCGCATCTGTTTGGATAAAGTCGCTACAAAGTGCTAACTCAGATGGCGAATTAACCGCAGCCGAGTTTAATGCTCAAACAAACCAAACGCTATCAAATCAGTTTCATGCTTGGTTTAGTAAGTTACTGACAGAAAACGTAGATAGCTCGTTGTCTACTGAGTTTGTTAGTCAATTTAATCTGGGCACTCAGAGTAACCAAGCGGAGCAGATCGCCAACCTCTCCGAGACAGGTCTGGCTAATGCCACCAAAGAAATTTCTCTTTTTGTTGCAGAGCTTGCTAATCAAATGGGCTCCCGTGAAGTGAGAGATGCTTCTATTTCTTTTCTTCGCAATGCCTTTAGTAGCTTAGGTTCCGTTAATCTCGCGCAACTGAAGAGCTCGGATTTTCTGTTGACTAAAGAGAGTTTCGCCCTTCAAGTCTCAGCTCAATTAAAAAGTAGTTTTCAAGGCATTGGTATTACTTTAAGCACCGATGACGCAAGTGCGCTAGCTAGCAGAATTACCTGGACTCCTGGTATTTCTAAACAGCAGCTTAAAGAAGCGTTAGATGAAATGGCCGCTCAAGTGAAAGGCCAATATAGTGCAGCTTATGGTGAGGCGACTGGAACGAACAATCTAAAAGCAGCACTTAACACTGTTATTGGTGGAACTGAGCCTTTGACCCTTTCTAGCTTGTTCGCCAACTTCGCGGTGAGTTTAACAAATATAGAAATCGACGACTTTTACCAGGACAGCGCGATAGCCGATGTCCAAAAGACACAAATAACGGCAGCTCAAGTTAATTTGATCAAAGAAAACACCGAACGAGATATCCGATTACAGTTTGAAAAAATAGTAAAAGGTGAATCTACCGGGGCTTCATTTACTGAGCGATACGAGGCATTGCGCAAGAACTTAGGGGCATTGAAAGAGCGTCTACTCAATATCACCGATAAAGAGAAAGCGGATCGCGAGGTGAGAGCAGAGCACTCTCTAACGGCTCGTGATTTGTTGGCCGTTGTTGAGTCCAGCATTGGAGACCGTTTTGATGAGCAAGTGCTGCTTGCACTAAATGAGCGTCGTGTTAACCGTTTAGAGAAACGTAATGACCAGAAAGAGGCATTAGAGGATCTCACAATACAGCTTAAAGTTTTTGGTGTTGTGCAATCAAAAATTCACTCTACGCAAAGTGTTGATGGGGTTTATAAACCGGGATATCCAGAAAGTAACTTCAAAGCGAGTGACTTTAACTACAGCAATCAAACGGATTTTGAAGCTTCACCTGAGTACAAGTATTTGACGGATAATAAGATAACAAACCATCGAGACTTCCTTCAAACACAAGGTATTACTATCGGTGATGGTGCGTCGTACCAAGACGAAGAGAAGTCGAAAAAACTGTCTAATTTTTCTAGTTCTGTCAGTGCTAAATCCAAGTTGCTTAACGATGAAGTGCAAATCAAAACCACTGAGCTGAACGACACCAGTTCTCAATACAACTCGACCGTTGAAGCGATGAACAAGTTTGTTCAGAAGTACCACAGTATTTTACAAGAAATCCTACGAGCCATTTAAGGATAACCAACCATGACTAAAACAAACGCGACCGATCCATCCCAAATGCAAGCAGAAGAGCTGCTGTCTTTTCTGGAAGAGGGAGGCACGCTAAAAATGTTGCACGATGTGTCTCAGGACACCATCGAACACATTTATGCCGTAGGTTACAACTTTTTCCAATCGGGAAAGATTGAGCAAGCAGCGAAAGTATTTCAATTACTCAGCATGCTTGATCATTATCAGGCGCGATTTTTCATTGGCCTTGGCGCGGCTCGTCAGGAGTTGGGTGAGTATCTGCAGGCAATAGACGCCTACAGCTACGCAGCGCTAGTGGACGTAAATGATCCACGCCCACCTTTTCACTCTGCTGAATGTCACCTGAAACTGGAACAACTGACAGAAGCAGAGAGTGGGTTTTACAGCGCGAAGGAGATGTCTGCCGGAAAATCACAATATGCAGATTTGCATGAGCGTGCAGGCATCATGTTAGAAGCGGTGAGAAATAAAAAGGAGTAATTAGACTATGAGTTCTATTGCACTTGACCGCATCCAGACACAGGTTTATAGCCCTGAATCTGGCCAAGCCACGTTAGATAACGTGCAGAAAACGGCGTCTACAGCGACGCCTTCTGTGACGGTAGAAAACGTGAAGAGTAAAGATGCAGATGTACTGAACACCGGAAAAGTAAAAGTTCAGTTAGATGCACCTAACGCAGCTGTTAGTGACAAAGTGAATGATTTGACGCTAAAAGCCATGGCACAGCTGCAAAAGATCGTCGATACCATTGCAAAATCTCTCCATGCAGTTGCAGACCAAACAGGTTCGATTGCCGTCAAAATCATCGCAGGATCTGCTGATGATTTTGAAGTAGAGCTTGCTGCTATCACGGATAAACTGAAAAGTGCTCAAAACGAGCTGAAAATTCAGGAAGTGAAGGTCGCAAAAGCTAAGCACGAAAAAGAGATGGTGGAAAACCAAGACAAAATCAAAGAATCGGAAGCCGCTGCAAAAGAAGCCCAAAAATCAGGCTTAGCAGCGAAGATCTTTGGTTGGATCAGTGCGGTGGTTTCTATTGTTGTTGGTGCCGTAATGGTGGCAACGGGTGTTGGTGCAGCAGCCGGTGCACTTATGATCGCTGGTGGCGTTATGGGAGCAGTGAGCATGGCGCTGCAAGAGCCAGCCGTTCAAGATGCGCTAAAAGAAGCGGGCATAAATGTCGATGTGCTAAACAAAGTCGTAATGGCATTAGAAATCGCCGTCGCGGTTATTGGAGCTGTTGTGACGTTTGGTGGTGCAGCAGCTGGCGGTATCGCGAAACTTGCAGCAAAAGGTGCTGGTAAGGTAGCTCAAAAGGTCACAGAAATCGCTACGAAAGCCGCTGCAAACATGGCGAAAGTGGCGGATATGGGCACAAAAGCTGCGACAACAACAGCGAAAGCGATTCGTTATGGCGCAGAAACCGTCGATCTTGCCGTCAATGTGGGTAAAGGCGCAACGGACAGTGTCCACGCTGCTAACAATGCTCACGTGACAGAGATTCAGGCTGATATCACAGACCTTCGAGCCAAAATGACGTTAAGCCAGGCTGTCATTGATAAGCTCAAAGAAGAGATTGGTAAGTTGACGGAAGACTTCCAAGAGTTGATGAGCCTCATCATGCAAATGATTCAAGCGAAAAGTGAAACTATGCAAACGGTGTTAAGCCGTCCTGCAACGGTATAAGGAGTTTATTATGCTAGATAAAGTAGGCGGAACGGGTCGTGGTGAACTATACGGTTTAGGCGATACCATTAAAACCAACAAAGCAGAAAAAGCGCCGGAAACAAAGCTTGAAGCGGGTGCCGTTAAAAGCCAAAGTGAGTCAGGTGTTTCTGGTGCAGCACGCTACCAGTTAGAGACACCTAAAGCTCCTACAGTGAGTAATCAAGCTCAAGTTGTTGCAAACTTAATGAGTGCTCTTGCGCCGACGGTGAGCTCATTAATGAGCACAACGATGAAAGCACTTAACGGTGAGGAGGTGATCAAGTCACCATCAGATGCGGTATCACAATCGTTGACGCTATTAACATTGTTGTATCAAGTATCAAAGCTGAGCCGTGAGCAGCAAGTGCTACAACGTGAAATTGCTGTTGAAGCAAACGTCGCGAGTTTAGAAAGCCAAGCGGCAGAACTCAACAACTCGGCAAGCGCAATGATCGCGATGGCAGTCGTTTCGGGTGTATTAGCGGGTGCTACCGCAATTATTGGTGCCCTTGGTTCTTTCAAAGCAGGGAAAGAAATCAAGAATGAAATGGCGAGCAATAATGTACTGAAAACGCAAAAAGCTGGCTTCGATCAAGCAGAAGAGTTATTAAATAACAATAGCTTGTCTAAAACTCAGCAAGATCAGGTTAAGCGTGCGCACTCACTAGCGAAAGACAATATCGCAGACACGACAGCGCAGCTGACAAGTGGTGGCCGTAAGTTCGATAAGTTGATGAGCTCAAACCAAGCAAAGAACGCGATTCTTCAAGCTTTGGGCCAGATGGCAAACTCAGCATCGAATGTAGAGCAAACCAAAGCGCAAGCGCGCAGCAAAGATGATGAAGTACAAGCGACTCGCGCACAAGCAGCCAAACAGAAAGCCGATGAAAACATTGGTTTCCAAGAAGGCTTATTGAAAGAGCTACGTGACTTGTTCCGATCTATCTCAGATAGCCAGAACCAAGCGTGGCGAGCATCAGTCCCAACGGTGTAACCATCCGTTTCACTAACTACAAAGCGTTGTTTATACAACGCTTTTTTTATTTCAGCTATCTAAACTAGATACGGATATTTACTGGGTGATTTGTTTGTAAAGCAATATAACGTAGTGAGTTACATTGCATAAAAGTTACTGTTTTTGTTGAACTCAGCTCAAAGCTAACAACTTCATAGTAGCCTTGTTGCGTAAAATTAAGTTAAAGTGCCATTATTATTCACAAAAAGTGTGTTTAAGAATTTTTTGTAGTGAAGGGTGTAATTAGATACTCAATAACAAAATATGGTAGTTCGACTGGTGAGTATTTGGGAACAGAATTATATAAAACTCAACTTAATAAGTAGTCGAAGATGGAAGATATCAGTTTAGCATCAGATTTAGTGATTTATCTGACTACGGTTGGAATTTTAGGTATATTTGCTTGGTTTTTGTTTGTTATTTATTTGAAATCCAAGTGGTTGAAGTATCTTGAAGATGCTCTTGATAATGGAGTTCGATACTACACTCTGAATATATTCTTATCAGGTCACGGAGTACTACAATATGGAACTGTTTTTCTGAGCACTTTTCATGCGAAACGATATAAAATGTTAGAGAAGAGGGATAAGGTTCCAATTCATATTCAACGATTGTTTGTTCTCTCATTCGTATTATTTATTTCAAGTACATCATGTCTTCTGGCTGGAGTTATAACTCATCATATTTATATAGAATAAAGGTTATTTAACAAGATTATAGTAATTTGACCTGAGTATTTCTATTTAATAGATAATTTAGAATGGACATATCAGTCTAAAGATTTAATTTTCTAGACTATACGGTTTACGCTTATATAGAGCCATTATATAACGGCAGAATATGCCAATAAAATGGTGATTACTAAGCTAACCGCCAAGGATGAGAACTCAAACGTTATCAAATTGTTAACGGTTGCTATACTTAAACGGTCATCAACACAAGTAAAAGGGATGTTCAATGTTTAAGTTTAAGCAAATCGCACTTGCGGCTTCTTTGGCGGCACTCACAACAGGCTTTTCTGCGTCTGCGGAGGAAACGTTTGTCACGATTGGTACCGGTGGAGTAACAGGGGTTTATTATCCGACTGGTGGCGCTATTTGTCGCTTGGTTAACAAATCGCGAGAAGATCACGGTATCCGTTGTTCGGTAGAAAGTACTGGGGGATCGATTTATAACATCAACACTATTCGTGCTGGTGAATTGGACCTCGGTATCGCGCAATCAGACTGGCAGTATCATGCTTACAAAGGAACCAGTAAGTTTGAAGAAAGCGGGCCTTTTAAAGAGCTACGCGCCGTATTCTCCGTTCATCCAGAACCGTTTACTGTCGTTGCACGTAAAGACGCGAACATCAAAACTTTTGATGATTTGAAAGGTAAGCGCGTTAACATTGGTAATCCTGGTTCTGGTCAGCGAGGTACTATGGAAGTGCTAATGAACCAGTATGGTTGGAGTAACGACGACTTTAAGCTTGTCTCTGAGTTAAAAGCAGCAGAGCAATCAAAAGCACTTTGTGATAACAAAATTGATGCGATGATTTATACCGTTGGTCACCCAAGTGGAGCGATTAAAGAAGCCACTACGTCGTGTGATAGTAATATCGTAACGGTAGCTGGACCTAATGTAGAAAAACTGGTTGCAGACAACAGCTTCTATCGTGTCGCAAATGTCCCGGGTGGTATGTATCGTGGCACAGATAGTGATGTTCAAACCTTTGGTGTGGGCGCGACGTTTGTTTCTTCTACTGCGGTACCAGAAGATGTGGTTTATAACGTGGTTAAAGCGGTATTTGAAAACTTCGATGATTTCCGCCGTCTCCACCCAGCGTTTGCAAACTTGAAGAAAGAGGAAATGGTAAAAGACGGTTTATCTGCGCCTCTTCACCCAGGAGCGCTCAAATACTACAAAGAAGTAGGGCTGATTAAGTAAGCGTTACTTTCTCTTATTATTGATGTAAAACGCCATCTTTCTCGATCAATGCCACTCGTTTAACCGCGAGTGGCATATTTCTATTTCTCGTCATCCTGTACAGCGACGAAGGAGCGTGATACAGGATCTTCTATCCGAGCACTTTGTGATCAAAATGGTTTCATTAGCCGCTTAGTGTAGTGTTATTAGATTCCTAACCTCGCTGGAGTGACACAAAAAATCGTTAAGCTATCTGCATTAATCTTTCGCGCTAGCGTTTTTTGTAGGAGTGTTATCCACTTGTACAAGTTTTGCTTAAACATAAACATCAATGAAAAAGTAGATAGTGATGAGAATAGAAGAAAGAGCAACAAACCCTTTAACATGATTGGGATTCAGTTGACGAGAGACACGAGCTGCAAGATACCCACCTACCAACGTACCGACCAAAACAACACTACCTGTGTGCCAATCAATGGAGCCATTGGCAACAAAAATCACGATAGCAATGAGTGAAACACACGTAGATACGAGCAATTTCAAACCGTTCATTAAATTAATGTCTTGGTGACCAGCTACTACCAGATAACTCAGAACAATAACCCCTAAACCTGCGTTGAAAAAACCACCGTAAGCAGAGACACCAACAAGTAGTAAACCCAACGCGATTGCTCCGAGTATGCCAGCATGTTTGTGCTCTTTCGCGACAGTTTTGATTAGCATTGTTAAACGAGAACCGGTGAGAAAAAGCACGGTGGCAAATAAGAGTAACCAAGGGATAGCTTCCATAAATAGCGATTCTGGCGTGTTGAGCAACAGATATGCTCCGAAAGCGCCGCCGACTAAACTGAATGAGACTGTGAACAGCAGTTCATGCTTGTTCTTCATGATCTCTTCTCTGAACCCGACGGCTCCGCTAATGTAACCCGCACATGAAGCATACGTGTTTGTTGCGTTAGCCATAATAGGAGGAACACCAACTGCCAATAGAGCCGGAAAAGTAATAAAGCTTCCGCCTCCTGCTATGGAGTTAATGATCCCACCAATTACGCCAGCAACGAATAAAAGTGCGAGTTCTAAAAGCATAAACAATCCTTGTTATGTTCTTTTTCATTGTTAGAGCTTCAGATGATCCAACCTACATGCTCTAATGTTCTGATATGAGGTTTACTTTACCCGCTCCAAAACAAAATTGTTCAGTTCTGTAACGTTTTTGATGACATGAACGGCTTTAGTTTGAGAGTACCCCTCGAGGCGAGACATAAAGTCATCATTCCAGAATGCAGGGCATTGCTGAAGAACTTTGTAGCTTTGTAACGTTCCTTTCAGTACCGAACTACCATCAGGCCAACCTTCAGGTTTAATGAAAAGTCCTTTAAGGAGACGTTTCGTCACAAACCAATAGCTTACTGAGTATGGTAGATCAATATAAATGAGAGTATCGGCTGCATCTAAACGAGCGTTAAAAGAGCTGATCGGTCCAAGGCCATCTATAATCCAACGATCTGAGCTTAGTATATTGCTATGGGCTTCATCAAAAACGTTACGCTCAACGGGATCACCGTTTGGTTTATAGACTATTGAATCTAATTGATGAAGAGGAAGACCGGTAGCCGACGCGATTACTTTACTTACCGTCGATTTTCCACTGCCGGGTTTACCAAAAACTGCTATTTTTTGCATTGTGACCGCCTCCAAGAGAGCTTTTCCCATACGGTAGAGACAGAAAACCCACCGTTATGGGTGGGTTCGATAAATACTGAGCGCATCAAAAAATCCCACCATTCCTATGGAATGATGATAATTCGTTGGTTAAGTTGCGCTAAGTGTGTGTTCATACAATCACCTTCATATAACGAGAGTGATTTGTCAATACCATCTGCACAATAAGCGAACGATTTGGAGGGCGGAAGATAAAGCCATCACGATGGATGGCTTTATCTAGGTTGAAAGAGACAGCGATTACTGCTCAACGCTGACTGGCTGTGCTTTAAACTTTTGAATCAGCTTTACGATTAGTGGACTTGCCAATACCAATACAGCTAAAACAGTAAAGGTAAGGGTAATAGGACGCTCCCATAAGAAACTCAGTTCTCCATCTGAAATCATTAATGCGCGGCGTAAGTTCTCTTCCATTAATCCTCCAAGGATGAAGCCCAGCAATAAAGGTGCGAGCGGGAAGTTAGCGAGCCGAAGTGCAATGGCAGCTATAGCCACAATCAGCATCACGAACACATCCATAGTGTTAAAGGAGACCAAATAAACCCCGGTGATTGAGAAGAATAAAATCATCGGTAGAAGCACCGTTCTTGGAACCGCCAAAAGCTTTGAAATATACGGAATCAACGGTAAGTTCAGGATCACAAGTACGATGTTGCCGAAGTACATGGAAATGATCACTGACCAGAACACATCTGGGTGTTCAACAAATAGGCGAGGGCCAGGCTGGATACCATAAGCGATCAGCGCACCGAGCATTATTGCTGTTGTACCAGAACCCGGAATACCAAGCGTTAATAGCGGTACAAATGAACCACTAGATGCTGCATTGTTCGCAGACTCTGGCGCAACCAAGCCACGGATACTGCCTTTACCGAACTCATCCTTTTTCTCTTTAGGTGCGAGGTTGCGCTCCATACCATAGCTTAAAAAAGCAGCAATAGTTGCCCCTGCGCCAGGAAGAACGCCAGTGAAGAAACCTAATATTGAAGAGCGAATTGAAACAGGCGCAACATCTTTGATTTCTTCCTTGGTCACTTTCATTGAGCCAATGTTGCTCAGCTTTTCTTGTTCTTCATCGCTGGTGTCTTTTGATGGTTTAAGAATGCCCATCAGTGTCTCACCCAGTGCGAATGTCGCCATTGCAAGCAACAAGAAGCTAAAGCCATCCATTAAATCCGTTAAACCGAAGGTAAAGCGTTCAACGCCTACGCCTTTATCGATTCCAACTGTAGATAGCATCAAACCAAGAATGGTCATCATCCACGCTTTGATTACCTGACCTTTCCCCGCAAAAGCCGCGACTGCTGATAACCCAAGTAGCATCAACGCAAAATAGTCCGACGATTGGAAGCTAAGGGAGACGCTAGCCAATGCTGGTGCGGCAACAAGCAACATAATGGCAGATAGCGTACCGCCAGTGAAAGACGAATAAGCTGCCAAAGCTAATGCTTTACCTGCCTGGCCTTTTTGAGCCATTGGGTAGCCGTCGAATGCTGTGACCACGGTTGAAGAACAACCCGGCGCGTTAATTAAAATCGACGATGTAGAACCACCAAATACCGCACCGTAATAAACACCCGCCATTAAAATAAGGCCAGAGGAGGGCTCTAGGCCATAAGTAATTGGGATCATCAAAGCAATGGCTGAGATCGGCCCAAGTCCAGGTAACATGCCGATAAATGTACCGACGAAGCAACCAACGATCACCATCATAATGTTCATTGGCATTACTGCGGTGGATAAACCTTGTAGAATTCCATCTAACATAATTCAGTCCTTTCTTTGACTACCAGATGGTGAAAATCAAACCCGGTTCGAGATAGATGTCCAAACCTTGAGTGAGTAATAAGTAGAACGCGATCACGAATGGAAACGACGCGCCAAACAGAACGGGTTTACGTCTTTCCCCGAGCAGATAAAAGCCAGCCAATAAAAAGAAACCAGTAGCTATCACAAAACCTAGATAAGTCAGGCCCACTCCGTAGAGCGCCATTAAAATTAAAAAGGCAATCAGTAACTTCCAATTGAAGGTCAGCACTGCGCCACTTTGTTTGTCTGGTTGTCCTGTCACCAGCAATAGCAAAGAAAGGCCGACACCAACGTAAGTCAGGATGGTTGGCAGAGTGCGTGCGGTGAATGGTTCATACTCATCACCTGGAAACAATGGAATCTGCGAGGTTTGATAACCGTAGCAAAGACAGAAGAGTAGAAAGATCATTGCGCCGACGCGGTCACGACAGAGCAAGTACTCTTTGGTGAAAAAGTTGGTTGAACGAGGCATATTCAACTCCTAACAAAAGTAAAAAAGACCGCATATGGACGTCAATGAATAAACTAAACCATTAACAATTAAGCATTTCGCTGCTAGTCGAGCCGCTTTGGGTATATAAACAAAGGAGTGTGCATGCCGATTGTCGACAATGTCCATATGCGGTGAAACTTAGAGTGCAAATACAATGGGGAAATACCAACCTACGTTATTCATTGAGGTTGGTATCTGAGGGACCCCAATTCGACTGTTACTTCAGGAAGCCTAACTCGCGCATTAAGTCACCCATCTGTTGCTCTTGATCTTCAAGAAACGCGAAGAATGCTTTATCCGCTTTATAGTTGTCGATCCAACCATTGCGGTCTCGAACGACTTGCCATTCGTCGGTGTTATACATTTTAGTAAATGCGGCATTCCATTCATCTAGCTTTTCTTGGCTTGTGCCTGGTGCTGCAAAGAATCCACGCCAGTTAGCAAAGACAGTTTCATTACCATATTCGGTGAGAGTTGGAATGTTAGGCGCAGCTTCTAAACGTTTTGGTGCTGTAATCGCTAACACTTTCACTTGCCCAGACTTAGACATTTCGAGTACTTCACCTAGCCCTGTAGAGAGCAGTTGTGTTTCGCCTGAAAGTAGGGCAGCCATGGCTTTTCCACCTGCATCATAGGCAATGTAACGAACTTTGCGCGCATCAAAACCTTCACCTTTGAAAGCTGCTGCTATAACCAAATGATCCATAGAACCACGAGCAGAGCCACCAGCAACCTTCACCTTACGTGGGTTTTCTTTAAAAGCTTTAACGACATCTTCCCAAGAGCTATAAGGAGAATCGGCTGATGTAACAATGGCGCCATAATCGGCAACCGTTGCGGCAACAGGTGTCAAGTCGCGGAAAGATTGTGGGAAGATCCCACTGAGCGAACGAACGACGATCGGTGTTGAGTTCACCATGAGTGTATCTTCTTGACGATCAGCCGTTTCAATCAAATGTGCGATTGCTTTGCCACCGCCACCACCAGATAGGTTTTGAAATGATACGGTTTCGACGATGTCTGACTTTATTAATACATCACCAGTACCTCGGGCGGTCATGTCCCAACCGCCACCGGCACCTCCAGGGATAAGAAAGTGCATTTTTTCAATATCTGCAGCAAGAGCGTTGAATGAAAATGAAGCTGCGATGATTGAAGCGGCGAGCGTTGGTTTGAGTACCTTTAACATGTTCACGTTCCTTATGTTAGCGACTCTATTTAGTTGAGCCTTATTGTTTTTGCTCAGTTGTCATGCCTTGTAAGCGTTAAAGCTGAACTTGGTGTAAAGGTTAATTAAGTGTTAAATATCTGTCTGTAAAAGAGATATAAAGAGAATATTGAGCATTTCGGTTATTTTGTTCATAAAGTTCACGGCGAGAAGTTGGTGTTAGGTCACGCGGCTTTACGCTTTGGTAGGCCATAATAAAATGACGGAAATGAACGAGGAAAAGAGAATGAAAGGGACGTGTTTGTGCGGCGCAATTGAAGTCATCGCTGAGGTTAAAAATGAGGTTAGCCTGTGCCATTGCTCTATGTGTCGAAAATGGTCGAGTGGCGCACTTCATGCGGTGCATTGTGGGCCTAACGTGACGTTTAAAGGTGGCGAACCTAAACGTTATCAGTCGTCAGACTGGGGAGTGAGGGGGTTTTGCGGTGAGTGTGGTACAAACCTTTTCTACCATTTGTTGCCGACAGGTGAGTACATTCTTTCCGCTGGTTTGTTCGATAACCCAGATTTCAAACTCACTTTAGAGATTTTTACCGATGAAAAGCCAGCTTATTATGACCTCAATTCCGCTTCACAAAAGATGACTTCGCAACAAGTCTTTGATCAATTTGTACCTAAAGAATAGTTTTTATCCGATTATTGTTCGACAGCTGAGCTTTTAGTCTTTAGATCATAAGCTTAAAGGTTTATAAGTTGTCGACAATATGAACTCACTATTCTTTATTTCTGCTAAAAATGGCACTTAATGGGCATTTTAGGCCCATTTAAATTACGACCTTAGTCTAAATTGTCGACAATTTACTTGATTGTCGACACTTTGATCGACTACTTTATATTCAGGTTAAGAAATTGTAGACATTTCGATGTCGGTAACAAGAGTATCTGAATATGAACTCTGAGTTGAAAGCTCGTTATAAAGTGCTGGGTTCTGAGAAAGAACACACCAAATCCGAAACGCTGACCGAAACACTGATTGAAGTCATTGTTAATGGCGACGTGAAGCCTGGCCATAAGATATCAGAGCCTGAGCTAGCAAAGAAATATCAAGTCAGTCGTGGGCCTTTGCGTGAAGCATTGATGCGCTTAGAGGGGCTAGGGCTCATCGAGCGAATTCCTCATGTTGGGGCTAGAGTGACCACTTTTTCTCCGGAAAAGCTGATAGAACTTTATGCCGTTCGAGAAGCATTGGAAGGCATGGCGGCAAGGTTAGCTGCGCGACACATTACGCAAGAAGAGCTCTTAAGCTTGGAAATGCTATTGTCGACACATTCCAAGCATATAGACCAAATGGAAGGCGCGTCTTACTTCCATCAACATGGTGACTTTGATTTTCACTATCGCATCATCCAAGCGAGCAGAAACAGTAAGTTAATATCTCTGCTGTGTGATGAACTCTATCACTTATTACGGATGTATCGTTACCAGTCGCCACGTGCGCAATCTCGCCCGAATGAGGCGCTCACCGAACACAAATTCATTTTGGAAGCCATTCGCAATCGCGATGAAGAGCTTGCAGAAATGTTGATGAGAAGACACATATCAGGAAGTCGAAAGCTCATCCAATCTCAAATTATACATACAGAAAGTTTAGACAAAGACTAGAAGGAATTCGTCATGAGCTTAACACCGGGAGCGAAATTCAGACTCGCCATTGAACAAAATAATCCACTACAAATTGTCGGCACTATAAACCCGTATTGCGCCATGATGGCAAAAAACTTGGGTCACCAAGCGATTTACTTGTCTGGTGGCGGTATCGCAAATGCTTCATACGGATTGCCGGATCTCGGTATCACAACATTAAACGACGTTTTGGTTGACGTTGACCGCATCACTAACGCATGTGATTTGCCTCTTTTGGTTGATATCGACACGGGTTTTGGCGGTGCATTTAACATTGCTCGCACGATCAAAGCGATGGAAAAAGCAGGCGCGGCAGCGGTGCACATGGAAGACCAAGTCGCACAGAAACGTTGTGGTCATCGTCCGAACAAAGCAATAGTCAGCCAGCAAGAGATGGTTGATCGTGTAAAAGCCGCGGTTGATGCACGCAATGATGAAAGTTTCGTGATTATGGCTCGTACTGACGCGTTAGCTGTTGAAGGCATGGACAGCGCAATCGAGCGCGCGATTGCGTGTGTGGAAGCTGGCGCAGACATGATCTTCCCAGAAGCGATGAACAAGCTGGACCAGTACCTTCAGTTCTCAAATGCGCTTGAGCAAGCGACCGGAAAGTACGTTCCTATTCTGGCGAATATTACAGAATTTGGCGCGACACCGCTGTATGGCTGTGATGAGCTAGCGAAAGCAAAAGTGGACATGGTGCTTTATCCATTAAGTGCGTTCCGTGCCATGAACAAAGCTGCTGAAACGGTCTACAAACATTTGCTAGAAGTGGGTAATCAGGAAGCACTGGTTGATTCGATGCAAACACGTAAAGAGTTATATCAGCACCTGAATTACCACGACTACGAAGACAAACTTGACCAGTTATTCTCTGAAGGGAAATAGTGGGGGAAAAGTAAAAATAGACGGAAGCCCAAGAAAAAGATAATCGGAATTTATCTCATCTAATAACGTGAAATTCGTTTGGCTAAAAACACCCCAGAGAGGGAAAAGTCAGACAGAAAAGGAGTTCAAACAATGTCTCAAACTGCAGAAAAGAAAGCAGAATTAGGTGGCGCAGGCCTTCGTGGTCAAAGCGCAGGAAGCACAGCTTTATGTACTGTCGGAAAAACGGGAACTGGTCTAACTTATCGTGGATACGATATTACTGATCTTGCGAACAACGCACAGTTTGAAGAAGTGGCTCACCTTCTGTTACGCGGTCACTTGCCGAATCAACAAGAACTTGATGCGTACAAAACACACCTACTCAGCCTTAGAGGTTTGCCAGCCGAGCTAAAACAAGCTTTAGAGTTGATTCCTGCAAGCGCACACCCAATGGACGTAATGCGCACGGGTTGTTCTGTATTGGGTAACCTAGAGCAGGAAATGAGCTTCGAGGAGCAACTGAAAGCAACCGAACGTATGTTAGCCTTGTTCCCTGCCATCATCTGTTACTGGTACCGCTTTAGTCATGATGGCGTGCGTATCAACACCGAGGATCAGACTGAAGATTGCATCGGTGGTTACTTCTTGCGATTACTTACAGACAAAGCGCCATCTGCGCTGCACAAACAAGTGATGCATTGCTCGCTCATTCTTTATGCTGAACATGAGTTTAATGCTTCTACATTCGCAGCACGCGTTTGTGCATCAACGTTGTCAGACATTCATTCTTGTATCACGGCGGCAATCGGTACGCTTCGTGGGCCACTTCACGGAGGTGCGAACGAAGCGGCGATGGAAATGATTGAAGATTGGCAAACGCCCGACGAGGCGGAAGCGAACATCATGAAAATGCTAGCCAATAAAGACAAGATCATGGGCTTTGGTCATGCGATTTATCGTGAAAGTGACCCTCGCAACGCCTTAATAAAACGCTGGTCCAAAGAGTTATCGAAGCAAGTTGGTGATACACATCTATATGCGGTTTCTGAGCGTGTTGAATCAGTGATGAAGCGAGAGAAAGGTCTGTTCTGTAATGCGGACTTCTTCCATGCATCGGCTTACCACTTCATGGACATTCCAACCAAACTATTCACCCCAATCTTTGTGATGAGTCGTTTAACGGGCTGGGCTGCACACGTTTATGAACAGCGTGCCAATAACCGTATTATTCGCCCAAGTGCCGATTATACGGGCCCAGATCATCAAGAATGGGTGCCTATCGAGAATCGCTAGCGCGAAGGTCAACGAGGGCATTATATGCTTTGGTTGACCACCTCCTTCCTTTGTCATTCTCTCTAACAGAGGAAGGAGATCCTCTCATCACTGTGTTTCTGGAGCAATGGAAAACCTTGATGAAGGCAAGATGTAAAGACTGAATGGAAGCAAACCATGAACACAAATATTAATACCCAATATCGTAAGCCGCTTCCGGGAACTCAACTGGATTATTTTGATGCACGCGAAGCCGTCAATGCCATTTCTCCTGGAGCCTATGAAACACTCCCTTATACCTCTCGCGTGCTAGCTGAGCAACTGGTCCGCCGCTGTGGCCCGAACACATTGACAGATAGCCTGAAACAGTTAATTGAACGCAAACGCGATCTTGATTTTCCTTGGTATCCAGCACGCGTTGTTTGTCATGACATTCTTGGTCAGACCGCTCTAGTCGATTTAGCGGGTCTGCGCGATGCCATTTCAGATCAGGGCGGTGATCCTGCAAAAGTGAACCCAGTGGTTGAGACACAATTGATCGTTGACCACTCTTTAGCGGTTGAACATGCGGGCTTTGACCCTGATGCCTTCGACAAAAACCGCGCGATTGAAGAGCGCCGTAATGAAGACCGATTCCACTTTATTGAGTGGTGTAAAACAGCGTTTGAAAACGTCAGCGTGATTCCAGCTGGGAATGGCATCATGCACCAAATCAACTTGGAAAAAATGTCTCCTGTGGTACAAGCAAAGCAGGGCATTGCCTACCCAGACACCTGTGTGGGTACGGACAGTCACACGCCTCACGTAGACGCTCTTGGTGTTATTGCGATAGGTGTCGGTGGTCTGGAAGCAGAAACCGTCATGCTTGGCCGACCATCAATGATGCGTCTACCAGATATTGTCGGTGTCAAACTGACGGGTAAACGTCAACCGGGCATTACCGCAACGGATATTGTCCTTGCGATTACTGAGTTTCTGCGTAATGAGCGTGTGGTATCTTCATATCTTGAATTCTTCGGAGAAGGCGCACGTGATCTAACGATCGGAGACCGCGCAACGATTTCAAACATGACACCAGAATACGGCGCAACAGCTGGCATGTTTTATATTGATGAGCAGACCATCAATTACTTGAAACTAACTGGTCGAGATGAAGAACAAGTTGCTTTAGTAGAAAATTACGCAAAACAAACCGGTCTTTGGGCAGACGATCTTGATAGCGCCGTTTACGAGCGCGTACTTGAGTTCGATTTATCATCAGTTAGCCGTAACTTGGCTGGTCCGTCAAACCCTCATCGTCGTTTACCAACTTCTGAGTTGGCACAGCGCGGCATTTCTGGAGCGTGGGAAGAGAAAGAAGGCGAGTTGCCAGATGGTGCAGTGATCATCGCTGCTATTACCTCATGTACGAATACTAGTAACCCAAGAAACGTGGTTGCTGCTGGTCTTGTGGCGAAGAAAGCCAACGAACTTGGTCTTGTACGTAAACCTTGGGTGAAATCGTCTTTTGCTCCGGGTTCTAAAGTTGCACGCTTGTATCTGGAAGAAGCGGGCTTATTACCAGAGCTAGAGAAGCTTGGCTTTGGCATTGTTGGTTACGCATGTACAACTTGTAACGGTATGAGTGGTGCGCTGGATCCAAAAATCCAACAAGAGATCATCGACCGTGATTTATATGCGACAGCGGTGCTTTCTGGTAACCGTAACTTTGATGGTCGAATCCATCCGTACGCCAAACAAGCTTTTTTGGCTTCACCACCATTGGTTGTCGCTTATGCGCTGGCCGGTACGATTCGTTTTGATATCGAGCGCGATGCACTGGGCACTGACCAACATGGCAAACCAATTTACTTAAATGATTTGTGGCCAAGCGATGAAGAGATCGATGCAGTTGTCGGTACTCATGTTAAACCTGAGCAGTTTAAGCAAGTTTACATTCAGATGTTTAAGCTGAATGATCAAGAGCAAAATCCCAACCCGCTGTACGACTGGCGTCCGATGAGTACCTATATCCGCCGACCACCGTACTGGGAAGGTGCGCTAGCGGGAGAAAGAACATTGTCTGGCATGCGTCCATTGGCGATTCTGGGCGACAACATCACCACTGATCACTTATCACCATCCAACGCGATTCTCGCAAGCAGCGCAGCAGGTGAATACTTAGCGAAAATGGGTGTGCCAGAAGAAGATTTCAACTCTTACGCGACTCACCGTGGTGACCACCTAACGGCGCAACGCGCGACCTTCGCTAACCCAAAGTTGTTCAATGAAATGGTGAAGGAAAACGGCGAAGTCGTGCAGGGATCTCTGGCGCGTGTAGAGCCAGAAGGGCAGGTGGTTCGTATGTGGGAAGCGATTGAAACCTACATGAATCGTAAGCAACCATTGATCGTGGTGGCTGGCGCGGATTACGGTCAGGGGTCATCCCGTGACTGGGCAGCAAAAGGCGTTCGACTGGCAGGCGTAGAAGCCATTGTTGCTGAAGGCTTTGAGCGTATTCACCGTACTAACTTGGTTGGCATGGGCGTACTACCACTGCAATTTAAGTCGGGCGTTAACCGCAATACGCTAGAGCTGGATGGTACGGAACTTTACGACGTGGTTGGAGAAATCAAGCCGGGCGCTGATTTAGCGCTGGTTATCACACGCAGCAACGGCGATAAAGTCGATGTTCCGGTTACTTGTCGCTTAGATACCGCTGACGAAGTTCACGTGTACAACGCAGGCGGTGTTCTGCAGCGTTTCGCGCAAGATTTCTTGGCACAATAAGGAGTGCGTATGTCAAATAATACTCCGAATCAAACAAGCCAAATAAAAGTGCCCGCGACGTACATGCGTGGCGGCACAAGTAAAGGTGTTTTTTTCAGCCTTGAAGATTTGCCACCAGAGGCACAAGTCGCAGGTGCAGCGCGTGACAAACTGTTGTTGCGAGTTATCGGCAGCCCGGATCCTTACGCGAAGCAAATTGATGGCATGGGGGGCGCGACGTCAAGCACCAGTAAAACAGTGATTGTTTCGCGCAGCAGCAGAGCCGATCACGATGTTGACTACTTATTTGGTCAAGTGTCGATCGACAAACCATTCGTCGATTGGAGCGGTAACTGCGGCAACTTGTCTGCCGCTGTCGGTCCTTTCGCCATTCATGCTGGTCTGATCCCACAAGACCGTATTCCAGAAAATGGCATTGTGACGGTGCGTGTTTGGCAAGTGAACATAAGCAAAACGATTTTGATTCACGTGCCAATCGTCAATGGTTTCGTCCAAGAAACCGGAGAGTTTGAACTCGATGGTGTCACGTTTCCAGCGGCAGAGATTCAAGTGGATTTTGTTGATCCTTCCGATGGCGAAGGAAGTATGTTCCCAACGGGCAACTTAGTTGATGATTTAGTGGTGCCGGATGTGGGTACGTTCAACGCGACCTTTATTAACGCGGGCATACCAACCATTTTTATTGATGCTGAATCGATAGGATATCAGGGCACCGAGCTGCAAGACGATATCAATAACGATGACACAGCATTAGCAATGTTCGAATCCATCCGTGCATATGGCGCGTTAAAAATGGGCCTGATTTCTGATTTAGAAGAAGCTCAAACACGCCAACATACGCCGA
Organism: Vibrio sp. Vb1127; assembly: GCF_033338735.1. Taxonomy (NCBI): domain Bacteria; kingdom Pseudomonadati; phylum Pseudomonadota; class Gammaproteobacteria; order Vibrionales; family Vibrionaceae; genus Vibrio; species Vibrio sp. Vb1127. The sequence goes on along the minus strand of NZ_JAWOTF010000011.1, from coordinate 47,746 downwards.
AAATAGCGTTTGTTTCTAAACCGAAAAGTTACCTGTCTTCAAGTGGTAAAGCCGTTAATGAGTCGGATATTGATGTGCTCGTTCGCGCGCTGTCGATGGGCAAGCTACATCATGCAATGATGGGAACAGCAGCCGTTGCTATCGCTTCTGCTGCGTGTGTGCCCGGAACGTTAGTGAATTTAGCCGCTGGTGGCGGTGAAAAAGAGTCCGTGACTTTTGGTCACCCGTCAGGAACGTTAAAAGTTGGGGCACAAGCGAAACAAACTGAGCAGGGCTGGGTGGTGCAAAAAGCCATTATGAGCCGAAGTGCGAGAATACTGATGGAGGGATTTGTGCGTGTACCCTTCTATGTCTTCGATTAAAAGAGACGATCTTTGGATTAAAAGAGCGATCTTTGGATTAAAAGAGCGATCTTTGAGTAGAACGAGAGCAATGTCAGGACATACTGGAGGAAGCAATATGTCTTCATACGAAAAAGAATACTTATGGGCGAAGAATGAACCGGAGAGTTTTTGGCGCGCTCAAGCGGAGAATCTCGATTGGTTTGAATCTCCTAAAACTATCTTGAAATCTGATGAAAACGGCATAGAACGTTGGTTTCCAGATGGTGTAATGAATACGTGCTGGTTAGCATTAGATTACCATTGCGAGCAAGGACGTGGTGATAATACTGCACTCATTTATGACTCGCCAGTGACAGGTCGTAAAGCCACGTACACCTATAGCGATCTACGTGACCAAGTAGCCAAAATTGCTGGCATGCTGTCTGCTCAAGGTGTTGAAAAAGGCGACCGAGTCGTTATTTACATGCCGATGATCCCAGAAGCCGCAATGGCGATGCTTGCCTGCGCGCGTTTGGGGGCGATTCATTCCGTAGTATTCGGCGGTTTTGCACCTAATGAGCTTGCTGTACGAATTGAAGATGCAGAGCCGAAAGTGATCATGACGGCGTCGTGCGGGATTGAGATCAACAAAGTCATTCCATACAAACCAATGGTAGACAAAGCCATTATGGACAGCCGTTGGAAGCCTGAGAAAGTGTTTGTTTTCCAACGTCCAGAGTGCGACGCTGAGCTAAACCAAGATAGAGACTTAGATTGGCAGCGAGAGTACAAACAAGCGCTGCCACATGGTTGTGTTCCGGTGTTAGCAACCGATCCGCTCTACATACTTTATACATCGGGTACGACAGGTAAGCCGAAAGGCGTTGTGCGTGATAACGGTGGCCATGCTGTCGCGATGAAGTACTCCATGAGCGCAATCTATAACATTCCTCAAGATGGCGTCTTTTGGGCGGCATCTGATGTGGGCTGGGTAGTAGGGCACTCTTACATTGTTTACGCTCCACTGATTCACGGTTGCACTACTATCCTATTCGAAGGCAAGCCTGTTCGAACACCGGATCCTGGCGCATTTTGGCGAGTGTGTGATGAATATAAAGTAGATGCGTTGTTCTCTGCACCAACGGCGTTTCGTGCGATTAAGAAAGAGGACCCGGAAGGCGAGCACTTAAAACGGTACGACTTGTCGAATCTGAAAACCATCTTTATGGCGGGAGAACGCCTTGACCCTCCGACACTGGAGTGGGTTCAGAGCAAAGCGGACAAGCCCGTTATTGACCACTGGTGGCAAACCGAGACGGGCTGGGCCATCGCGGGCAACCCGACAGGTGTCGAAATGATGCCAGTTAAAGCTGGTTCTTCGACGAAGCCCATTCCGGGTTATCAGGTCGAGATTCTGAATGAACTTGGAGAGGCTGTCGGGCCTAACCAACAAGGCTTTGTCGCATTAAAACGTCCGCTACCACCAAGCTGTCTGCCAACGGTTTGGCGTAATCATGACCGTTTTGAAACTGGTTATCTTAGCCAATTCCCAGGCTACTACGTGTCAGGTGATGGTGGCTATCTGGATGAAGACGGTTACCTGTTTATTATGGGACGTATTGATGACGTGATTAATGTCGCGGGACACCGATTGTCGACAGGTGAAATGGAAGAAATAGTAGGAGGCCACCCAGCGATTGCAGAATGTGCGGTGGTTGGTATCCACGATGATCTAAAAGGTCAGCTTCCACTTGGTTTTGTTGTACTGAAAGACGGCGTCAAAGTGGATGAGCTAGACCTTGAAGGTGAGCTTGTTGGCAAAGTGCGTAGTGAGATAGGTGCAGTTGCTTGCTTCAAGCATGCGTTGGTTGTAGACCGTTTACCGAAAACACGTTCAGGTAAAATTTTGCGTCGAACTATACGTCAAATAGCTGATGGTGAAAAATACACCGTTCCCTCAACGATTGATGACCCAAGTAGCTTGAACGAAATTGAGCGAGTGCTACGACGCTGAGAAAAACTCAATTCTAACTAACCCCTGATCCTCGAACTCTGTTGGTTGGTTCTGCCTCTGTACGTTTATTAAGTGCAGGGGCCTTTTTGTTGTTCAAACAGTACAAACGTATCGTGAAAGCATTTGTGACTTGCCAATACGACGTTTTCCTCACAAACTACAGCCATTCCATTTTTAGTGACCCTTTGTATGACCACGTTTGCGATTAAACCTGCGTGTTTTAGCGACCTAGAGTTGCTCAACGATCTTATGTTCGAGCTTCATGATGAGCATCATCTTCAATCTCCTGAGCTTTTCAAAACGGCAGAGGAGATAGAACAAGAAAAAAGCATTGCTCGATATATTGACGACCCTGAGTGCCTTGTTTACGTAGCAAAACAAGGAGATGAAATTATTGGCTTTATCTCTGGTCACTTCTGTGAACTTATTTCTACCGTCAGCCAGCCAGTTATGATGGGAAGTGTGGATGAGCTCTATGTGCTGCCTGAATATCGAAAACAAGGTACGGCGCAGGCATTGATTAATAAAATTGAGTCAACGTTCTCTGATTACGGTGCAAAACAGATGTTTGTTGAAGTATGGCATTTTAACCAGGGCGCAATATCTTTGTATGAAAAACAAGGATTTGCACATCATATCCACTATTTAAGAAAACCGCTGAACGAATAATCGTATTTAACTTTAATATTGTGATTTAGGTTCTATCGAATTGAAATCATTCAGTTCGTCAATAGACTTTTCTCTATAAGTTGCTCGCAATGTTAACAAATTGATATGCACCCACATTGGTATCGGCGTTTTTGTCTGCTTGTTTATTAGTAGCACGAGGATCGTGCTTACAAAAACAAGAGGACAATATTTTGAAACTAACAAAATCGTTACTTGCTTTAGCCGTTTTGCCAATGTTCGCAAGTGCTGATGATTTGTCACAGACGCAAAATCATACTATCCAACCCCAGATCGTAGGCGGAGTAACTGCCGACCCACGTGACTGGAAATTCTACACCCAAATTGTTAGTCGTTATGGTAACCGATCATATTGTGGGGCCAGTTATATCGGGAATGGTTACGTCCTGACTGCTGCGCATTGTGTTGAGGGAGATTCTCCGAATCAGATAGCGGTTAAAATCGGTGGCGTTGTTTATAACGGTAGTGACGGTGTTCGTGCAAACGTCAGTGAGATCCATATGCACCCGGCATATCGCCGCGCGACGCTTTCTCATGACCTCGCGGTATTGAAGCTCGACTCTGTGCCTCAAGGTGTTTCTTCAGTTGAGATTGCGAATGGTAGTCTAACGCAATACGCGAGCATCGGAGATTGGCTTAGTGTTGCTGGCTTAGGGCGAACTTCTGAAGGAGGAAGCTCTCCGTCTCGATTGCAAGAGGTTGACGTCCCACTTGTATCGGATATGACTTGCCGTCAAGCCGGTGGCAACTACACAACGGTTGGAGAAGTGTCATTCTGTGCGGGTATTCCTCAAGGTGGGATAGATTCTTGTCAGGGAGATAGTGGTGGTCCAATCGTCATTAATCGCAGTGGTGTAATTACTCAACTTGGTGTGGTCAGTTGGGGAATAGGTTGTGCTCGTCCTGGTATGTATGGGGTTTATAGCGATATCGCTGCTATGCGCAATTTTGTCGATGGTGTTATCGGAACAGCAACACCACCAAAAGAGAATGTTTCTGTTGGATACACCACCGAACAGACACTGGCATCATTTAATGTTGGGGAGTTACAGCAACATAGCTTTGTTATCCAGAATTCAGGGAGCACCACGTTCACTGTGGAAAATGTTCGCGCGTTTGCTTCGGGTGTTACTGATGCAGCTGTTATTGCCAATGATCAGTGCTCTCAGGCGACGTTAGCAATGAATGCAAGTTGTCGTGTTGATGTTGAATTTGGTGCTACTCAGAGCGGAGAAGCAAGAGTGGCTTTGAACTTCAACGTTGATAAGACCAGCACACAATACCAAGCGTTAGTATCCGCTCAAGCGAAAACGGTGACAACGCCTCCCACAGATAGCTGTACAACTGTATGGCAAGCCAGCTTAGTGTACCTCAAAGGAGATACGGTTACTTGGAATGGTAAAGTTTGGCAAGCGCAGTGGTGGACTCAAGGTGATAATCCAGCAGACTCAGGGCCTTGGGGTGTTTGGCAAAAAGTAGGCGATGCGAATTGCAAGTCTAACTAACGATCGGGCCAGTGAATTTGATTCGTTGACCATGAGATAAGATTCATTCTTGGTTTCAACGATCAGTACATAGTTATTATAACTGGGGTTTATTGTTTGCGAATAATAAGCCCTTTTTTATTGTGTCAACTATGAGAACCCACAAAATGTGTATGACTTTGTCCTGACGTTATCTTTATATAACTGGCAGAATTGCGATCAACATTTTATGTTTTGTCTGATCTTTGTCAGGTTTGCATTAAATTATTCTCCAGTGAGCGTTGAGATCGGGTTTTACGCGATCAACTCAGTTTGGCATAACTCGTTACTTAATTTTTGTCGAAAAAGATAAGATTAACTGCCATGATTCATTGGTTATCATTATGTTTATTTAAGGTCATATTTTGTGTTGAGACAGCTGTTATTACTCATCCTTTGTTTTATTTTGTTACCTGTTTCACCGATCTCTACGGCTAAAGCCACTGCGAGCGAAGTTAAAGGAGCGCTCTGTATTGTTCGCGCTGATGACAAGTTAGTGCTAGTTCATGAAGTATTAACGGATAAGATTTCTCTACCTGGCGGAACCATCATTGATGGTGAGTCTCCACAAGTTGCTGCTCAACGAGAAACGTGGGAAGAAACCGGTATAGTGGTTACGGTTGGAGAGGAGCTTGGCAGAACGGACACTGCGGTTTTTTACGACTGTATATCAGACTCTGACATTATCGCTTTTTCTATGAATAATTCTTTAGGTGGAAATGAACTGCCTATTTGGTTTGCCCCTCATTATGGAGTAGAAGTTGCGTCAGCGATGTTGCTTAGCCCATCTGAATTACCATCATCTTTATATCGTTATCCTGAGCAATGGCCACAAGCCACTCAGTTTTTTGATCAAGCTACCAAGCAATCAGTATCTTATGTGACTCAGTTGATCGAATCCGCGCCTTCATTTCGTCAGGTTGAATTGGCGTGGCTGATAGATTTACAGAGTTGGGTAGGGGCGTTGTCAGAAACGAGTTACGAGGTAGCTAGTCAGATCTCGAAACTCGTTATAGATCTGACAGAACCAACGGTACTACTCTTTCTATTTCCTTTTGCCATGATGCGCTTTGGTAGCCGGTTTGTGTACCGACTCTTTTTCGCAATTAGTGCAACGTCGCTTATGGTGCTTGTCGCTCAACAAGGCTTTTCGCTACCGCGCCCACATGTCTATATACCAATGATGGAGTTAACGCACAGCTTTGGCTTTAGTTTTCCTAGCTTGCCTATCGCTGTGTGGTTTTGTGTGCTGACGTTCTTGTTTCATAGAACCCAGTATTTTGGTTTGAATGGAACAACGGCAGTCTTCGTGTTCATCACTCTTACTGTGGTGTTAGGTAAGTTTTTCCTCGGCAGTGCCTTTATTTTAGATATGTTATTTGGCGCGCTGTTAGGCAGCTTGGTGGCTTGGCATGTTCTTCGACTGGAGACAAATCAAGATGTGAACGTTGATAAAGTTCTAAGCTCAAAAGGCGTCTGGTTCATTATGACTGCGGCAACATCGGTCATCTCTGTCATCTGGCCATTACCTGTGTTTGGTCGCTGGCTAGCAATTTTAATCACTGCATCAGCGTTGGTCATGACATTTAAAGAGTCGAAAGCACATTTAGATACTCGGCAGATGATCTTTGTAACGCTGGCATTGTTGCTTGTTGATCAACTCTATTTGTACTCGGCTAATATCGTATCGTTTAGCGGTTTGTGGTCATTAGTCTTGTCGACGTTACATTATCCATTATTAATGTTGTTATTTATGCTGCTTGCAAGGAAGCTGACTTGTGAAAACCAACCGAGCAAAACGTTGCTAGATTGATGGCTGTATTTGTTATCTATTAGTATTTGAGTAAAAACAAAGCCTTGCATTACAGCAAGGCTTTTACACGTTTAGTCTACGAACAACGCCGCTTGCCTATCTTGGACGGCTAGGGGTGTTAAACGTAAGAAGCTTAACGCAACAGACATGGCGGAAAGGGCTATGCATTGAGCACGAACTTTTCTATAGCTTTAGCGACACCGTGCTCATCATTACTTGCCGTAATGTAGTCAGCGATTTGCTTGGTTTCTTCCATTGCATTTGCCATCGCGATACCAAGGCCAGCGTATTTCAGCATGTGGTGGTCATTTTCTGCGTCACCCATACAGATAACTTCTTCCGGTTTAATTCCCAGATACTCGGCAATTGCGGCAACACCAATACCTTTGTTGCTCGCAGGGTTAAGAAACTCAAGGAAAAACGGAGCGCTTTGAACAACCGTAAACGCTTCGCGCATTTCAGCTGGCAGTGCTGCTATAACTTCTGTTAGTTTGCTTGGCTCCGCAACCATCATAGCTTTGATGATTGGATGATCGTCTTCTAGTGATTCGAAGTTCATCTCGGTGACATTTAAGCCATTTATCTTTGCTTCAATATCGGTGTAAGGGTTGTGCTCGTTGGTGATTAAACCATGAACTTGACTAAAAGCATGGACGTACGCACCTAGCTCTTCGGCTTTTCGCGCCACCAATTTTGCAGCTTTACCATCTATGATTTGCTGGTGGATGATGTCGTTTGTGCCTACGTTCTTGACCATCGAACCGTTGTAGTAAAGAACAAAATCTCGATCGGAATGGATATTCAGTTCGTCGAGCTTGTCTTGCATTCCTTCTAATGGGCGACCAGAAGCGAGAACGACAGTAACGCCTGCTTCTCGAGCTTTTGCGATCGCTTGTTTGTTTTCTTCAGAAATGGCTTTATCACTATTGAGTAGCGTGCCATCCATATCTAGTGCGATCAGTTTATACATCATTTCTTACCTTAAAGTTTTTTGGGAGCTGTCAGTGAATAAGGCTTGGTTTAGCGTTAACCAGAAACCTATATTCATTACGCTATGAAACTACAAAATGGTCTATTTTAACAATTAATTTTTGGTTTAAATTGACCTAGACACGCGTGTCCATTATGGTCTTCGCCTCGAAATGTTATGAGTTGAGTGAGTTCTGCGTTGTATAAGCTAAATGAGATGTTTGAAACCATCCAAGGGGAAGGGGTTTTCACTGGAGTCCCTGCTGTTTTTGTTCGGCTTCAAGAGTGTCCGGTTGGTTGCTCATGGTGCGATACCAAACAAACGTGGTATGCAGATGAGAATGATCAACGTCAAATAGGCGATATTCTGGTGAAAACGGAAGATTCTCCGACGTGGTGTGTTGCATCTGCCGAGAACATCGTAGAGCAATATCAACAGCAAGGCTTTAATGCTAAGCATATCGTGATTACTGGTGGAGAGCCTTGTATTTATGATCTGCGCCCTTTAACAAAGGCGTTTGAAGATATGGGGTGCCAATGCCAAATTGAAACCAGTGGCACATCAGAAGTGATTACTTCAGAAAATACGTGGGTGACAGTGTCACCAAAAGTGGCTATGAAAGGTAAATTGCCAGTGCTTAATAGTGCGTTAGAGCGGGCAAATGAGATTAAGCATCCAGTCGGTACCCAGAAAGACATCGACCACCTTGATGACCTTTTAGCAAATGCGAACGTAGCGGCTGAGACTATCATTGCACTACAACCAATTAGCCAGAAGCCTCGTGCTACGCAATTGTGTATTGATACGTGTATTGCCCGCAATTGGCGTTTGTCTGTTCAAACTCATAAATATTTGAGTATTGCTTAGACGAGAGACTCGTCATCATTCGAGGTAGCTTTTCTATCTAATTCCGGTTTCGCGAGTAATGCCGTTGGTAGCTTTGCTATGGAAACATTGTCGATATATCTAAACAATTTATAGCGTTGTAAAAGCTAAGCAGTGTTGGCTGTTGTGGTGTGGTGCTATCTTTGGTTCGACAATCGTTTCGCATTTAATTGATGCCACCAATCTGGCGGCATCAAAATGAAGCTCTGTTGGCTGGAGTTTCACGCTGAGATAAAACGTTTAGAAGCTAACGCAAAAGGTTTTATCCACCGCTATTACCGCTAACAAAGACTATTTGCTCGCTAAGTATTCTTCTAAGCCGCTTTGTCGCAATAGGCACGCTGGGCATTCACCACATCCTTTACCAACGATTCCGTTGTAACATGTTAAAGTATTGTTTTGGACAAACTCCAACATATTGTGCTTATCAGCTAGAGCCCAGGTCTCGGCTTTAGTAAGCCACATTAAAGGAGTCTTAATATTGAAGGCTTTATCCATACCTAAATTGCAAGAGAGATTTAGAGAGCGAATAAAGTTGTCTCGGCAGTCAGGGTAACCACTAAAGTCTGTTTCGCAGACTCCCGTAATGATGTCTTGAATGCCAAGCTGGTAAGCATGGATACATGCGTAAGTAAGAAAGAGAATGTTTCTCCCTGGAACGAATGTATTGGGTACGTTAGCGTCGCTTAAGTCATTAGATACCGGAATGTTGTCTCTTGTCAGCGAGCTTATCGCTAACTCATTAATTGATTTTACATCCAGGACTTTGTGGCTTTTGATGTTAAGTTGCTTACCTAGTTCGATAGCGATATCTATTTCATCTGAATGACGCTGGCCATAATCAAACGTTATAGCATGAACTTCATCATATGTATTTAATGCATCGATTAAGCAGGTCGTAGAGTCCTGCCCACCGGAAAAAACCACAAGTGCTTTTGTTGTAGCCATGTTGAACCCTTAGTTATGCTCTTTGATTCTTTGGTATTGATACGTATTCTTAGGCGTTTAATCCCAATTACGTACTCGACTTCGTGGCGATTGCGTCTGCAATCAGCTGGGCTGTGCTCTCAAGCACTCTTTGCTTGTCATCATTTGACAGCTTGTGGAGATTCACCGCAAGTTCAGCGGTGATTTCATCTTCACAAAAAAAATAGTTTAGAGGCACGTTTAGCTCATCTGCGATAAGTTTGAGCGTTTTTACGTCGGGAGTATGGCGCTCCCTTTCGTATTGATTCATCCTTGCACTTGCAGAACTATCATCCATGCCGATACGGATGCCCAGTGCTTTTTGGGACAGATTCGCTTGTTTACGCGCATGCTTAAGGCGGGCTGGGAGTGGGTTATTAAACAACACTTAAAGTTCATACGAAGGACTTGGATGACTAAGATTATCTTAGTTTTTCTGATTTGTGTATACTAAGCAATGCTTAGTTATTGCCGAGGTCGCCAAGGCCGTGTCTGTAAAACTAAAAAAGATTTCGTATCTTTAGGTTGATTAAGTGACGTTGAACCTACTTCTTCAAAAACTGCCGTATGAAGGAGCGAGTAAGGGCACGAGAAACCGCAGCTATTTGTAGAGCAGAATTTGCTCTTCACATAAACGTAGTCGTCTAAGTTGAAGAGCAATATTGTTCTTGATGATCAACTATATACTTAAGTAAATAACTGTGTCGCACAATAGATCAGAGCTGCTGCTAAGCTCATATTTATGACTTTGCCATATCTCTGGAATTGCGATTGAAGTAGCTTTCCTGCAACGGCCCAAACTACGTTGCTAAGGAGTGCGATCAAAGCAAGAATGAGGCTAGTCGCTAAGATCCAGTAGATATTCTGAGTGTGGGGCAGTACGAACGTAGAAATAGAGGTAATTCCATAAAGAATGATTTTCACATTAACGAACTGCAAACCGAAACCTGTTAAGAAACTGATACCTTTAGAATTATCCGATGAAGTTTTGATCTCACTCGTAGCAAGCCCCCAAGCCAACCAAACAATATAAGCTGCTCCAATCCATGTTAGCCAAGGTGTAATCACGGGCAAGAGGCTGATCATGTTATACGTGAAAGCGCCACAAAGTAGCATCAAAACAACATAGCCACAAAACATCCCCGAAATCACTTTTGTTGAGCGTTTTAGTCCATATTGCGTCGCGATGCTGAGCGATAAAATGTTGTTTGGCCCTGGTGTAATTGAAGTAATGATTACGTAAGTAAAAAATGCGGTGTAGATGGCGGTCATCTCTATCTCTCCTGTTTTTACTGCACTATACTTCGCTACAATTGATTAAAAAATTGAATAAATTAAAACTTAGACTTTTAATTTATTGAACTGTTGGTTGTGGAGTCTAGTCATGAATCTAAAACGCTTTCTTACTTTTAAAGCTATTGTTGAAGAAGGATCGTTTCTAAAAGCGTCACAGAAGCTTTATTGCACGCAATCAACCGTCACCTTTCAAATCAAGCAGTTGGAACAAGATCTGTCTTTGCAGCTGTTCGAAAAAATAGGGCGTAAGATGGTTTTGACTCAAGCAGGAGAAAAGATACTGCCTTACGTCTATGAACTGGCGCGAGTGATGGAAAATATTGAGGGAACAGCACAGCAAGAAAACTCGGAGCCGACCGGTGAATTGAAAGTGCTGGTTGCTGAGACTCAACTTGCTTATAAGATGGCTAATGTTTTAAAAGAGTTCAGGATCAGAGCGCCCAATGTCAGACTCTCTCTGCAATCACAAAATTGCTATCAGATTCGAGATGAGTTGATAGCGGATAAAGCTGATTTAGGTGTGTTTTATCGAGTAGGTAATGACGATACGCTCAAGGTCCACGAGTTTGAGCAGGAGCCACTGGTATTGGTTGCTTCACCGCTTTTAAAAGGGCTAGATTTAAAGAAGAGAGAGCAACATATTGATCTAGGGTTTATAAGCAATGGCCCTAAGTGCCTTTTTCGACAGATGTTTGAGAGCATTATTCAGGAGCGTGATATTAGCATCGACAACATGATCGAACTTAGCAGTATTAATACGATCAAAAACTGCGTTGAGAGTAATATTGGTATCTCTTATTTACCTCGTTTTACGGTTGAAAAAGAGTTGCAAGAGGGCAGTTTACAAGAGCTTGAGTTCACCGAATTTTCACAGATGATCAAGCCACTCTGCGCTTATCATGCTGGGAAGTGTGTGACGCCGGCGATGGAAGTCTTTATTGATTGTATGCGTAACGAGTATGAACGGTTTTCTACTCAGAGTCGGTGATCTTTAATATGTTCTATCTGACATAGTTTCGTTTTTACTCCTTTTTATTTTTTAAGTGACCACTTCTAATTTATTGATTTTTATTGCTTTGTTGTAAATCCGACTGTTGTGGGATGATAAATGGGATCTGATGTGAAGAGCTATTTATTGACGGAAAGAGATAAGATATCAAAACGACGGCGTGTGATAACTAGATTAGATAAGGTTACATAATTAACAGTGTAATAAATGCCATTCTTTATGGATTATTTTCAACGAGACTTAATTGTTACGGTTCGTTATTATTAACTCGTTAACGCATCCATTGCTAGGAAGTTAACTTACGCATATTGTTTTTTTCATCATTTGCAGCAAATATAATTTGCTGCTTTTTTTTGGTTAAAAAAGTTCAAAGCTTGAACTACAAGCTCTGAACCTTTATTTATACTTAGTGGTTTTCTACTTTAATAAGTAAAACACCGTTTAAAAGTATCGCGTAACCTAGTAACTCTAAGCTTTCTTCGACCAAGTTTTTCACGTCTCTATCGTATGAGTTCCCCATGAACTCGACCCAAAAATCACCATACCCTGCAAAGCGTGAGAATAAGAAAACAATAAAAAAGCCAATCGTTAATGTCGTGAAGCTAGAATGAGAAATGAAAAATTTTACCTCATTTTTTATGTTAACTATGTTATTAAAACAAAAATAACAGACCGAGACTATTATAATCCAAGCAGGGTACTTCCATGAACCGTGAGGGAAATACTGCTCTATGTGGTAGTCCATTTCTCTAACGAATATAACCATAAAAAATGAAGAAATTATTACTAATATGTGTTTGAGTTCAAGATATTCCTTAGATTTATACAAACACATTAACGATGAAAAAAGCACAAATGCTATTTGAGTCATTTCTATAAGAGAGTTCTCCGATGTGCTTTTGTCCATTTTTACGCTAAAGTAAATCGTTGCTAACGTATAAATAACCAAAAAAATAAGATAAGATATTTTATATACTAACAAACTAGTGACCGAGGTGTGTTTTTCTTCAATATACATCGTAACTTGTATAGGTGATGGATTTGTTAGTATTATAAATCAAGAATTTTTTATATTTAGTGAATTAAGCGCCATTTAGAATGGAACTTAATTCACCTAACATTAAACTTCGATGAATATTAAACGTTGCTGGTTTAATTTATTGATTTTATTTGATGTTTTATTTTATGTTTATTTTGGTTAAATAGAATCACCTAGCTTTTATTGAAATGCTTTTCCCATATTGGTGGTATGCCAATTTCTTCTTGAACGATATCAATGAATGCCCTAACCAATGGTGATTGCTGACGGTGTGAGTACATGGCATAAATATCACCAAAATCTTGAGTTTCATATTCTGGTAAAAGTTGAACTAAATTAGAAGACTCTAGGTTGTTAGGGAGCATAAATTGACCTATAAGTGCTGCGCCCAGACCTGACTTTACGCTTTCAATTATTAGCTCAGCTTCATTGACCATGTATGATCCTGATATTGGGTATGTATCTAAACCATCTGATTTTTCTTTGTCGTAGAATTTAAGTTTATCGACAATAAAATTACCATTTGAATAAATAATAAAAGGTAGCTTAACTAACTCATCAGGCGTTTCTGGGTTACCATGTTTTTCAATTAAATTTCGAGAAGCAATGATTGCAGTCGTATTTTTTGCTAATTTTCTTGCTACCATTGATGAATCCCTCATAGGTCCGATTCGAAAAGCAATATCAAAATTACTTCTAATCACGTCTACATGAAGATCATCTAGCATTAGTTCAACACTTGCTTTTGGGTACTTATGTAAAAACTTCTCTATCGAAGGTTGTAGATAGAGTTTTCCAAATAATGTTGAGCTTGAAATTCGTACTTTCCCTGAAGGCTCAGTCTGAAAGTTCTCCGCTATTTGTTGAGTATCATCAAGGAGTTGAGATATTTGGTCTGCTTTTTCAACTATTTGCTGGCCGACTTGTGTTAATGAAAGAGAGCGAGTTGTTCTGTTTAATAGCCTAACGCCTAAGTGCTCTTCTAACTGCTTGATGTGTTTAGATAAAACAGAGCGGTCGATATTCATCCCATCTGCTGCTTTTGCAAAAGATCCAGCTTTAGAGACTTCTAAAAGCAGGTGTAGTTTATTTGCTAAATCCACAATGTTTATCCAAGTTAGATATTAGCGTATTAGTTTCATGTATAACTGCTGCTCTGTCTAGAAATTATTAATATACTTAATAACCAAAAGAAAAGGGAGCAATAGCTCCCTTTAGTATGAATTTAAATGAGTATTTATATTATGGTTATAGTGTTTGACGTTTTTTGTTTCGACTCACTAACATGTAAAAAACAGGTGTGAGTAGTAATCCAAATACCGTTACGCCTACCATACCCGAGAATACGGCAATACCCATTGCTTGTCGCATTTCCGCTCCGGCCCCTGTACCAATCATTAATGGAATAACACCAGCGGTAAATGCAATTGATGTCATTAGAATCGGTCGAAGACGTAAACGACATGCTTCCAAAATCGCTGATAAGGTATCTTGGCCATTGTCTTTAAGTTCTTTAGCGAACTCCACCATCAAGATGGCATTTTTACACGCTAGAGCCACAAGGACAATCAAAGCAATTTGTGTGAATATATTGTTGTCACCACCAATGAACCAAACACCTGCTAGTGCAGAAAAAATGGTCATAGGAACGATCAAAATGATAGCGAATGGCAGTTTTAAACTCTCGTACTGCGAAGCTAGCACCATGAAAACTAACAAAACAACAAGTGGGAATATATACACCATCGTGTTACCAGCCAAAATCTGCTGGTAGGTTACATCAGTCCATTCATAAACCATTCCCTCTGCTAGGTTTTGATCCAGTACTTCCTCAATAGCCGTTTGGGCTTGGTCAGAGCTGTAACCAAAAGCAGGACTGCCGTTTAGTTCTGCACTAGGGTAGCCGTTATAGTGCATCACGCGGTCAGGCCCAATCGTGGGTATGATCTCCAGTACAGCGCCGAGAGGAACCATTTGTCCGGCAGCATTTCTTACTTTGTAGTTAAGTATTTGGTCAGGTTCGAGACGATAGTTCATGTCTGCCTGGGCATTCACTTTGTATGTTCTACCAAACATATTGAAGTCATTGACGTATAATGATCCTAAATAAACTTGAAGCGCATCAAAAACCTGCTCTAGAGGAACACCTTGCAGCATCGCTTGTTCACGATCTATTTGGATGTCCATCTGCGGCACTTGTATGCGAAATGTAGAATATAATCCCATCAGCTCGGGTCTTGTTGATGCCTCACTTATTACCAAGTTCAATTGCTTGAAGAGCTCATCAAACCCCTTGTTCGCTCGGTCTTCGATTTGAAGTTTAAAGCCGCCAGTAGAGCCAAGTCCTTGGATTGGTGGTGGTGGAAAAATCGCAACGAAGGCTTCATCAATGATTGAAAAGCTCTTATTCAAAGATGCAACAATCGCATTTGCTCCGAGAGTTGGATCATTTCGTTTATCGAAGTCCTCAAGCGTAACAAAAACGATGCCACTATTCGGACTGTTAGTAAAACCATTGACCGATAAGCCTGGGAAAGAAATGGTTTGTGCTACGCCAGGTGTTGCCAGCGCGAGGTTTTCCATTTCTTTAATAACGGACTCTGTTCGATCTAAACTTGCTGCATCTGGAAGTTGGGCGATCGCAACTAAATACTGCTTATCTTGTTGAGGAATGAATCCTCCAGGAACTGCTTTGAATAGAGAAGCCGTTCCCCCGAGTAACGCAATGTATACCACCACAACAACAAGGCTAAAGCGAATCAGCTTCTTGACCAGAGCTTGATATTGGTTCGAGCTGTACTCAAAAATTCTATTGAATGGCGCAAAAACATACTTACCAAAAACCGCATCCAATAGCTTGGTTAGCCGATCGGGTTTTGCGTTCTTATCTTGTAATAGCAGTGCTGATAAAGCAGGCGATAACGTCAACGAGTTAATTGCTGAAATAATCGTCGAGATCGTAATTGTTAGTGCGAACTGCTTATAAAACTGACCGGATAACCCTGTAATAAAGGTCGTCGGGATGAACACCGCACATAACACTAAAGCAATTGCAATAATTGGCCCGGTAACTTCGGTCATTGCTTGTTTCGTTGCTTCTAGTGGTGCAAGGCCATTATGGATGTTCCGTTCCACGTTTTCGACGACGACAATGGCGTCATCGACGACGATGCCTATGGCGAGAACAAGTCCAAACAACGAAAGTGTGTTAATCGATACTCCGAGCATTTGCATTACAGCGAACGTACCGATTAATGAAACAGGCACCGCAATGATAGGGATGATAGACGCGCGCCATGTTTGCAAAAACAAAATGACTACGACAACAACAAGTACAATTGCCTCTAGCAGAGTATGAACCACCGCGTCTATCGAACCACGAACAAAGACGGTCGGGTCGTAGGCTATTTCATATGAAACTCCAGCTGGAAAGGCTGTTTGTAAACGGTCCATGGTTGAACGAACCTGATTAGATAGCTCAATAGCATTAGCACCAGGGCGCTGGAATACGGGCATCGCCACCGCTGGTTTACCATTTAACAAGGCGCGCAGTGCATAAGAGTTTTGACCTAGCTCTACGCGTGCAACGTCTTTAAGACGTGTCAAAGCCCCTGTTTCGTCAACTTTTACTACAATGTCGTTGAATTCATCAATATTCTCCAAGCGGCCTTTTACGTTCAACAAAACTTGGAATTGGTTTTCATTAGCGGCTGGTTGCGCACCTAATGAGCCTGCTGCCACCTGTTGGTTTTGAGATCGGACGGCGGAGACAACGTCCATTACGGTTAGATTTCTAGAAGCGAGCTCATCTGGATTTAACCACAAGCGCATTGAGTACTCGTCACCACCGAAAAGGCGCACATCACCAACGCCTCCGAGCCGAGCTATCTCATCTTTCAAGTTTAAATTAGCGTAGTTAGCTAAATAACTGACTTCACGGCTAGAATCTGGAGAATATATATGCACAACCATGGTGAGATCAGGAGAGGCTTTTTCGGCAACAACTCCTAACCGTTGGACGGCTTCTGGTAACCGGGGCAAAGCTGTAGTGACGCGATTTTGAATTTGAACCTGAGCTTTGTCCAAGTCCGTACCTAAAGCAAAGGTTACGGTCAATGTCATTCTGCCGTCACTGGTTGCCTGTGAAAACATATATAACATGTTTTCTGTACCATTAATTTCTTGCTCCAGAGGCGTAGCAACTGTTTCTGCGATTACTTTTGGGTTCGCACCAGGATAGTTTGCTGTAACTACTACTGTAGGAGGGACAACCTCTGGATATTCACTCACAGGCAACTGCAAAAGTGAAATTGCGCCTACTATTAATATCAATAGCGATAACATAGAGGCAAATATGGGTCTTTGAATAAAAAAGTGTGCAAATTTCATTCGGTTGTCTTCTTAGTCTTGAGCTAAACGTTTGTTTGGCAACGATGTTGAGTTTGAAGCCATAATCAATGAAGTATTGCTAATATCTAGCGTGACATTTTTTGGTGTGACTTTGCTATTTGGGCCAACTTTTGCTGGGCCATTTACCGCAATAATTGAGTCGGCGTTCAAGCCATTCTCGATAGCACGAAATGTTCCGTAACGTTCGCCTAAGGTTACGATGCTGTATTGCAACGTATTCTCTTCATTGAGTGTTAATACAAAGCGGTTTTCTAGATCTGTGCCAATAGAACGCTCTGGAACGAGAACTCGTTCAACTGGTTTGGTTGTTGATATCTGAACTCGGCCAAACGATCCCACTTTTAAGTTTGATTTTGTTGCATCGAATACCGCTCGAACCTGCAAAGTACCGGTGTTTTCGTTGATGGAGTTGTCGACAAAGTCAACGCGTCCAAAAAACACCTGCCCATTTTGTCCAGATAGTTCAAGACGAGTAGGTAAGTTAGAGTCGGCATTGATTGTCGAGAAGTAACGGTTCCAAGTTCGCTCATCGACATCAAAGTATGCATATACCTGATCGTTAGAGACAATGTTTGATATAACGCTTTGATTTGCGTTTACATTGTTTCCTTTAGTAATGAATGCTCTTGAAATAGTGCCGCTAATAGGGGCATATATCTTCGTAAACTCAAGATCTAACTTTGCGGATTCTAACTGAGCACGCAAGGCCATTAGTTCTGCAGAGCGTTGCTTTACTGCGGTATCTCGGGCCTCTGCTTGTTCCGCTGAGATGGCTTTTCGCTTAACCAGTTGGGCGGCTCTCTTTTGTTCGTTTGCTGCTTGCTCTAGCGCAGCTCGAGCACTCTTAACTTGCGCTTCAAGTCGTGAGACCTGAGCTTTGAAGGTTCGATCATCAAGAGTGACGAGTAAGTCGCCTTTGTTGACACTCTGTCCGTCTTTGAACTCTACCGTTTCAATAACTCCGGAAACGCGTGGCATTAAAGAAACTTTCTCTGGGGCTTGAAGCCTTGTTGTAAAGGTGAACCACGATTGAACGGGCTCATAGATGACTTTGGAGACGTCTATCGTAGGTAAGGGAGTATTAGGTTGCTTGGTTATCTCTTCGTCTGCACAAGCAGCTAAAACGGATAAAAGGCCAATGCCGAAAACTTTCTTTAACATTTGTCTCGCCCTAAATGATTCTGTTCATACTAAAAGGAACGGCATTGTATTCATTGTACCTATGGGTAAATAGGCCCTCAGCGAACATAGAGTAGTGATAAAAATGCACGATTAAATATTGGTCAAAATGCTCATTTTTTGGTTTGAAAAAGGTCAGTTTAGGGTTTTAAAGACGTGGAGTATTGTTAAATGTAATAAGCCATAATAGATAGGAATAACTAAACAGAAGCTAAAGATAGCGACGAAAATTAAAGCGTTTTTAATTCGTGCATTATTTGCAATTCACTGATGCAATTTGAACCATAAAAAATTGAAATTAATTTTGTAAAATCCATTTCCCATCACATAAAGAATAAAAACTAAATAAGGAATTGTGCAGTGGATCTCGCAAGCCAACTTGAATTACTACTGGATGTCTCTGAATACGGAACTTTTGCTAAAGCTGCTGACAGAAATCATATAGATCGTTCAGCTTTGTCAAAACAGATCAAAAAGCTAGAGGATGAATTAGGCTTACGGCTGTTAAACCGTTCCACACGTTCGCTATCCCTGACCAATGCAGGTGTTGAGATGGTGGCGCAAGCTAAGAAAGTAAGAGAGGTTCTAACTGAAACTCGTAGTATTGCTGCTACATTTCAGGATGAACCGAAAGGTAATCTGAAAATATCAAGCTCCACTTTCTTTGGCAGAGCATACTTAAATCAGGCAGTTAAAGAGTTTATAAAACAGTACCCAAACATTACTGTAGAGCTGCTGCTCGATGATAATCGAGTCGATGTTATCCACGAAGGTTTTGATGTTGTGTTTCGTATCGGACCAATCCGAGAGTCCAACATGATAGTACGTAAGTTGGCAAGTAATAATATGGCACTGGTTGCATCGAAGAGTTTTATTGACAAGTATGGAACCCCGAGCTCTCCAGAAGAGCTTATAAAAATGCCAGCAGTAATATACTCGAATGCTAACTTTAAGGCGGATAAGCTACGTATAGCGCCAAGCCAGTCATCAAGCGACGTTAGAACGTATAATATCAATGGGCAGTACTTCGTGAATGAAACTGAGTTAATGCTCGATGCCGTAAAATCTGATCTAGGGTATGCTTTAATTGGGCAGTTCTTTCTTCAGGAGAGTTTGAGTAAACAAGATCTTGTACAGTTGCTTCCTGATTATAATCTTCCCGCAATAGGGGAAATATATGCAATGTATACTCACCGAAATCAACAACCATTAGCCAAACTGTTCATTGATACTGTTCAAAAAATAATAGGAACGCCTCCTGTTTGGATGGATTATCTCGACTAATATGAGTACTAGGACATAATGTTTTAGATTGAGAGCTTGTTTATATTTATCCATAGAATATGGTTGAATTTGCACTTTAAAAATAATTGCCACTGTTCATAATTTCACTCGATTCAAACAACACAAGTAGTGGTAATTAAATGAAAATGACAAGAACGTCGATCGCAATCGCAGCACTTTTCTCTGCAAGTGCTGCAAATTCAGCCGTAGTTTATGAAGATCAAGAATCAGTATTAAATATTCATGGCCGAGCGCAAGGGATGTATTATTTCTCTGATGATAAAAATGCTGACGGAGATAATAGCTACATTCGTGTAGGACTTTCAGGTGAGTCTAAAATAAATGAAGATCTTTATGCATTCGGCTTATATGAGTTGGAATTTAAGTCTAATCGCAGAGATGCTGATGGGATTGAAGATGATGAATTTGATATCCGAAAAGGCTATGTAGGCGTTGGTGCAGATTACGGAACAGTAAGTTATGGACGTCAATACGGTGCGGTCACTTTAGTATCTGACTACACGGATATTTTCCCGGAGTTTGGTAATGAAGCTGCTGGCGTAAGTGCGGATCTATATGGTACCGGTCGCTCCGATTCAGTATTTAAGCTAACGACAAGCTATGAAGGCTTGAATATTCATGTTAGCTATCAGGCTGAAAACGATGAAGTGTCAACAGATGCAGCCTCTTATGGTGCGGCGGCGGACTACAAGTTGCCATATGGCTTCAAAGTTGCGCTTGGTTACAACGAAGGTGAAGGGCAATCGGGTGCAGAAGATGCAGAGCTGCTAACGGGTGCTATTGCATTTGAATACGACAAGTTTTATGCCTCTGTTTTATACAGTGATGGTGAAAACTGGGCTAAAGATGGTTCTGAAAGTAATATTGATTACACCGGTATTGAAGCAGTTGCCACTTATGAAGTAACAGATAAGCTTTGGGCACTAGTTGGCTATAACAATCTAGAGCGTGATGATGAAGATGTCGTCGATTACTACTCACTAGGTGCAGAGTACGATTTGACTTCTAATTTTAAAGCACTAGCAGAATACAGAATTACAGATGTAGACAATGAAGACGATATTCTTGCAATAGCTGCGAGATATTCATTCTAAAAAATTAATAAATCTAAAAAGCCTGAAACTATTTTCAGGCTTTTTTATTTATCGGTGTAATTTAATAAGTGCTGATTTTCATCCATATATAATGGATTATATTGATCGTTACTTGTTTAAGTGTTTTGAATATAATGGTTTTGTTAGCTAGTCCACTGCTAGTTTTCATTTTCATATTTTTTGAATGATGTATTTTTTCTTTGGCAACAAGAAGTGTCTTGTTGCCTTTTTTTATTTTCACTCTTTATGGTTAATTAAAAAAAGAGTCATTTTATATATTGCTATAAACGATAAAAATGTAACGACAATTGTCGATCTTAGATTTAGTTAATCTTCATAGAAAATTTAACTCAATTTCAAGGTTTTTTTTCATTTAAGTGATGTGGAATCCATATGGCGAACCAAGTGAATGATAAAGCGCCAAACGACGAAATGTATCTCAATGAAGATTGGAAAAATTATTTTTATGTAAACGATAGAGGTAGGGATTGATACTGTTTATGTAAGGAGAGAGCGATTTATGAAAAGCAGTCGTTTCAATATGATTAGACACCTTTACTTTCTTAAAATAGGAAGGGCTCTAAGAAAGTAAAGGTGCAGATGATTTTTTAGTTTTTACCGCCGTCACTTGTTCTGAAGTGATAATCGAAGTTTATGATTGCACGATATTTAACTTCATCACGGTTAAGTGCGTATTCTTCAACTCTCACTTTACTATCATCGATTGCAATATCACGAGGGAAACCGCTTCCAATGATGTTTAGACGATTTCTAAGTTCATGTTTTGATAGCGTTTGGTATTCATCGACAAGATCAAACGCAGAGCTATAAGCGGCATCTTTTGTCGTAAAGTCATTGAGAACAACTTTGTTTGTAGAGTGTTCGACATGAATACCAGCAGTAGCAGATAAACTGAATAATAATAGTGATGAGAGCGTCATTAGTTTTTTCATATAGTCACCTTTTTATTTGTATTACAAAGTCAAGATGTCCAACGAATCCTTGTTAATATCTCTCGACAAAGGTGATAGTGCCATTATAGAAATGTGCTGTACATCACATTTGTGACCATTAACTATGGAAGAATTGTCAACAATAAAACTCAAGCACTTTTGACATTACGGTCAATGTGAAAAAGCGAATATCTGTATGGTTTCGTTATTAATTAAACCACTCTCGGAAACGCTGACTATTCAGTCAAAGCGTATGTTTCTTGTCGTTATAGTGACCTGCCTACAACTTAATCACTTAATGCATGCAATTCAATTGCAATGGCTTGGTATAGATTTTCATTCAGATCTTCCAGCTTAGTAACGATCCTACAAATTCTAGTGATTAAAAAGTCATTGTTTGTGGTTTTTTATTCTATTGTCGTGTATAAAAAAACTTTACAACAAATGATAAAGGAATATCCATGAAAAAGTTATTGTGTTTTGCTGCACTGGGGTTAGCTGTTTCGACGACGGTTAATGCAGACCCAATTTTAGACGACATCAAAAGTACAGGGGAGCTAAAAGTCTGCTTTGATTCTGGGTATATGCCTTTTGAAATGACAGCAAAAAATGGGCAGTACATCGGGTTTGATATCGATTTGGGTAAGCAAATGGCGCGTGCCATGGATGTTAAGTTTGTGCCGGTAAACACTTCATGGGATGGCATTATCCCAACACTGTTGACTGGTAAGTGTCACATGATTATGGGCGGGATGACTATCACACCTATGCGAAATACTCAGGTGAATTTCGCTGATCCCTATGTGGTTATTGGTCAATCCATTCTCGTAGATCTCAAACATGAAGGTAAAGTGTCTAGTTACCGTGATCTCAATAGTCCAGAATATGTTGTTGCAACTAAGCTTGGGACAACGGGTGAGCAAGCGGTAAAACGATACCTTCCGAAAGCTAAGATAAATCTATACGAAACTCAGTCTGAAGCGGTACTTGAGGTTGCCAACGGAAAGGTAGATGCGTTTGTTTATGACTTTCCTTACAACTCTATTTATGTGGCGGAAAACAAAGGGCAGTTAATGCACTTGGCTAAACCGTTTACTTACGAGCCTTTGGGTTGGGCTGTGCCGCAAGGAAATCCAGATACGCTTAACTTCTTAAACAACTATTTACGTCAAATTAAGGGCGATGGAACTTACGATCGCATTTACGATAAGTGGTTTAACGACGATAAATGGTTAAAGCAAGTTAAGTAATCATTTTGTTATTGTAGAGGAGCGGCTAGCTTCTGGCTCGGTTCATCGCCAACCAAACGGTTCGTGCTGTGAAGCTAACGCTTTTCTTTATTCAAATACCCAACCAACTTTAATCAAAGTCATTCTCGGAATCACATGCAAAATAACTTTAAATCCCTATTGTGGAACGCTGTTTTTGTTCTTGTTTTGCTATCAATTTGCGGCCTTGTCTATCTGTCAGGTAAGCGAATCGATTACAGCTGGAATTGGGAGCGTGTCCTTCCTTATATTGCCACTAACGCTGCTTCATCCATTACCGCGCCTGTCGATGGGAACATCATTCTCGACGAGAATAACCAACTGGCTCTGGAGAGTATTCATGGTGATATTGTTCTTGAACTAAGCCAATATAAGTCTGTCGACGTCTATGAAGGTGATCTTATTTTTGAAGGAGATACCTTAGCAACTATAAAAGAGTGGCGCTCTGGCCCAATTTTAGATGGTGTTGTGACGACCATTAAAATCTCGCTCTGGTCACTTATCATTGCTCTAGCGTTGGGCTTAGTTGTTGGACTAATGCGCATATCCAGCAATCCGGCATTAAAAAAGCTGGCGCTTGTGTATGTCGAGGTCATTCGTGGAACGCCTCTTTTAGTACAGATTTTTATCGTTTACTTCTTTATTGGTACTGTGCTTGACCTTGAGCGTTTTACTGCGGGAGTGATAGCGCTCTCCGTGTTTACCGCCGCTTACGTCGCAGAAATTGTGCGGTCGGGAATCCAGTCAATCCCAAGAGGACAAATGGAAGCGGCGCGTTCACTAGGAATGAATTATCCCAAAGCGATGATTTATGTCATTTTACCTCAAGCGTTTAAGCAGACATTACCTCCCTTAGCCGGGCAGTTTATCAACCTGATAAAAGATTCCTCACTTGTCTCCGTGATTTCGATTACTGATCTGACAAAAGCGGGCAGGGAAGTCGTAAGTGGTAGTTTTGCCCCATTTGAAGTTTGGTTTACCGTTGCGGCCCTTTATTTGCTTCTAACTAGTACCTTATCTTGGGCAATACAAACGTTAGAAAAGAAATTGGCAGCAAGTGATTAATGGTGGAGTCATTAATGGAATACATTATTTCAGCAAAAACAATTAATAAAATTTACCCTAATGGCTGCCATGCGCTCAAGGACGTATCGGTAAATGTAGAAAAAGGGGAAGTGATTGTCATCGTAGGACCGTCAGGTTCTGGTAAGTCAACATTCTTACGGACGATCAATCAATTAGAGACAATAAATAGTGGGTCTATTATCGTAGATGGTATCGATATGTACCACAAATCTACGGATATCAATAAACTACGCGCTGATGTGGGCATGGTATTTCAAGGCTTCAACCTTTTTCCACATAAAACGGCGATAGAGAACGTCATGTTAGCACCTTTAAAGGTTTCTAAACGTGCCCCTGAATCGGTGAAGAAAGAAGCAAAAGATTTGCTTTATAAAGTCGGTCTGTCGGAGAGAATGGATAATTATCCTAATCATTTATCAGGTGGACAGCAGCAGCGCGTCGCAATCGCTCGTGCGTTAGCAATGAAGCCCAACATTATGTTGTTTGATGAACCCACATCAGCACTAGACCCTGAAATGGTTGGAGAAGTTCTTGATGTGATGAAAGATTTGGCCAAGGACGGAATGACGATGGTAGTGGTTACTCATGAAATGGGTTTCGCAAAAGAGGTCGCTGATAGGGTGTTGTTTATGGAAGATGGTGAGCTTTTGGTTTCTGACTCTCCTGAGCGATTTTTTGATAACCCCACCAACCCTAGATTGCAGAAGTTTTTATCTAAAGTCTTATAATAAAAAGAAAATTTGATTGAGGGCGAGTCCCTCAATCACTTCATGCACTATTGTGGCTCGTAACGCTCGCCTCGCCGAGAGACATAGATAATGGGCTTTTACTCGAAGTTAATGGCGATAACATTAGCTTGGTCCGAATGAAAGGTCTGGTAAATACTAGAGTGTTTAATCAGCCATTAAGTCTTTGTTCACTTTAAACATAACAATTTCATTTTGAATTGATAAAAATTGTGTTTGAATAGAGCTTATGGATGTTTGGCGGTATGGATGTCTAAATGAAGAAAGTAACAATTTTAGATGGTGGCATGGGGCGAGAGTTGAAACGTATTGGCGCCCCTTTTTCTCAGCCGCTTTGGAGTGCACAAGCGCTAATTGAATCACCACAATATGTAAAAATGGCCCATGAGAATTTCATAGACTCTGGCGCTGAGATTATCACTGTTAACAGTTATGCATGTGTTCCATTTCACTTAGGCGAGGAACTCTATGCGAAGCGAGGGATTGAGTTAGCAAAATCTGCAGCCAAAATTGCCAGAGATGTAGTCACCAGCTCTAACGATAGAGTGCTCGTTGCGGGGTCTCTTCCTCCTGTCATGGGGTCTTACAGGCCTGAATTATTCGAGCCGAAAAGGGCACTGGAAGTGGCTTCTGAGTTATTTGAAGCTCAAGATCAATATGTTGATATTTGGTTAGCTGAGACCGTGTCTAGCCTCGCTGAAGTTGAAGTTCTATCAATAATTTTAGCCAAAACAGATAAGCCCAATTATCTTGCTTTCACCTTAATGGATGAGCCTAACTCTTTGCCTCGCCTTCGCTCAGGGGAATCTCTCAAAGCCGCGGTCAATACGCTGTTGAAAACAAATGTTTCAGGTATCTTTTTCAATTGCTCTATTCCTGAAGTTGTCGAGCAAGCGATCATTGATACACAAGCAGTATTGTGTGAGTCAGGTAGAGAATTGACGATAGGTGTTTTCGCAAATAGCTTTGCTCCGATAAAGCAAGCGCACCAAGCCAACGAGACCATTCAGGAAGTTCGTCATTTCTCTCCGACTGAATATCTTGAGTATGCTAAAAAGTGGCATGCGCAGGGAGCGAGCATTATTGGTGGTTGCTGTGGGATTGAACCACGTCATATTAAATTGCTAGCGACTTGGAGAGACACTCTCGAAAACGCCTAATTTTGGTGAAGCGCAGGGAAGTATGGCAAGAGGTTTTGTTTTTCATTCATCGTTATAGACAAAATAAAGGTCTTTCATATCTGGCAAAGTAACAAGATGCTTTAACTTACTCATTCATTACCTTGCCAGTTTGCCTCGAGATTTTTATTAATTATTTTTGGTTCAGATTAACGACAATCTTTCCAACTGTTCTCTGATTTCGCATGTCCAAGAGTGCGTTACCTACATCCTCTAAGCCGATGATCTTCAGTTTCGGTACTTCCAATTCTCCATTTTCTAATAGCTCAGACACTTCCTTTCCGGCATTAACGATACTTGCAAACCCTCTCTCGCCAAAGACATGACCAGAGCCCAAACTTATTTGGTGGAAGCCCAAGCCTTTTAAGAAGGCATCTGGATATTGAGAAGGGTCGACAGTCTTGACGAGCTCCACCATTTCTCCCTCAAAGGTTAACACCGAGGCTGCAATTCGGTCGTTATCACCGCCTACACAATCGAGTGCAACCTCAACGCCATGATTTCCGGTAATGTCCATTACTCGTTGAAATACATTTTCATGATGATAATCAATCGTATGGGTTGCTCCTAACGAGGACAAATATGCGTGATTAGCTTCTGAACTAGTAGCAATGATCTGTTCAACACCAAATGTCTTTGCTAACTGAATAGCAAAGCTTCCAACGCCGCCAGCACCTCCGGCGATAAAAATGCTGCTTCGATTTGAAATATCGAGCTTGTCTACCAAAGCGCGATATGCGGTCCAGGCTGCGCAAGGTGTAGATGCTGCTACTTCAACCGGAACCTGAGGGTGCTTTATAAGCGTTCTTGAATCATGGATAGCAAATTCAGCGAATCCACCGTGATGGCGTCTCATGTTTCCGTGATACAACACTTTATCGCCAACCTTCCAATCAACGACCGCATCGCCTACAGAGACTATTTCTCCTGATACGTCTAACCCGCCAACAAAATTGTTATCCATGTTAGTGACCATGTCTGACCAATAATGAATTTTTGCATCGACAGGGTTCAAACCAACAGCGTTAACTTTAACCAATACATCAAATTGGGTTTCTAGTTTTGGTGTAGGTAATTCGGATAAAGAGAAAGTATCGTTATCTCGTTGGTAAGTTATCGCTCTCATAGGTTTTCCTTATTATTAAGAATGGTCGAAAGTCATACTAACTCAGAGGGTGCTGCTGCAATAATTATGGTTTTTTCTTATTTTGATAATTTTAGGTTATGTTTGATAAAAAGGATTTGAGATGCTCTGAAATTATCATCGACAACCAGTCTGCATAGCTAACGACATGTAACTTTATGATAAGTAATGACTAGTTTTATTATTCCATTTTTATGGAAATATTTTGTTGATCTTTTGTTTTGTGATTCTATAATTCTAGAAATATCGAAATAAAGGCTTATCTATCAGGTAAGCTTGTTAGCGAAAAATGACGAGGAGAGTAAATGTGAATACAGAAATTATAACTATGGCTAAAGAAGCGCTGGATATGTTTGCGTTTCTAGCAACCGAACTTATCATCTTATTTCTGGCAATTAGCTACATTGTCGGTGTGTTGCAAGATTTTCTAACGCCAGAAAAAATTCAATCTATTCTCAGCTCGAAAAAGGGTAAAGGTTACTTCATTGCTGCGTTGCTAGGTTCGATTACGCCTTTCTGTTCGTGTTCGACCATTCCTTTCTTAAAAGGCTTGTTGCGTGCAAGAGCAGGTTTTGGACCTATGATGGTGTTCCTATTTGCAAGCCCGTTGCTTAACCCAGTGATTATTGGCTTGTTTGTGGTGACTTTTGGTTGGAAAGTTGCGGTATTTTACTTTGCTATCGCGATGTCAGTATCAGTGGTAGCAGGCTATGTACTTGAAAAACTAGGGTTTGAACGTTACGTCAAACCAGAAGCATATCAAGCGGTAGGTTCTTCTTCGTGCGGTACTTCTTGTGGCGATTCAAGCAAGAAAAAAGAAGAAGCGAGACCAGCATCAATCTGTGGTACCAGCGCCTGCAATGAACCTACGCCAGTTGCGGCGAAAACATCTTACTGTGGTGATGCACCAAAACCTGAACCTAAAGTGGAAGTGTCTTGCTGCTCATCAGACGGTAGTGCAACAGCGACAGTCTTGGAAGAGAAAGAACCTAGCCGCTGGGCACGTATTTGGCAATCAACTTGGAAAGACTTTAAGCAAGTGTTCCCTTATCTCATGATGGGCATTGCGATTGGTTCATTTATCTATGGCTTCATCCCGACGGAGTTCATTGCGGAGTTCGCTGGTGAAGCGAAGTGGTACGCGATTCCGGTCGCAGCAATCATTGGTATTCCATTGTACATCCGTGCAGAGGCGGTCATTCCACTTAGCGCGGCACTAGTACAAAAAGGTATGGCTCTTGGATCTGTTATGGCGCTTATTATTGGTAGTGCTGGCGCAAGTCTTACAGAAGTGATTTTGTTGAAATCAATTTTTAAGAACCAAATGATCGCTGCCTTCCTAATCGTTATCTTAACGATGGCCATGGGAGCGGGTTACTTATATAGCTGGGCTTTTTTATAAAAATAACCCTCGGGCGATTGCTCGAGGGCTCTGTTTTTGTCGCCATATAGGGAAAGGGAAGTTTCCTATACCGCGCAGACTATAAAAAAATAACGAGGTTACTCGTAAATACTATAGGAGAAATACTTGCTGGCGATGGTTTTATGCTTACCGCTCTGGATCAATTTTTGTATTCCGCTATCGAGTAATGCTTTTAATTCTTTGTCTTGTTTTCTCACTGCTACGCCAATGCCACGGCCGAACCACTTTTCCTCTGTAAACGCTGGTCCAGTAAAGTGATAGCCTTTACCTTGTGCAGTTTCAAGAAAACCAGCACTTAAACCGATTGAGCCGCCAAATACAGCATCTAACCGTCCATTGAGTAGATCGGTAAATGCCTCATCGAACGTACCATAACGACGAATATCAATATCTGGATACAAGGCAGAAAGGTACTTATCACCAATTGTGGCTCTTTGAACTCCAATAGATAAACGATTTAGGCTGCCGTCATCCATGTTGATTTCTCTATCATTTTTCATTACAAAACGAGTCGGTACTTTTGCATAAGGGACGGTGAAATCGACTTTCTTTTCTCGTTCTTCTGTGATTGTCATTGCAGCAATAATCGCATCGTTCTTGCGACTAAGGAGAGAAGGGATGATGCCATCCCAATCCATTTTTGAGATAACGCACTTTACTTCTAACTCTTTGCATAACGCGTTAGCGAGGTCGACTTCAAACCCTTCTAGCTTTCCCTCTTTTGTCGTCCAGCTAAATGGGGGGTAAGCCCCTTCAACAGTGAAGCGAATTTGTTTCCACTCTTTCGCATGGCTGAAAACTGAAAATAAGCTAATAAACAATACGACTATCCATTTCATAAACGTTTCCTTGTAACTATTTGGAAACCAATGTTTAACACAAAGTAAGCAAATATCAATGGAAGTGCATATATGTGTGACCTTTCGCCCGCATTGTGTGAGCGAAAGGTTTTGCGTGTATTACAGCTTATCTTCAATAGTTACGAGGGGAACTCTCGTTGAGACAGCGTGAAGTGCAATGTTGTGAATCATTTCATCGACCGTGGTACAGCTATCCATTAAGATCGAAACATCATACTTGTCCGCAGATTTTGAAATAGCAGTATGTGTCACGCAGTTTTGTGTCATCATTCCGCATACAAGTAACTCCGTTACATTTTTGCTTGCCAATACTTCTTCTAAACGTGTTCCTTCAAAGCTATCTGCGAAGTGCTTTACCACGATTTCGGAATTCGGCGCTAAAGCAAGAACTTCTGGGTGAATATTGGCACCGTCGCTGCCTTCATTGAAGAACGGGGCAATACCCATGGCAGGGTCGGCAATATGCTGAATATGAATCACAGGAATGTTTTGCTCATTGGCTTTAGTTATTACTCTCTTAACATTGTCTAAAGTCGATTCTGTATTCCATAAAGGAAACTTTCCTTCCGGGAAATAGTCGTTTTGCAAATCAATTACAAGTAGGGCTTTTTGAGTCATTTTCTTTTCCTTTTATTCAGGATCATTGCGGTACGAATAATATAAAGACTTTTAGCTACCTTCTTTAGAGTCTAAAATGACACAAAAGAGTCAAAAAGCGACACTTGAAGATAATTGAAAATGAAAATAGCACTCGTTAATTACCCAGATAGCTCGCAAGCCTCCGTATATGGTTTAAGCGAACTCTTCGAGATGGCAAACCGTGCGGCGGCTAAATTGGGCGTTGATGTGCACTTTGAAGTAGAGATATTGGATCACTGGCCAAACACGCACTTCGATGTGAAAACAGCGGTAATGATTCCGCCCAGCGGCACTGGTCAATATTACTTAGAACCAGAGCCAGAGCTACTCGACTGGTTAAATGTCCAATATAGTAAAGGTGCGATTTTAGCCTCCGCCTGCGCTGGTACTTTTATTCTTGCTCAAACCCAGTTGTTGACCAATAAGTCTTGTACAACACACTGGGGCTTGGCTCCTTCATTAGCGAGTCAGTTTCCCGATATCCACGTAAGACAAGAAGCCATCCTTATTAACGAAGGAACGATCATTACGGCTGGGGGTATGATGTCATGGGTGGATTTAGGTTTGGAATTGGTTTCCTTATTTGCGTCACCGGCAGTAATGCGCCTGCTAGGAAAAATGTTGGTTATTGATACTGGTCCGAGAGAGCAACGCTTTTATCAACAGTTTACTCCAAACTTCCAACATGGTGATGGGGTAATTGTTCAACTACAGCACTATATAAACGATCATTATCAAGGAAAACTGAGCAATAAAGAGCTTGCAGAGTTGAGTTGTTTAACAGAAAGGACATTGCAGCGACGCTTTAAAAAGGCGACAGGTTTCAATGTTAACCAATACATACAAAGCTTAAGAGTACAAAAAGCTTGTGATTTACTTGAGTCGACAACCCTAACATTTGACGCAATATCATTTAGAGTGGGTTACCAAGATGTGAGCGCGTTCAGGAAAATATTTAATAGGATCGTAGGTTTAACACCGAAGTCGTTCAGATCTCGGTTCTGTTCATGAACGCCAGAAGTAAGATAATGTTGGTATTAAACATTTATAACTCAGAAGCAAACACCGCATATTTTTACAAGCTGGCTTAGCGTGATGAAAAGGGATAACAAGCTAAGCCAACCGTAGCGATCTTCTAAGTATTGAGAACTTTTTAGGATGCTTAAAGTGTTCTCAAATTACAACGACTTGTATAGGCCGCTGTTAATCGAAAAGCTATGTGATTTCCAAAACCAGTTTCCCAGTATGTTGCTTGCGTGAAAATACTTCTTGCGCTTGACCTATCTGGTTTAAGGGAAATGACTCCGCGACTAAGGGGCGAATTGCGTTCTGTTCGATATAGCGAACCAAGTTACCGAATACTTCTGGTGCCAAAACGGTACAACCAAATAACGCTAGGTCTTTAAGGTAAAGAGTTCTTACATCCAGCTCGACAATTGGACCGCCTATGGCGCCGGAAACAGCGTATCTTGATCCTGGTTTTAGTACCTGAAGAAATTGTGGCCACTGCTCTCCTGCGACCAGATCAATCACTACGTCAACGCTGTTTTCTCCGAGAGTCGCCGGCAAATTTGCATCGCGAGGGATAACTTGGTTTGCTCCTAATGCCGTGATCTGTTCTTTCTTTTCTGGGCTGGCGATAGCAATGACGTATGCTCCACGCGCCTTCGCCAGTTGGATTGCGGCAGAGCCAACACCGCCGGATGCCCCTGAAATCAGTACGGTATCGCTCGCTGTGACATTAGAGCGGACAAGCATGTTCTCGGCAGTTGAATAAGAACAAGGGAAGGAGGCCAAATCGATATCCGATAAACTACTATTCACAGCATATGCATGTTTACTGTCAACAACAGTGAACTGAGCAAAGCCACCATCACATTCTGAACCGAAGTACCAAGGCGAGCTAAGTGCTTGACTGTGGAAGCGCGTAATACATGGTTCGATAAGCACACGCTGACCGATTCGTGATGGGCAGATATTCTCACCAACAGCGACGATGGTACCGCATACATCGGCACCTTGGATTCGAGGGAGAGATAGCGCGTCTCCTGACCAACTTGCATCCATGCTATTGGCGTCATTTTTAGAATACCATGCTGTTCGGGTATTGATGTCGGTGTTATTGACTCCGGCAGCGGCAACTTGGATCAATACATCATCAGGCGAGGGGACTGGCACAGGTAGATCATCGCGGTAACGAAGCATATCTGGCCCACCATGACCGATAAGTTGGACGCCTTTCATGACTTTCGGGATTGTGGTCATTGATTGTTCTCCTTCATTAGTTCTAGCAGAGTGCGTTCAGCGGATGCAAAGGCAGCGTGACCGAGAACCGGCCATGCGTTGGATAGACCTTCATGTAACAAGAAGAGTGTGGTTGCGAGGTCTTCTCGCTGACTTAGTTGGCCCATAAGCTGACGGACCGCCAATTTGTGTTGTTTTACTGCTTGATTAATTGATAGATTTTCTGGATAGGCTGCTAATGCATTGATGGACATGCAGCCATTCGGTGCAAACTCCTTCATCCAATCCTCGAGGCGAGTGAATAGGTGTAATACAGCCGGTGTTCCATTGGCAGGGGCGTCTTCGAGCAAAAAACTCAAATACCTTTGATGGCGATGCTCGAGAGCTGCAACAATCATCGCTTCCTTGGAGGGGTAGTATTTGTACAGGGTTCTCAGGCTGACTTCGCAGGCGTTTTTGAGTTGGGGTACGCTAGGCTCGGCGAAGCCATACTGACTGAATGCTTTTTCTAGGCTTGCTGCGATTTTTTCTTTCACTATTTGATACACCAGGTAGAACGTTTGTTTTACCTAAGGGTAGAATAAACTTTCTACCTCAGTCAATGGTGTATTTGAACTCTGTATTGAAAGCCCGACGTAATGCCGGGCTAATTTAAGTGATTTTTATCGATTTGGAACGTGAATCAGTGTGCCGTTGCGTGCTGCTCTCCACGCTTGTCTAGCATTCCGCTGAAACGGGTTAGTAGTAGAGCACCTAATACTACGATCGCGCCAATCCAAGGTGTGTGCATCAGCCCAGCATTGGCCACGATAAGGCCACCGCCCCAAGAACCCAGTGCAATACCTACGTTAAACGCAGCAATGTTGAGACCAGAAGCGACGTCGACTGCATTAGGTGAATATTTCTCTGCTAGTTTGACAACATAAACTTGAAGTCCTGGAACGTTACCAAAGGCAAAGGCACCCCAGACAAGAATGGTCACTACTGCAGAAATTGGATTAAATGCTGTGACACTAAACACGAGCAATACCACAATTAGGCCCGAGAAAATCGCTGTCAGAGCTTTGATTGGCCCCATAGAGTCGGCCATCTTTCCGCCCCAGATGTTGCCGAATGCGACTGATACACCATAAACCAACATAATTAGGCTGATAGCGCTAGAGCCAAACCCCGAAACTTCTTCCAAAATAGGAGCCAAGTAAGTGAAGGCTGTGAACGTACCACCGTAACCGAGCGCGGTGATTGCGTACACCAAAAGTAGACGAGGTTGAGTCAAGACTTTTACTTGCGATGACAGCTTGGTTGCTGGTGGTTGTTTCAGATTACTCGGCACTAGCAGAGCGCTTCCTATCAGTGCGATGATTCCAAGGATCGCGACGATTAGGAAGGTTGCCTGCCAACCAAATGTCTGGCCAATCCAGGTGCCAAGTGGCACGCCTGTCACTAGAGCTACGGTGAGACCGGTAAACATAATAGCAATTGCGCTAGCGGCTTTTTCTTTTGACACTAGGCCAGTGGCGATAGTCGAGCCGATCGAAAAGAACACACCGTGTGCAAGCCCGGTCAGTATCCTTGCTGTAACTAGTGTGTTGTATCCAGGTGCTTGCCAGGCTAACAGATTGCCAAGAACAAACAGTGCCATAACAGAAAGCAGAACGTACTTTCTTTTCCAGTTACCAGTCAGCGCTGTTAAAGCGGGAGCACCAACCGCGACACCAAGTGCGTACAGGCTAACTAAAAGACCCGCTGAAGGTAATGATACGTTGAGGTCGGAGGCCATAGTCGGTATCAGACCGACAATTACAAACTCCGTGGTTCCAATAGCAAAGGCGCTAAGCGTCAATGCAAGTAAAGCTAAAGGCATAACAACTCTCTCTTAAAATCATTGAATATGAATGGATAAACGAATAGCCCGTCTCCATGTCGTGTATTATTAAAGAGTTATTCGTTGCGAAAAATGGTGTTTATTACAAAATACTTTTGTTATAAATGATTAAAATGCGCAGTTAAGAAAGGGGATGAAATGTTAACCCGATCAGATGAATTAGAGATTCTCATGGCAGTTGTGGATAGTGGTGGATTTTCTTCCGCTGCTGATGCACTAGGTATTCAAGTCGCTAGGGTATCTCGTGCGGTTAGTAAAGTTGAATCACAGTTGGGGGTAACCTTGCTGAATCGCACGACACGCAGAGTGGAAGTTACTGAGGAAGGGCATCAGTTTGTTGAAGCGGTTCGCTTAGGTTTACTACAAATACAGCAAGCTGAAGAAGAGATCATCACACGAGGTGAATTACCCAAGGGGCGCTTAAGAGTTGATGCCGCTAGCCCATTTGTTTTACATCAACTCGTGCCGTTAATTCAGCCATTTAAAGAGGCTTATCCTGATATTCAACTCGATCTTACCTCTAATGAGGGTTTTGTGGATCTATTGGAAAAAAGAACCGATGTGGCGATACGTATTGGACGATTATCGGATTCAACACTGCATGCTAAACCTTTAGGAACAAGCCCACTATTTATCGTTGCCACGCCTGGTTATTTATCTAAACGAGGTTTCCCTGAAGCGGTGGGCGATTTGCGCAGTCATAACTTGATCGGTTTTTCTGGCGCTAAAGTGTTAAATCAGTGGCCATTACGAGGGTTTGAGATGATAGAGCCTGATATCCTATCCAGCAGTGGTGAAACGGTTAGACAGTTAGTGCTGGCAGGGAACGGCATTGCATGTTTATCTGGCTTTATGGTGAAAGATGATCTTGATTCTGGACGGTTAGTGGCATTGTTTGAATCGGAAAAAATCACAAATACTGGACGAGAACAGGTCAATGCTGTGTTCTACAAATCTTCTTCAGTCTCTAAGCGTATTTCCGCGTTCATCGACTTTATTCAACCAAGACTTACTTTAAAATAACACTATTATTGTTGTTTTAACAAAAGAATTTTGTCGTTATTGCAGCTTTTGTTTTTCCAACTGCCAAGCCTAGCGTGCCACCCCTTAGTAAGGTGGCACATATTTTTATTTGATCTTAGTTAAAGCGTGGCAACACGTACTGAGCGATCTGTTCCATTGATTTATCAATTGGTTGGCTATTACGACGGAAATGCAACCCGATGTGATTGACTCCTGCTTCTTGCATTTTTTCTAGCTCATCGCTCAAGCCATTGACTCCGGCCCGGATACCAAAATGATGCCGAACGACTGGTGCATTTGGGTTATCGACTAAATCAAGATGAATAAAGCTGGCGTAGGGTTTGTTTCCCGCTACGGAGCGCCAAAGTGCAACGCGGTGTTCATGATCATCAGGTGTGCCTGGGTAGGCGAGCCAGCCGTCTAGGTTTTCTCCTATCCATTGTGGACTTTGCTGCGCTAACCCTGCGACATAGATAGGAATATCAGCAAACTCGGGTAATAACTGTAGATCGTTACCCAGTTTATCATTTTGCGTATCTTTCAAAATCTCTACACTTTCTCGAAAAGCTGAGCCACGGCTGTCAAAGTTGGCATTAAAAACGGGATATTCACTAGGGCGGTCTCCACTAGCCACACCGAGTATCAGGCGGTCACCACTTAACTCGTTGATGGTCGCAGCGGCTTTTTTCACTAGCCAAGGTTGTCTTAACGGTAATACTATCGCTGCTGTCCCTAGTAGAATGTTGTCGGTGCACGCAGAGAGATAGCCAAGATAACTGAACGGTTCATAAATTTGTGCCGCGTCTCCAAAGTTAGGGTCGTACAACGGGACATCTCTCACCCACGCTACGTTAAAGCCTAACTTATCGGCTAACATAATACGCTGTTTATGTGCACTCATGTCTGGTACGCCGAATGGTTTTCGTTGGAGCAGGCGTTTTGTCTGGCCTTCTTGGGTCCAGTCATTATCTAGGGGGAGCTCAACACCGATGGTGAATCTGTTACTTAAATCTTTATGCATTATGAAGCCTGACTATTACTTTGAGTACTAGGAGGCAAGGTGCCTCCCTGATATTCAGGACACTATGAGATTTTTGTTGTGAGAAAAAGCGGCAAAAAGACAAAAGTGTTTTGCCACAAACAGCGGTGGTCTTTAAAGGAACTGGTGGTTCTCTACCTTGATTTCTTGCTTGATGAAGTCAATAAAAGAGCTGATCCGGCGTGAGGTACTGGCATTTTTGTAATACACCGCATGAACTGGCTGTTCGACTTTATGCGTGTGTTCACTAAGCACGCCCACTAAGCGACCAGCTTGTCGGTCAGAGTAGGTCATAAAGTCAGACAGGCAAGCTATCCCCGCACCATGTAAGGCTAAACATCTTAGCGTCTCGCCATTATCAGATCTTAGGCTACTCATAATACGCAGAAGTTTGTTCTTATCATCCATGATCGGCCATTCCTTAAGATACTCCGGCTTGTTGAATCCAAGTAGCTTGTGATTGAGTAACTGATCTATTGAGGTTGGAGTACCATGTTGTCTTAAATACTCTGGACTCGCGACGATTCGAATC
Source organism: Vibrio sp. Vb1127 (assembly GCF_033338735.1). Taxonomy (NCBI): domain Bacteria; kingdom Pseudomonadati; phylum Pseudomonadota; class Gammaproteobacteria; order Vibrionales; family Vibrionaceae; genus Vibrio; species Vibrio sp. Vb1127. Next base: position 11,213 of record NZ_JAWOTF010000011.1, on the reverse strand, counting down.
CGACTTTTACCAAGAAATATCGCGCGCATGGTTGAGTTTTGTAGCTCACCGATACGAAAAGCAACATCGGTTTTTGTTCCCAAAAGGCTAATATTTTCCTCATTGGAATTGAGATCGATTTCGACTTCTGGATACAAGCTCTGATATTTAGCAATGTGCGGCGTTAGTACGTGCAGTAAGAAGGGGGTAGCTGCGTTTATTCGTAGGAGGCCAGAAGGCTTATATTTCTGGCTTTTCAGTTGTGCTTCGGCATTCTCTACTGCTTCTACAATATGTCTGACTTTATCGAGGTATATCGTTCCTTCATTAGTAACATCTAACTTACGGGTTGTGCGATTTAACAAGGTCGTTTCGAGTTTGGCTTCTAGCCGAGATACCGATCGACTCACCGCCGAGACGGTCATCGATAACAGTTCAGCCGCAGAGCTGATTGAACCCGTATCGACCACGGCCATAAAGGTGCGCATTTCATCTAGAGTAGCTTTCATTGTTGAATATATTTCAAATTAGATTTGAGTATTGTTAACTTTACGGAAAGTTTCTTGCGGCGTAAAGTTTTGCTTCGAATCAACTATAAAATCGATAATTCAGGAGATTTAGATGAAAGTACCATCATTTGGCGTCGGCACGTTTCGTTTAGAGGGTGAAGTAGTTAAGGATTCAGTCCGTAATGCGTTAGAAGTGGGTTACCGCGTAATTGATACTGCACAGATTTACGGTAATGAGGCAGAAATCGGTGAAGTATTGACACAGTCCGGTATTGCACGTGATGAGCTATTCATTACGACCAAGATCTGGGTTGATAACATGAACACGGAACAACTCATTCCAAGTCTAAAAGAGAGCTTAGAAAAGCTAAATACAGATTATGTGGATTTGACCTTGATCCACTGGCCTGGCAATAACAATAACTTGAACGAATACATGGCTTCATTACTTGAAGCTAAATCGCAAGGCTTAACCCGTAATATTGGCGTATCCAACTTTAATATTGACTTGTTGCAACAAGCGATAGAAGTGGTCGGTAAAGAGAATATTGTTACTAACCAAATCGAGCTTAGCCCTTATTTGCAAAATCGTAAGTTGGTCAGCTTCATGCAGGAAAACGATATTCAGGTAACGTCTTACATGACCTTGGCATATGGGAAAGTACTTGGGGACCCAACTATTGCAGGTATTGCTGAGGACTATCAGGCCACGCCAGCTCAAGTCGCGCTTGCTTGGGCTTTGTCAAAAGGTTACGCGGTGATCCCGTCTTCAACTAAACGAGAGAATTTAGCAAGTAACCTGAAAGCACTTGAACTTAATCTGAGTGAAGAGGCGATTGCAAAGATAGATGCGTTGGAAAGAAATGGCCGCGAAGTAAACCCTGAAGGGCTAGCGCCTGAGTGGGATGATTGAGTGAGTTTCACAGGAAATCATTGCCTAAATGACACCTCTGCAATCGCTGACTTCCTCAGCGTTTGACGGTAGTACAACACCATAGACGATAACGGCTCGCTTGTCTGACGATAGTGCGAGCTTTTATCTTTTTGGCCTATTAGTTTACTGTATTCTCCCGGCCTTCAATTTGGCCGGGAGACGTCATTTAGAGAACAGTTACCATTCGATTGTAGAGCCATCAAATACGCGGAAGCTTCCGGATTGCTCAAGTGTTAGCTGTTCTGCGACCGAAACAATGCCTGCAACACTTTCCTCGGCAGAAAAGGTTGCGTCCTCACCGCCCATATCGGTTTTTACCCAGCCGGGATGAACTGCGACAGTTTTTACTCCTTGCGATTCGAGATTGCGTGCTGCTGATACTAGAACCTGATTAAGCGCTGCTTTAGATGCTCGATAACTGTACATGTTACCTGAACTGTTATCGCTTAAACTCGCAACTCGGGTTGAGATTCCCACGATGGTTTTGTGCTGACTTTTCGCAACGTTGTCTTGTAGGGCTTGAATTAGCAGGGCAGGTGCGACGGTATTTATGTTTAGTACTTCTAGCCATTTTTTCTGGGTCATTTCGCCAAGCTTTGCACACTCTTCGCCTAATACACCTGCATTAAGAATTAAATGATCGAGCGGACGATCCGCTAATTGAGTGGCTAACTGATCGATATCTTGTTGGTTAGTGACGTCTAGAGCCATCAGTTGAAGTTGATTGGGTTGGGTTACTAGTTCATTGAGCTGCTTAGCATTTTCTGGTGAACGACAAGTTGCGATAACTTGCCAACCTTTTCCAAGGTAGTGGCGGACAAATTGCAAGCCTAAGCCACGGTTAGCGCCAGTGATTAATACAGTAGACATCGCTTCTCCTACGTTGTTGAGTTGAACAACGACTATATTAGAGGCGACGTATAAGCATGTAATCAAAACAGTACAAAAATGGCCTAGGATTCGACATTGTCAAATCTTAAAGTTTGAGAAAGATGCTGGCAAAGTGTTTTAGCCTAGTGACCGTCAGTTCGGAGGCAGCACCGCTAACACCTGCAACAGCAACGACCTTACCATCCAAGTAAAGGGGGATCGCTAAGCAATTGAGGTTTGGCTCTGCCTCTTCTAAATCGAGTGCGTAACCTGATAATACAACCTGATTAAGTTCAGTTTCTAACGTGGGGGATATTTGGCTTTCAAGGCGCAATGTTCGGCGAAGCTCATCATCAAAACTAAGAAAAACCTTGCCGATCGCAGATGTTGTGAGTCCTTCTCGTTTCCCTCTCGGGCTACGGATAGTAAGAGGGTTATCCTGCTCTATAGCATCGATATACAAGTACTCTTTAGCGCCACTTTGTACAGCGAGGTAAGCAGTGTTGTTAGTCATTTGGGCCATTTTTTTCAGCAATGGAACAAAGTGTTGTCGGATAGCTTCGTTTTTTTGTTCAATCGGCTTAGACAGTTCATAGCATCTAAACCCTAGGCTGTAGCTATGGTTGTGTTTGGATACATATCCAAGAGAGTGTAGAGTCGCAAGTAACCCGTGAACAGTCGTCTTATTTAACTGGATCGCATTACTGATCGTCTGTAATGATAGGGGAGACTCACTCATCGAGAGCAACTCGAGGATTAGAAAACCTCGCTCTAGAGACTGAATGTTTTTTCTTGCCTTGGGCACAAAGACTCCTTGATGATGGTGTTGCATCTGAATGGCTTACTGATGCTTCCACCTATAACAAACCACTACGCTGGTGGTTTGGTTTTATTAGAGAATATACTCAGCACTTAAACTGATCGGCTCGTTGTATGCGTCCACAAGGGAGTTTTTTCCTTGCTTCTTAGCATTGTATAACGCTTGGTCTAATATCGAATAGAGCTCATCAAAGTTGGTGAGTGGCATTGAGGTTGATAGATAGGCCAGACTCGCAGATATATTCAATTGATGGTTATTAAGCGAATGTACACTCTTTTCTGAAATTGTTTTATGCAGACTTTGTATTCTAAAGGGAACGTCAATCTCATCGACGTTTTTCAATAGCAAGATAAACTCTTCTCCACCTAAACGACCCAAGTAATCTCCCTTATTAAGTTTAGCTTTAAGCGCTTTGCATACCTGTTGTAGTACTAAGTCGCCAGTCGGATGACCATACTGATCATTAATCGCCTTAAAGTCATCTAGATCGATTAATGCTAGAACGTAGCGGAAGTCTCCTTCCGCTTTGGAGGTTTGGCTTTTAATCGTCTCTATAATTGCCGCTCTGTTTAATGCACACGTTAAGCTGTCTATTTTGGCTTTTAAGCGTGTTTGTCGCTGAACCATCAATGCCAGAGCGAGGAGAATCAATAAACAGAAAACAACAAAATTATAAGTGCGTTGTTGGTCTGTGAGTTTTTCAAACTGGTACTGACTTAGAAGAGTTTCGTTGTTCAACTGCGCGACTTGTAGATCATATTCATACTCTTTTTTAGTGAGATCTAGTGCCTCTAACGCCTTGATATTACTCGCGTCTCGGTTCGTTAGTTCAATCGTCGAGTAGGCCTTGTGATGCTCCAGTGCCTTTTTGTAATCATTTTGAGCTTGGTATGCTTTTGAGAGGAGTAATTGGGCTTGCGCTTGCAATAAGGGCCTAGCGTTTTTTACCGCTAATCTTAACGCTATTGTACTGTGTTCAATCGATTTTTCGGGTGTATGGTTCTTTAAATATGCCAATCCAGCAGCCAAATGACCCTCTGTTTCAAGGTGCGTATTCTCATAAGTTTGGGCAATGTTTAATGCTCTTCCAATGTAATCTACCGCGGTATCCAATTGCCCAGAATCGGCCAAAGCAGCAGATAACCCTAAATAGGTCAACCCTTGCCCGTATGGATAATGAAGTTGTTCGAGAATCGTTAATGCATTTTTGTAGTGGCTGATGGACTTATCGAGTTCTTTGGATTTTCTGTACATCGCTCCTAGACTATGTTCGACTTGCGCAACTTCAAGAGGTGTCCCTTCATCTTGGCGAACCAGTAAGGTTTGAATGAGATATTGCTCTGATTGTTCAAATTGCCCCAGCTCTGCAAGTAAATTGCCGACGTCATTGTAAATCCCTGAAGGATCGCTTTGCGTCGACATGTTGGCCATCAACTGTCGATACAAACTTAAGGCTTTTTCATAGTCACCGCGGTAATTGTAGTTATTTGCTACCACGCGCAAAGCGAGATCAACAGGGAAGTTTTCTTGATGCTTATGATTTAAGTGGCTCTCTAAGGATGAGCAATAAAAGTTTGCTTTGTGATAACGACCTTGTTGATTCAGCGTATAACAAAGTTGATAGTTCATCAGAGCCTTGCCTTCGGAATCGGATATTTTCTTCATTGTCTGTCGCAAAGAAGAAAAGCTATCTACTGAGGCCTCGTAACTACCATGCTTACGTTCATTTAAGGCAAGAATATATTCTGATTCTAATTGAGAAAAAGGGTTGTCTAAGACTTGACTGCTGCCGTAGTAAGGCTGATTTATGTTTGACATATATTCATAAATCAATCCACTTACGTAGAGCTTTTCGCTGTCCGATTTCGCTGTATGGTAGCGATCTTGAAGCATGCTCAATGCCGACTCAGGGTTGCTTCGTAGTGTGGTTTGGTAGACAGAGTGCCACTGTGTGATATTTTGGTTTGGTTCAATATCTTGAGTGTCGCTTGCATATACTGGAGTGAGCAAAAGTGACGCAAGCAAGGGATAGAGCACGCGCATGTTTAAACGAGCCTTTAATTTAAGGTGCCTTTAAAGTTGAGTTATCATAGCGCTTTTAACGCATCAGCGTTGTGATTGAGTTGGGTGTACTAAGAAAAAGAGTAGTAAAACTATGCACTTGGTCGAGATATTGAAAGAAGAGGCATAAAAAAGAAAGACCTCAACATAAAGTTGAGGTCAGAAATCTTTAATCAATGTAAAGCTTTGCTAGATCTTGAGGCTCCATTTCTTTGCCTTCTAACTGATCGTTCCAGTTAGTTCCAACAAGAACACCATCTTCAGCAAGAGTCAAAAGCCAATCTTCAACAAAGATATCTAATGGGATTTCTAGTACAGTAAAATCTGCCCATTCTTCAACATTATGTGCTTCTGCATCTTCTTTAGAAGACCAGAAAGGCATGACTTCGCTGTTTTCGAATTCAGTTGAATCGCAAGATAGCCAACCTTCTTCATTGCGTAAACCCCAAACCAATTGGTTTTCTTTCGTTTCTGCAACAAAAAGGTCAAGGTTCGCTTGGATATCTGATGTAAGTTTGCTCATTTCAAAACTCTCGTTGTTATGACGTGGCTAGAGTAACACTAAAGTGCCGATTCCTAAAGCATAATACGGTTGTCGAAATGAGTAAAAATAAAGGAGCCGAAGCTCCTTTTCTGAGGTTAAGTATTCACTCGTTTTTGTTTGCTTTGTGCTTGCAGAGCAAACAAAAACAGGTGCTTTACCTTTCTGGAAGAGTTGTGAATATTGTCCACTCTCTTTTTATCTCGCCTTTGTAACCAACGACTGATGCGGTTACTCGACGATTTAAAGCATGGCTGACTTCATCGGTCCCTTGCTGTGCTAAGTGAGTGTCACCAAAACCAACAATGCGGACTCTACTCGGTTCGATGTCGTAGCTTAGTAGGGCTTCACGGACATTGCGTGCTCGTCTTTCAGAAAGATCTTGGTTATGCTTTGAACCACCAACTTTACTAGCATAGCCGTGCAGCTCTATCGAAGTAGTAGGGTACTCTTTTAAAAAGTCGGAAAGCTCTCGGACTTGTCTTCTGAAGACTGGATTGATCTCATCAGAGTCGTTAGCAAAAAGTATCCGCACTTGCATGTTATCTGATGCTTTAATGTATTCTCCACAACCGTCGTTGTCGACCTCTGAGCCTTCAGGTGTACCTGGGCACATATCTCGAGCATTGATGACACCATCGTTATCGTCATCTTGCAAATCTGCTATTTGTTCTGCATTTGGTACAGGACGATACTCATATTCGTCTTCAGCAACAACGTGTTGAGTGATGGCGAGCATACCCAATGCAAATAGAATCTTCACTGGTTTCATGATCAGTACTCCACCTTTTCATTCCATTCTGTAGGTACATCGACACGCAAGGCATTTAACAATTGTCCTGTCGCGTTCATAACGCGGTACTTGGCGTACTGCTCTGAGTATCGAGCATCCAAGTAGTTCTTTCTCGCTTCGAAAAGTTCGTTTTCAGTATTTAACAAGTCCAGCAGAGTGCGTTTTCCAATGCGATACTGCTTTTCGTAGGCGATGACAGTTTCAGAGGCCGAATCTACGTGATCCGCTAGGAACTCTTTTTGTTGAAGTGTTAAATCTAACGCACTCCAAGATAGACGAAGACCTTCTTCTACTTGGCGGTATGCACGTTCTCTTAGGTCTTTTGCTTTATTTAGTTGGTAGGCAAAACTTTCAGCGTTGGCTACGTCACTACCACCGTTAAAGAGGTTGTAACGCATACGTAACATTGCTGTTGTCTCTTCGCTGCTTCCTTCGATACCGCTTGCATCATCACGCCATGTTTGAGCCGCTTCTACCGATATCGTTGGGTAGTAAGTTCCCTTAGATTGCTTGTATTGGAACTTTGCAGAGTCCACATCAGCTACCGAAATTTTGATTACTGGATGTGACTCGAATGCCAAGTCAATCGCTTCATCGATGGTGTAGGGAATAAAGTTTTGGTCCGCTCTTGGGAAAATCAATCCTTGTGGTGACTGTCCGACAAGGCGTGTAAAGGTGGTGTGGCTGTCATATAAGTTGTTCTGAGCTGCCACCAAGTTACCGTGAGCCTTTGCTAAACGAGCCTCTACCTGGGTTAGGTCTGCTGTAGAACCGATACCTGAGTTAACTCGCTTTTTAATGTCTTCATAGATCTTCTTATGCACTTTCAAGTTATTCTCGGAAAGTGTAAGAATTTCATAAGCTTTTACTGAGTCTAAATAAACTTTCGCGACCTCTAGAGCGGTGTCTTGGGCATCAGCTAGAAGTTGATAACGGACCGATTCAGCATCAGCTGCTGTTCGATCCATATCATTAAGTGTCGCTGAGCCATCCCATATTAGCTGGGTTAGTGTCACGGTGGCTTCTTTTCTTGTCAGATCGGTTGAATCTCGCCCTGACTCTGCGGGTTTGATTCCTTCGTAACCGATACCGGCATCTAAGTCTACGGATGGGAGGTAAGCACCACCAGATGCTTCATTCACATACTGCTTGCTAACGAATTCATTGAACGCACTTTTGATGTCAGGATTGGTTTTTAATGTGTTTTCAACCGCTTGCTCTAGCGTTTGCCCAAAAGCATGACTAGCGGTGAACATACCAATACAAAAGGCGTTGGCACGAGTCCACTTCACTGTGATTCTCCTAGATAATGGTAAAAATTCTCGAGGTGATAGGGCTTATAAGTGGAATACTTATAAGGGCGTCAATAATTTAGCGCACAATAACATTAATATGCGATGAAGTAACCTGTTGATTCGCTGTTCATTTGTTTCAATTTTGATAAATCAACCTACTAAATCTGCCTGAAACTTGAATTAAGATCTCAAATTAAAGATGAAGGTAATAGCTAGGAACGTGTGTCCAGATTTTAATAAAATAAAACACTTATGCATCTGGATTCTTATTGATGTATGACACATAATTACTTTATTGAGCATCAAATTGCTGTTATTGCACTATATATTCGGGCAATATATAGCAAATTAGTATTGTTAGTCAAAAACTTGACAGTTATTTAGGGTTAAGGTTTATATGGATCGTACAGCATTAGTGCCACTCGGTAATCAAGTCGTCGTAATAGGTTTGGATGGGCAGCTGAGAGTCCTTGCAGAAGGACAGCAGCCTCTACCAGGTGAAGTGATAGTGGCAATGACAGATGCTGCGCCTCAAGACCTGAAAATTCAGCTTGCTCAAGAGCAAGGTTTAAAAGATATTTCAGACGATGTAGCACAGATTATTAGTGCTATTGAGCAAGGTCAAGACCCTTCTGCTATTGATGAAGAACTCGCACCTGCAGCGGGTGAAAATAGTGGCTCCAGTTTGCAAAATAGTGCCACGATTGTACGAGATGGTACTGAAGTGCTAGCCTCAACAAACTTTGAAACTATTGGCTTAGAATCCCTCGGCTTATCTGAAACTCAAGCGTTGACCTTAAATGATTTCTTCACAACAGGTATCGAGACAAGTGGGGATGGCTCAAGTAAGCCACTTACTAATTCTCCAGTGACATTAAGCGCTGTTGAGGAAGATAGCGATCCAATCACGATAACTACTGAAGAATTACTATCGAACGTCAATATTGATGATGCCGATACTCTTGTCATTACAAACGTCACTATTGAGAGTGGGAATGGCACCTTAATTGATAACAGCGATGGATCTTGGACTTACATTCCAGAGGCTGACGATGACACTGAAGTGTCATTCTCCTATGACATTATTGATAACGATGGCGGTGTTATTAATGGCACTGCTAACTTAGATATTACGCCTGTTAATGACGCGCCAATAGCAACTAATGATGCGATTCAAACTGACGAGGATTCCCAGGTTGTAATTGATGTGCTCGCTAACGACAGTGATATTGAAGGTGATGATTTAATCATTACCTCTGCTTCTGTACCAGAAGAGCAAGGTATCGTTGAGATTATCGATGGTAAGCTTGTTTTCACTCCGGCTGAAAATTTCAACGGTAATGCAACGATTAGCTACACCATCTCAGATGGTGAGTTAGAGGATGAAGCTCAAGTTTCGGTAACAGTAAACTCAGTTAACGATGCGCCTATTGCCTCTAATGATACAACAATTACAGAGGAAGATAGCTCAGTAACGATTGATGTCCTGCCAAACGACACCGATATTGATGGCGATACGCTGTCGATTGAATCGGCGTCCGTACCTGAAGCGCAAGGCACAGTCGAGATTGTTGATGGCAAACTGGTCTTCACACCGGCTGAGAACTTCCATGGCGATGCTGAAATTACTTACACCGTGACCGATGGTGCACTGACCGACCAAGCGACGGTTAACGTCACGGTGAATGCGGTGAACGACACACCTGTGGTTGAAAGCAACCTCGCAGACCAAACCTTGGCAGAAGACTTTACGCCATACAGCATCGATCTAAACACCGCTTTCAGTGATGTGGATAATGTGGATGGCGAGTTAACGTTTAGCGTCTCTGGTAATAGCAACATTCAAGTGGCGATCGTCAACGGTATTGCTACGTTCACTCCAACCGCAGACTGGAACGGCTCAGAAGCGTTAACCTTTACTGCCACCGATCCAAGCGGTGAAAGCGTCAGCCAAACGGTGAACTTCACAGTAGCGCCTGTGGCGGACATCGTGGCAGATAAAGCGACGGTTGTGGAAGACACGCCGACCATCATCAAGGTCTTAGGTAACGACACGTTCGAAGGCAACGACAACGTGGTGTCGCTGGATACCAATAACGGTCCAGCCAACGGCACGGTCTCGGTCAACCCGGATGGCAGCGTCACTTACACGCCAAACGACAACTTCCACGGTACAGACAGCTTCACCTACATCGTCATGTCCGGTGGGGTATCGGAGTCCACCACGGTGAACGTCGATGTCACACCAGTGAATGATGCGCCAGTGGCGACCAATGACAATGCCGTTACTGACGAAGATACACCAGTGACGATTGATGTTCTGCCAAACGATACTGACATCGATGGTGATGCATTACGTATTGACTCGGCATCTGTGCCGAGTGACCAAGGGACAGTTGAAATTGTTGATGGCAAACTGGTGTTCACACCGGCTGAGAACTTCCATGGTGATGCCGAAATCACTTATACCGTCACCGATGGTTCGCTGACTGACCAAGCGACGGTCAACGTCACCGTGAATGCGGTGAACGACACGCCTGTGGTTGAAAGCAACATTGCAGACCAAACCTTGGCGGAAGATTTCACGCCATACAGCATCGATCTAAATACTGCTTTCAGCGATGTGGATAACGTGGATGGTGAGTTAACGTTTAGCGTCTCAGGCAACAGTAATGTCAATGTCTCAATAGAAAATGGCATTGCTACGTTCACTCCAACCGCGGACTGGAACGGCTCAGAAGCATTGACCTTTACTGCTACCGATCCAAGCGGTGAAAGCGTTAGCCAAACGGTGAACTTCACAGTTGCGCCTGTGGCGGACATCGTGGCAGATAAAGCGACGGTTGTGGAAGACACGCCAACCATCATCAAGGTCTTAGGTAACGACACGTTCGAAGGCGACGACAAAGTGGTGTCGCTGGATACCAACAATGGACCAGCTAACGGCACGGTCTCGGTCAACCCGGATGGCAGCGTGACCTACACGCCGAATGACAACTACCACGGTACAGACAGCTTCACCTACATCGTTACGTCGGGTGGGGTATCAGAGTCCACCACGGTGAACGTCGATGTCACACCAGTCAACGATGCGCCAGTGGCAAACGATGACACGGCCATTACTGACGAAGACACGCCAGTGACGATTGATGTCCTGCCAAACGATACTGACATCGATGGTGATACATTACGTATTGACTCGGCGTCTGTGCCGAGTGACCAAGGGACAGTTGAGATTGTTGATGGCAAACTGGTGTTCACACCGGCCGAGAACTTCCATGGTGATGCCGAAATCACTTACACCATCACCGATGGTTCGCTGACTGACCAAGCGACGGTCAACGTCACCGTGAATGCGGTGAACGACACGCCTGTGGTTGAAAGCAACATTGCAGACCAAACCTTGGCGGA
>NZ_JAWOTF010000010.1:0-162575 GCF_033338735.1 Vibrio sp. Vb1127 | reverse complement strand
CAAAACTCTGACAATCTAACACGGTAACCACGTTCTTCAAGATAAAGCACTTTGTCTAATGCGAGCCAGATCTCCAACGGACGTTGAAAAACAAGTTGCACTAAGCTCATTCTCTCCATTTGCCAGAAGCGTTGTTCGCTTAACTTTTCAAAATGAGAGAAATCGATTTCTTGAGGAAGAATAATGCCTTTTTGCTCCGCTGCCCAGCGACAGAACAATTCAAAACCATCACTTAATTGCGACTTACGGATACTCGGCACAGGCTGATACTCTGCCATTCCCAAAGCTTGTCGCGTGATCAAATCAAACCCAAGACGAAACATCATTTCCTGCTGACGATGACGACGCACGCGCTCTCCTCCCGTCACCGTTTGTTGTAATGGGATACGCAGTTCTTGCTTAGACAATGAGAGAGAAGAAGCCCTGCCCGATTCCGACATCGGCTGGTATTGTTCCGACTGAATCAAGTGGTAACAACAAGGTGATATGGTCATCGCAGCAATCCCATTTTCACTGCCGTACTGCATTAGACGAACGTGAAGGTCACCGCATGCATGCAGTGCTACTGCGTGTTGCGTTGGCTTAAACACGGCTTTCGCTTTGCTATCAAACGCGTCGCCTTGAATAAACGTCATCTTCCAATGATGTTCATTGGCTGCTTGTTGCCCCGAATCGCACAGTGCTTGTTGGTATTCAAAGCTGGTTACAGGCTGATCGGTTTGCGTTGTCAGGATTCGCCCCAAGTAACCTTTACCTGAGCACCATTCTAGCCATTCTTCGCCACAGTGTTGTTGAATTGCAGCTTCACCCATCGAGCTAATTTGCTCCAACTTACGTCCCGGAATACCGTTATCTAAACCACGAGCGAGTTCCAAGCCGTTTAACGACAAAAGCTCTAAATGAGTCAGTTCTGCGAGTTGTTCAAGCTCAGGCAAAAACGGACTAAGTGCTTTTAACGCGAGTTCTGGTGCTGCTTTGTATTCTTCGATTTGAGAGGGAGTAAGAGACGCTAGCCATTGGCACAGCCGAGGATGTTGCTCCTGCCAAGGTAATGATGTGTGAATGCTGCTTTTAAAAGGCTCGAATCGCCACAAAGATTGGTTCTCGATTAAGCAGTCATTAATAAACTGAAATTGCGTTTTCATAGCTCCCCCTACAACGAGCGCATTGTAGAGGGAATCGAAACATCAATGAAGTGTTATCTCACTGGAAGCTCGATGTCTTTAAACATCTCTTCGATTTCTGCATTAGACTTCAACGAAATCGCCTGCTCAACCACTGGACGCGTTAAGTGCGGTGCAAAACGTTCCATAAAATCGAACATGTAAGAGCGTAAGAATGTACCACGGCGGAAGCCGATGCTCGTGGTGCTCGCGCCAAACAAATGGCTCGCATCTATTGCAACCAAGTCACCGTCCTGCTCTTCATCCACAGCCATGCTTGCAATCACACCCACACCAATACCCATACGAACGTAAGTTTTAATGACGTCTGCATCAGTTGCAGTGAACACCACTCGCGGGGTTAAACCTTCGCGGTTGAATGCTGTATCCAGCTCTGAACGGCCAGTAAAACCGAACACGTAAGTGACTAATGGGTAAGCGGCAAGATCACTGATCGTTACTTTGTCTTTCTTCGCTAGTGGGTGGTCTTTAGGCACAACTATTGAACGATTCCAGTGATAACAAGGCAACATGATGGCATCTTGATATAAGTGAAGCGCTTCTGTCGCAATCGCAAAATTCGCTGTGCCTTTAGCTATCGCCTCAGACATTTGTGACGGTGTACCTTGGTGCATGTGTAACGACACTTTTGGATAACGAGAAGTAAAACCTTTGATGACATCTGGCAGTGCATAACGAGCCTGCGTATGTGTCGTAGTGATATTCAGCGTCCCCATTTCTGGATGGGTGTGCTCTCCAGCCACCGCTTTGATACTTTCTACACGAGCGAGAATTTCTTGAGAGATACGTACAATTTCTTCTCCAGCTGGCGTCACTTGCGTTAAGTGCTTACCGCTACGTTCAAAAATCTGAATGCCTAACTCGTCTTCCAGCAACCGAACCTGTTTACTGATACCTGGCTGAGAGGTATATAAGCTTTCCGCCGTTGCAGATACATTCAGATTATGGTTTACAACCTCAACAATATACTTCAGCTGCTGCAGTTTCATCGTAATCCCTTACTTATTCATGAGAGAGTTTATTGGCCACTCAAGCGAGCGATATAATAATTAGTTATAACGCGTTCAAATCGAAATGAACAGCAATTTCTAACTTATACCTCAATCACATACTAATAATCTTCAAGCAAGAAACAATATGCACAAAGTTGAGCCAATAAATGACCGAAGTTCTATGATGTGACTTCTATCAGTAACTAAAACGTGGGAGAGACAAAATAATCAAACAAATAAGGTGCCGAGTAAGATAAGATTCATGTATTCTTTAACGCTAGCCGCAGAAAAGTAAAGCAGACGCAAAGATATGAATATTGGTTTAATAATCGCTTTGGTAGCCATCCTACTGGTGTTAATCCTAGGCTATAATATTATGTTGCAATATAAGGTTAAAGTTGAAACCGCAAAAAGGCAGGAATCAGCACGATATGTAGCCTTGATAGATGGTACTGAAGAGTTGATTGGTCATGCGCACCATATCCCTTTTAGTAAAGAGCTGTTGCTGTGTCTAAACAATCGTATTCTTGACGCGCTAGAGAGCATGCATGAGCTGGATCCGAAGAACAAGCAACTTGCTCAACGTATCGAAAATATGAAGCAGCAGATTACTCAGCTAAAAGAGAATGGTCCTACTGGCGAGAGTACCACTTTCAAGATGCCGAGTAGTGATAAACAAGCTATCGTCATGCTTAAGCTGGTCAAACGACTTCGCGACACTATCCGTAACGAGCACAACAAAGGCCGATTGGATACCCAGACTTACGTCACTGAAAATGCGCGCTTGGAAACGATGCAAATTCGCATCAACATTGAAAATGTCATCAAAAGAGCAAACGACTCTATCGCTCGTGGCCAACCAGGCACCGCGCTTCAACTGCTGCGTAAAGGTATCGATGCTTTGAGCACTAAGAGCGATCCTTATTCTATTCAAGCGAAACAAAAGCTTGAAGAGATGTTGGGTGACTTAGATAAAAAGCGCCAAGATAAAAGCGATGCTGAAATGCAGCAGATTGCTGACAAAGAGCGTGACAATGACATGGAAGCACTCTTCGGCGAGAAGAAAAAGTGGTAACATTCACTTCAGGTCAAGAAAGGCTGCAATTGCAGCCTTTTTTCTATCCGCAAGACAACGGATATGCCCAATAAAAATGTGAAGTACTAAAACTAAAATGATGAATCTAGACGCCTATCAAGATCTTCTTGCTCCCATTAACCAATTTCTGCAATGCAGTACACCTGATGAATGGGTAGAGGAAGCAAAGAAACCAGAGAACCTTCAAACCATTTTGTTAGACCACCTACTGTGCGAACTAAAAGCTGGCCAATCTGCCATGTTTTTAATTCGTAAGTATGCCGTTGATCAATCCAGTTCACATGCTCTACTTGACTGGTTTAAGCCCTACGAAGATTTTGCTTACCGTAACGTAGGCTCATTGGAAACTTTAAAAGGCAAGAGCAATATTTCTAAGGCAATCATGGCTAAGTCCGACTCACCATATAGCCAAGATTTGATCGATAAGATGGTGCTTTTGATAAAAGAGGAGTTACACCACTTTTATCAAGTTTTAGAGATCATGGAAAGTCGTGGAATTGAGTACAAAAATATTCCAGCAAGTCGTTATGCTAAAGGACTGATTTCGCATATGAAGACTCATGAGCCGGAAACGCTGATCGATAAACTCATCATTGGTGCGTACATCGAAGCTCGATCTTGTGAGCGTTTTGCCAAACTAGCACCACATATGGATGACGATATCGCAAAGTTCTACATTTCTTTATTACGTTCAGAAGCACGCCATTACCAGGATTATCTTGTATTAGCGGAGCAAATCGCAGGCAAAGATATCAGCGAGCGCATCGCCTACTTTGGACGTATAGAGGCAGATTTAATTTCTACGCCAGATACAGATTTTAAGTTTCACAGTGGTATCCCAGCCTAGCGAGCATATTCTCCCAAGGTTGAGCATACTCTGAACTTATATAGACAGAGAATAAATAAGCCGGACATTTCGTCCGGCTTATTTATTGTAGCAATGAGGTTAGGAATAAAGCTGAAACACAACAACTAGAGCTGGAATGAACCCATTCGAGTTTTCAAGTTGTGCGCTAGGCTACTAATCTGCTGACAAGCCACAGCCGTTTGTGAAGCTCCCTCAGCCATCTCTGTTGAAGCACTATTAATATGCTCCACACTGCGATTCAGCTCTTCGGATACAGAATTCTGCTCACTGCACGCCGTTGCGATTTGTGTGCTCATTTGCGCTATGTTATCGACAGAATGTTCAATTTCTTTTATCTGGCTATCAGCGTCATTAACTTGCTCAACACACTGAGAAATACCCTCCTGACAATCACGGCTTGAATGCCCTATTTTACTGCTGCTCTCTTGTAGCTGATTAACAATTTCCACAATTTGTGAAGTGGAGTCTTGAGTGCGTTGCGCCAGAGAACGAACCTCATCTGCCACAACAGCAAACCCACGTCCTTGTTCACCAGCCCGAGCGGCTTCAATTGCGGCGTTCAGTGCTAACAAGTTTGTTTGCTCGGCAATCCCGCGGATCACATCGACGACCACATTGATATTGTTTGAGCTCGATTCAAGCTCACGTGCCAGTTCATCTGATTCTTGGATCGTATGTGATACACGCTCAATTACTGCGATAGTTTGTTGTAACGTCGCCGTTCCTTGCTTTGCCACTTCCGCAGCCGAATAAGCAGAGGTTGCGCCAACTTCGGTATTTTGTGCCACTTCACTTACAGCAGCTTGCATCTCTGTCATCGCAGAAGCCACCGAGCTAAGTTCAATTTGTTGATTTTGCATACCAGAGGCGGTCTGAGAAGAAATAGCACTCACTTCCTCTACTGCTGCCGTTAGCTGAATCGTTGAGTCATTAATCTCAGAAACCAGCGAATGTAAGTTTGTTTGCATACCGACAAGCTCTTTAAGCAACGTTCCTAACTCGTCTTTGCTCAATTCACTTTCGTCGATTTGATTATTCAATTGACCCTTGGCGATTTTAGAAGCGAATTCCAATGCTCGATCAACAGGCCCGCAAATGACTCGAGAAAGCAGCATGGCAGACATTACCATGACCAATGCGACGACGAGCGCACCAACAGCAGCGCTGTATTGTGTAAATGCCGCTTCACTTTGTACTTCTTCACCAATCAAATTCACCAACTCATCGTTCAACGCGAGGGTATCATCCAAGCTGCTCAACGCTTTTGAGTAGGTATCGAAACTCGATAAAATCACATCATTTGCACTTTCAGCATCACCTTGGCTTAGCAGTGCGTTGTAAGTCTTCGTTTCTTTGATGTATTGATTCCAAGTTTCTTTAAAAACGCTAAAAGACTGCGTTTCACGCTTATTAAGGTCGAGCTTTTCGTATTCTGCAATACCAGCCTGCACATCAGAACGCCATTGGTCGAGGCCTTTTAACCACTCACCAATTTTGGGGTGATTTGCGTTTGGCAATAAAGAGAACTCATCTTTACGCACTTTAGTAATATCAACTTGGATACCTTTCAAAATCGCAACAGAAGGTAAACTTTTATCTGTTAACACTGAGATGTCTTTATTCAGTGTTAACAAACCTTGCACCAACATTACTGACACTAAACCAAACACGGCAAAAACGGTTAAATAACTAACCGATATTTTCTTTACGACACTTAAGTCTTTAATACGCATGCACTTTCTCCCCGCAGCCTTTCCAAACCTCTCACTTAAGTGAAAGCTTAACCTCTAAAACACACTGTTTTTTCGCTCGATATCATTGAACGCTCTTATATACATCGGCTTGAGAGATCAAATCTTGACCAGTAATTGATAGTTTTATCACATGCTATTTTAGAGATAGGCTCGTATGCTCCTTATTGTGTCTACATCTTTTCATGAGCGCTTCTCGGCGCAGATCCAAGATCTCATCGATGAGCTTTTCTTTCGCGTTTATCCCAAAATGCTGGGCATAATTTTTTACTTTTGCTATCTCATTAGGCTGCAAGCGGTACACCTCTTTCTTTAAACGCGCTTCTGCTTCACTTCTAATCAGACCTTGCTCTTGTAACAATTTAATGATGGTTTCATCGGTTGGATTTACTGCTCTAGCCATGGTGCTCCATCTATCAATTTGAGTTCTAGCCATATGGCTAGATGAATGACGCCGCACAACTTATAGAGCAAAGATGACAGCTTGATTGCAGTGAATGCAATTCGTTGACTGTTGGTATTATTTTCCACCGCTTCAACGGCAACACACTCAATACCTCCACCCTCACCATTGAATAAAGATCACATTCTGATAACAATTTTCAACACTGGCTTAGATGTCATCCATATTTAACGTGCAAGTAACATTTATAAACAAGAATGATTACTCTAGTTCAAATGATGGAAAAATAAGATGAAATTTTCGCAGTGGAGCCTTTTATTAAGTAGCTTGATAGCGTTACCCAGCATTGCAGATACCGACGTTTACCTAACGAATAACTCTGATCAACCGTTAACTATTCAAGTAAAACATGAAGGTAGTGATTTGCTTCAATACGGAGACGAGTGGCAACAACATGTGCAGGTACTTGGTCCGTGGGAAACTAAATCTGTATTAAGCTTCAACCGCTGGGAGGGCGTGAAATCAAATCAAACTTACCGTTTTGAAACGGTGGTTTCTAGCCCCGAAGGTGAAAGCATAACACTCAATCAAATAATGGAAGGCCATTGGTACAATTCGACCATTGAATACGGCTTATCCGCAGCCGATGTCGAGTTATCTCTCAAAGATGATCGTAACATTCATCGTGCCAACACTAACGCTTTTGGTACGAGAGAAACCGAACTGGCATTTAAGTCAGACAGTACCGCTCGATATGATGATCTTTACTACACCATCACGCCAAGCAAGGTAGCGGAGTCTGTCGACAACGAAGAACAAAACCTTAAGTTGATGACTTATAACATCTGGGCGTTGACGGCTATTGCATCGCACATTGGAGATCGTTACGAACTGATTCCTCAACATGTAAAAGGTTACGATGTTTTGGCGCTGCAAGAGGTGTTTGCCAGCGGCCGTGAAGCATTCTTACGTGAGTTAGCCAAGGAATATCCTTACCAAACAAAGATGTTAGATAAAGAAGGCGTTAATATTCATGATGGTGGCGTAATCATAGTTAGTCGCTACCCTATCGTGAATGAAGCGCAATATGTCTTTCCCGATTGCTCTGGTACAGACTGCTTTGCCGATAAAGGCGTAAATTATGCGGAAATAATTAAAGGTGGTCAGGCTTACCATGTGTTTGCTACCCATACCGCATCTTTCGATACAGACACCGCCCGTGAGTATCGTCAGCGCCAGTTCAAACAAATCCGCGCACTCGCCCAATCTCTTGACATTCCTTCAAGCGAAACTGTGGTATACAGCGGCGACTTTAACGTCAACAAAAGAAAGTTCCCTGGTGACTACCAACAAATGATCGCTAACTTAAGTGCCATAGAGCCTCACTACTCTGGTTACACGGAGTCAACCTTTGATCCCCGTATCAATAACTTCGCAGGTGAAGCGTTATCAGGTGGCGAAAACGTGGAATACCTTGACTATGTTATGGTGAGTAGTGAATACGGGGTGAAATCATTCAATGACAACCGTGTAGACGTGCCGCGCACAACCGCAGAGAGTTTATGGAAACACTATAACCTTTCTGACCATTTCCCAGTAAGCGCAACAATCAAGCCATGAAGAAAATCGCTTTGATAATCATGTCCGCCATTATGGCGGGCATGATATTTTTAACTTTCAATCACGATGTTCAAAAAAAAGAGCTCGCTTCCTCTCCTTCCCCTAAGACAAAAAATCAGAGTGTCTCCAGTACATCACCACAAACAAGCAGCATCGTGCCCGATACGGATACTTCACCACAAACAGCTAACCTCCCTTCCACAGTTCAAATAACGACTGAGCGATTAACTCAACTCAAAGGCAGGAAACTTGTCGCTGAACTTGAGACGTTTTGGCATGAGTGTATGTTGAACCGTAGTTGTGAAGAGCAGATCGCCTTGTTTGAGGCGCATTTATCTTCAGCTCGATTCCAGCTTTTGGCGAACTACCCTCAGCTCAGCAGCCAATGGCAAGAGAGTGTAGGAAATTTGTTATTTGATAAGCAACAATCACTGGCGTCGCGTATTGCACAGCTGAAGAACGAAGCAAGAAGCATCTGGGGAGAATTGGCTGATGTTGTTTTCGCGGATGAGTTCGCGCTGTACGATTTCAACTTAGAAGCCCAAAAGCTGGACACTCAAAGCCCAGATAACTTTTTGCGAGCTTTCGAGCAACTCACCATTGACTGGCAAGAACATGCAGGTGCTATCGGGCTAACAAGCGACCAGGAAAAATATGAGCGTGCGGTCACCCTGATTCCTAATAGTATGAGCCTACCAGATCGCTTGGCGCTCATCGCAGAGCTAGAACGAACTTACTTAACGAAAGAAGAAAGTAAAAACATTCATGCTCGTCAGCAGCAAATTACAGAGCAAAAAAAACAAGTCAAAGATTACCAACAAGCATTACAACAACTTGAGTCCAAGCTAAGAACGCAAAGAGCTTCTAGCCATTCAAATTTGTCAGAACCGGAATGGCAAAGCTATTACCAACAAGAAGTCGCGGATTTTCGTCGTGAATTTTTTTTCTTCTTAACAATGCGCTTTGACTGACTGGGAACTTAAAAAGGCACGTTGCTAACCAGCCGTCGTGCCTTATGTTCAACTCTCTACTTTTAATTCAGAACAAATTTAAACCAAATACATCTTTCACATCAAATAGCACTTTTTCGGTTTTCTCGCGAGAACGCTCACTACCTTGTTTTAAAATATCAATCAGCTGCGCTTTATCATTCAAATACATAGCGCGCTTTTCTCGAATAGGGCGAAGCATCTCTTGTAAGCATTCTTCTAACACTTTCTTGGTCAAACCATCACCTAACCCACCTCGTCGATAATGGTCTTTTAGCTGTTCGACATAATTTTTATCAGGATGAAAAGCATCGAGGTAGATGAATACAATATTCCCTTCGACTTGGCCAGGGTCCTCAATTTTCAGATGATTGGGATCGGTATACATAGATTTCACCGCCGCAGAAATCTCCTTTTCAGACGCCCCTAGGTTGATTGCATTCCCCATGCTTTTAGACATCTTATTTTTGCCATCAGTACTCGGCAAACGAGGTGCATCACTAAGTAATGGACGGCATTCCCTAAGAACCTCTTTTCCACCCAGATGGTTTATTTTTCTCACGATTTCATTAGTTTGCTCTAACATCGGCAGTTGGTCATCACCCACTGGTACTAGCGTCGCATGAAACCCCGTAATATCGGCAGCTTGAGAAATTGGATATGTTAAAAAGCCAGCAGGAATAGAGCGTTCAAAGCCTTTACTTTGAATCTCATTTTTAACCGTGGGGTTTCGCTCTAATCGTGCGATAGAAACAAGATTACTGTAATACATTGTCAACTCGGCTAACGCTGGAATTTGAGACTGCAACGAGATCGTAGTTTGAGTGGGGTTGATACCAACAGCCAAATAATCTGCAACGACATTGAGAATATTAGAGGATACCTTTGATGGATTATGCGCGTTATCCGTCAACCCTTGCATGTCCGCGACCAAGATCGTTTGCTCGTGCTCCGTTTGCAATTTGACTCGTTGTTGCAATGAACCAATATAGTGCCCGAGGTGTAATGGACCTGTTGCTCGATCTCCGGTAAGTATAATTTCACGCTGAGATGTATTTTTATGGGTATTCATATTTGTCTCCAAGTATTTAATAGATCGCTACTGGAGATAAAAAGATCAAACACTCTTAGCTACCATCCAGCAGCTTAAGAATGTAAGTATTCCGCGCCGCTCTATTTAGAGCGCCACCAAGAGAAGGTTGTTAATGAAGGGCGAACGTGTATTTTCATGTTTTTTAAACTAACAGCACACACCGCAGAACTCAATCTGTTTTGTACTGAATTAGTGTGAGTGTTCCAACAGCCAATTAAGAGGATTACATTGGTAAAGACATCGCAATGACCAAAACCGCACCAAATACCGAACCAGAGACAAACGCACACAGTACAGTTTTGTTGTGTTTCCTTTTCATTGATGAACTCCTATCCATAACTACGATGACCAGCCCTCACATCTAATACGCATGTGGATGCATCACGACAACGAGTTAACCAACATATCGCACGTAGGACCAGTACCGCTTTGTTAAATTGGGACCTCGTCCATAACTTGGAGTGTAAATGACTCCGGAACCTACAACAGAAGAAAATTTCATCACGTTACTGTCCTACCCTCCGGGTTTGTGGCTTAATAGGCAACAGGAACACTTTTTTCTTTTGCTGCGGATACTTACATGGAAGCTGTTTTACATCAGTTGCAATTCTCTTTGTCGATAACCGGACCTATCTGTTTGATGTTGGTACTTGGCGTTCTTTTTAAGCGCTTTGGTCTAATCAACGATAATTTTATCGAAGTAGGCTCTAAACTGGTGTTTCAAGTTACCTTGCCTGCAATGTTATTTGTCAGCATTGTGGCTTCAGAACACGACTTTTCCGCGGCAAGTGGATTTGTCAATTTCGGCGTCATCGCTAGTATTTCGTTTTTCATTTTCACCTACCTTTCCGTCAAACTTCTGTTCAAAGCATCGCCTGACCAAGGCGTTCTCATCCAAGGTGGGTTCCGAGCAAATACAGGTATTATTGGTATCGCTTACGTTGCCAATGCGTATGGTTCTCAAGGTGTGGCGCTAGCAGCGCTCTATGTCGCGGTCACCACATTTATTTATAACGTCCAAGCGGTAATTTGCTTATCGCCCAAGGGGGCAACGTCTGCCTCGCAAGCAGCAAAGATGATGGGCCGAACACTGACTAGGAATCCGCTCATAATCTCCATTGTTCTAGGAATGGCTTTTTATTTACTCGCTATTCCAGTACCGAATGTGGTTATTGACGCAGGAGACTACTTGTCCAAAATGACATTGCCTTTGGCGCTGTTGTGTACGGGTGGCTCACTTGACTTTAGCTTGATGAGAAAAGAGAAAGGTCCATCTTGGTTTGCGAGCAGTTACAAGCTCATCGTAGCGCCAGTCATCATCACCATGGGAGCTTACTTAGTAGGGTTTCGAGGAATTGAGCTAGGTATTCTTTTCTTTATGAACGCCTCTCCAGTCGCTGCTGCCAGCTATGTCATGGCGCGTTCCATGGGAGGCAATGCCACGTTAGCTGCAAATATCATCGCACTCACTACGGTGCTTTCTACCGTGACCTGTACGTTGGGCATCCTATTTCTTAAGTTCTACAGCTTAATGTAATTGGTCCGCGATAAAATAAAGACGCTAAACGGCATTGATGTCAGTTACTGGTCGTGATTCGCAAAAGTGAGCTTTCTTACCAGACGAAAAAATTCACTCGCTTCAGATTCCGACAAACAAGAAAAAAACTCTTTCTGTAAATTCGTCATGATTTGATGAACTTGCTTTAAAGCATTTGCTCCCTCTTTTGTCATGCTTAGCATTTTAAGGCGCTGATTCGATTTACTTTTAGAAACTTGAACAAACCCTCTCTTTTCCAGATTGTCCACCATCCGCTTTGCTACACTTCGCTCAGTTCGAACCGCATCAGCCAACGCTTGCTGGCTCATAGGTTGAAATTCTTCTAAAGCGGCCAGTGCACTTGCCATTTCTAGTGTCATCAAATTTTGCCGAGACAGCTCGGCTTGGGCACGATTGCGGTACATGCGCTGCATCACACCGCAGACAAACATAGGGCTTTGATCCAAAACGGAAATTGGGGAAATTTTCTGATCTTTCATCGTCGTTTTTCTTCTTTAGGCTTTCATTCGGCCGAAAAGGCTGTGCTGATACTGCACACAACACGCCGTCTTTCAGGCTCGCGTCATAGACGGTAACCACCAAGTGAAAACATAAAATAAAGAGCGCCGAAGCGCCCTTTAATCGTGTTTATTATCACTAGTATAACTCAGTTAAAACAACCAAGTCCTACTCGCTTTGCTGAGTGGGTTTAGTGCTGGTCTCAGACAACTCTGCCTCCGACTCTTTTCTCGCACGTCGATCAAACAATCGCTCAACCACTACAAAGAAGATTGGGACGAAGAATATACCCAATATCGTGGCACTGATCATGCCACCAAGTACGCCGGTACCTACTGCGTTTTGACCTGCCGATCCCACACCTGAACTGATAGCAAGTGGTACCACACCCAAACCAAAAGCAAGCGATGTCATGATAATTGGGCGCAGACGAACGCGAACAGCATGTAAGGTTGCTTCGATAAGCCCAGCGCCTTTCTCATAGTAGTCCTTTGCAAACTCAACAATCAGAATGGCGTTTTTGGTTGCCAAGCCGACCGTAGTTAATAAGCTCACCTGGAAGAACACATCGTTATCCATACTGCGCGTCATTACCGCAAGCACAGCACCAAGCACACCAAGAGGAACAACTAACACCACGGCGAAAGGTACTGACCAACTTTCATACAAAGCGGCAAGAACTAAGAATACGACGAGGATAGATAGCGCATATAGCATCGGCGCTTGGTTTCCGGAAAGGCGCTCTTCATACGAAATACCATTCCAGTTCACCGTGAAGCCTTCCGGTAGCTTTTCTACCATTGCTTCAATTTCTTCCATGGCTTCACCAGTACTTACACCAGGAGCTGCACCGCCTTGAATATTCATTGCTGGCAAACCATCAAAGCGCTGCAAAAGAGGAGAACCATAGGTCCACTCGCCACTCGCAAAAGCAGAGAAAGGCACCATCTCTCCTTTAGCGTTGCGTACGTACCATGAATCGAAGTCTTTTGGCTGCATGCGGTATTCCGCATCACTTTGCACCATCACTTTCTTCACACGACCGCGGTCAATATAATCGTTAATGTAAGCCCCGCCCCATGCAGCTGACAGGATTTGGTTTACGTCATTGATACTGACATCCAAAGCACGAAGTTTGACGTGGTCAATGTTCACTTTGTACATTGGCGCATCTGCCTGACCGTTTGGACGAACACCGACAAGTTTCGGGTTTTGTGCTGCCATGCCCAGAAGTTGCCCTTGAGCCGCAACTAATGCATCGTGCCCTTTATTCAACGAGTCTTGGAGATAGAAATCGAAACCTGTCGAGTTACCTAGCTCTTGAATCGCTGGAGGGGCGAACGCAAACACCAAAGCTTCTTTAATGGTAGAGAAGTACCCCATCGCTCGACCTGTAATGGAAGCTGCATCGGCGCCAGGCGCTTCACGCTCAGACCAATCTTTCAAACCGATAAATGCCATCCCCATGTTTTGGCCTTGACCTGCGAAACTAAATCCAGCAACGGAGAAGACGGATTTTACATTGTCTTTTTCGTCTACTAGGTAAAAGTCACGCATTTTCTCAAGTGTTTTTTCCGTCTGTTCTTGTGTTGAGTTAGGCGGCAAAATAGCCATTGAGAATACTGTGCCTTGGTCTTCATCTGGCAAAAATGACGTTGGAAGGTTCATAAATAACCAGCCAGCACCTGCACTCATTGCCAAAAATACAACCAACATGCGACCTGTGCGTTTTAGAAGTTTGGCAACGCCGGTTTCATAGCCTGCTGTCATCGCATCAAACTTGCGGTTAAACCAGCCAAAGAAGCCTTTCTTCTCTAGAAGCTCAGCATCGCCTTTTTTCAGCAACGTAGCACACAATGCTGGAGTCAGAATTATCGCAACCAAAACGGAAAGCGTCATAGCCGCCACAATAGTTATTGAAAACTGACGGTAAATAACCCCTGTAGAGCCAGACATAAACGCCATAGGGACGAATACCGCAGAAAGCGTCAAACCGACACCAATCAGGGCACCAGTAATCTGTCCCATCGATTTTTTGGTCGCTTCTTTGGGCTCCAACCCATCTTCATGCATCACACGCTCGACGTTTTCCACCACAACGATGGCATCATCCACCAGCAAACCGATAGCCAGAACCATCGCGAACATGGTTAACGTGTTTACGCTAAATCCAGTCGCGTACAAAATAGCGAAGGTTCCGAGCAATACGACAGGCACTGCGATCGTTGGAATGATCGTCGCACGGAAGTTCTGCAAGAACAGGTACATGATTAAGAACACAAGAAGAATAGCTTCTAATAGCGTTTTAACCACTTCTTGAATCGAGGCTTTGACGAATGGCGTTGTTTCAAATGGGTAAGCAATCTGCAACCCTTCTGGGAACGTTGCACTCAGTTGTTCTAAGCGCTCTTTTACCGCATTGGCTGTCTCAAGCGCGTTTGCGCCAGTACCTAATGAAATACCTAACCCCGATGCTGGGAAGCCATTATATTGGCCTCGAATATCATAACTTTCTGCACCACGCTCAACGCGAGCTACATCTTTCAAATAAACATTCGAACCACTGGCGTCGGACTTAAGAATGATGTCTTGGAACTCTTCTACACTACTCAAACGACTTGCAGACGAAATCGTTGCATTCAACAACTGGCCTTCCTGCGCAGGTGCCGCACCAAGTTGACCTGAAGAAACTTGCGCGTTCTGTTCACTGATTGCATTTGCTACGTCGATCGCGGTCAAGTTGAACTGCGTAAGCTTAAAAGGGTCCAGCCAAACTCGCATTGCATACTGCGCACCAAACGCCTGCACTTGTCCTACGCCAGTTACACGACTTATCGGGTCTTGAATATTCGTTACAACAAAGTCGCCGATATCGTTTTCTGTAAAGTCAGGATCTTCAGAATAAACTGCGACAACCATGAGAAATGCCGTATTGGATTTATTGACGACAATACCTTGGTTTTGTACCTCCATCGGCAATGAAGTCAATGCCAATTGCAGTTTGTTCTGCACCTGTACTTGCGCGATATCAGGGTCAGCTTCGCTATCAAACGTCAGGGTAATTGTCGCATTACCAAATGCATCACTGCTCGATGATAGGTAGCGAAGGTAATCTAATCCTGTCATGTTTTGCTCGATAACCTGCGTTACCGAGTCTTCAACGGTTTTTGCTGATGCACCTGGATAGCGAGCACTGATGGTGATCGTCGTCGGTGAAATCGTTGGGTATTGCGAGACGGGTAAATTGAATAATGACATTACCCCCGCCAACATCGTTAGAATCGCGAGAACCCAAGCAAATACCGGACGATCGATAAAAAATCGTGCCATGATTACTCCTGTTCACCGTTTTGGATAGTTACCGAACTGCCTGGCCCTACCTTTTGTAAACCGGCGGTAATGACTTTATCACCCGCGTTCAAACCATCAATAATGCGCCATTGGCTATTGATCGCTTCAGCAGTCTTCACTGGTTTCGCTTCCACTTTGTTCTCGCCATTAACCGTCATCACTGTCGCTTTACCTGTCGCATCACGAGATACCGTATTTTGTGGTATTAGAATCGCATCAGGGTCGACACCAGTAATGACCGTCGCACGAACAAACATTCCAGGTAGCAACAAACCGTCAGGGTTTGGGAATTCGGCACGAAGCGTCACGCTGCCCGTACTTTCGTTCACATTGACCTCAGTAAATTTCATTGTGCCTTTGTGTTCGTAAGTGCTGCCATCTTCAAGCATCAATGTAACTTGCGCAGAGTCATCTTCTTGCATATGGCCTTGGGAGAGTGATGCTTTCAAACGCAGCAGTTGCGCGGATGATTGCACAATATCAACATTGATAGGGTCAAGCTGCTGAATGGTCGCTAATTTGGCAGCTTGGTTAGCCGTAACCAACGCACCCGCTGTCACACTCGATTTACCGATCACTCCGCTAATCGGAGCTTTGACTTGCGTATAATCTAAGTTGATTTTTGCTGTGTTGATCTTGGCTTTTGCGACTAGGACCTGCGCTTTCGCTTCTTTGTATGCCGCTTCTGCTTCATCCAAGTCTTGTTGGCTGATGGATTTTTTGGTGATCAAGGTTCTGTAACGCTTCACCGTGGCATAGGTCGACTCTGCCGCAGCTTGCGCACGGATTAATTCCGCTTCAGCGCTCAGCAAATCCGCCTGAAATGATGAATCATCAATTTGATATAGCGACTGTCCTTGTTCAACAAGGCCACCTTCAACAAAATTTCGCTCCGAAATAATGCCAGTGACTTGCGGACGAACTTCCGCTTCTTTGAATGCTCGGCTACGACCCGGCAACTCTACTGTCAATGCTTGGCGCGTTGGCTGGACTGTTAACACTTCTACTTCGGTTGTGGGCGCAGGACCACCACCTTGGCTCGATCCTTCTTCGCTAGGTTGACATCCAACCACAAAAAGGCTCGACGCAATCAGCAGAGATAGCGTGGTTTTACGTCTCATGAATTTTTCTCTCTTATCTACCGACAAGCCTTCAAGATTCCTTATTAAAAGCTTCTAGAATGACTTAATAATGACTAATGGATGTATATCCAGAACAAATTAATTAGGATGATAAATACCCAGTGTTGTACATACAACAAAATTTACAGTTCTATACGCTTACGAAAAACGTTTATGGTAAAGGTGTTATGAAGTTCTCAAATTTGAAGATTTTGGGTTGGAAATCACATTTTCCTGTGTGCAATTGCAATGGTTAAAAAGCAGCAAAAGTGATGATAAAAGCATCATCACGCTGTACAGAGTTTGTTACCGCTGTCTAGGGTTATTTGCCCACTCTGGTATACGAACTAAAGTGAGAAAGGAATGTAAATATAGTCGAAATTTCACAAGTCAGGTTCGCCACTTATCTAAAAAATAACCCGCTAAGAAGCGGGTTATTTCGTCAGTGAGATTGCTGTTCTCAGCTTATACTTTGAACTGACTGACCTGATGATCTAAACGTTGAGTTTGCTCTGACAACATGGCTAAAGAAGCTTGCGCTTGGTTTACGATTTCCACAATTGAAGTGCTACTGTCTGCAATGCCTTGTACGTTGCTATTTACTTCGTCACTTACTGTACTTTGCTGGCTCGCAGCCGTTGCAATGTGTGTATTCATCTCGTTCATACGTGAAATCGCGTTCAAGATTTCAGAAAGGGATTCACTCGCTCGGCCAGCGGACTTGATCGTTTCATCACTGCTATTTTGGCTACCGCGCATCACTTCTACAGCTTGTCCTGCACCAGATTGTAGCTTTTCAATCATGGTTTGGATTTCTCCCGTACTCTGTTGCGTACGACTGGCTAAAGAACGAACCTCGTCCGCTACCACAGCAAAGCCTCGCCCTTGCTCTCCAGCGCGAGCCGCTTCAATGGCTGCGTTAAGCGCTAATAAGTTTGTTTGCTCGGCAATACCACGAATTACATCCAGTACGGACGCAATGTTACTCACATCATGATCCAATGTGTTAATGACGTGGCTTGCGCTTTCGATTTCACTTGCGAGGCTGCGAATTGAGCTAACCGTTTGATCCAAAATAACATTGGTATTGGTAAGTTCATCATTCGCTGTTTGGCTCGCAACCGCGGCTTCGTTAGCGCTATCGCTTACATTTCTGCTGGTGACTTGCATTTCGTGCACTGCCGCCGCTACCGCCTCACTATCTTTTTGCTGAGAAACGGTCGAGTTCGCGATGGTCTTGGTCAACGAGCTAAGATTTGCCATTTCGTTACGTAGGGTATTTGAGCTTTCAATTACCTGAGCGACTGTCACTTGAATTTTGGACACAAACTGGTTAAATGCGTCTGCTAAATTGCCAATTTCGTCTTGTGTTTTTACATCGATTCGCTGACTTAGATCACCTTCACCGGACGCAATTTCTGTCATCGCATTTTTAATATCATTGATAGGCTTCACAACCGTTTGCAACAACAAAAACGCCATCGCAATAGCGGCCAGAATAACAATCACAATGCCCGCTTCAAGAATGAGTTCTGCTCTTGTTGCAGCCGCTGATATTTCGTCCTTCAATTGGCTTTGCTTTTCTTCTATTGCATCTTTTACAACGTTAAGCTGCGCTCTAACCTCGATAAATTGGTCTTCAAAGGTATGTTTGTGCTCATTGTAGTAACCACGCCATTGAGATTGAGGTAAACGTAGCATCGCCTCATAACTTGCTAACCATTTTTCACCCAAAGAGACAAGCGTTCGAACTTCATTACCATGTGTAGAAGGCGTCACACCGGCTTGCGATAGCTCAATCATTTGTTCCATACGCGGCAGCGCTTTGTATGCGTTGTCTTTGTATTCACCGATGTGGTGATCAATATCGGTTTGAGTATCAGAAAGTGCAACACCTTGGATTGCAGATGTTGCTTGGTAAAGATCGCGATAAGCATCCTCAATCGTTAATAAGTTCGGCACGATCTGTTCGTTGAGTGTCTCACTCAATTCAGATTGCTTCCAACTTGTCATAACGTTTAATACAGAGCTCACAATAAACAATCCAATAATCAATGACAGCGGAATCACTATCTTCTGCTTGATCGTTAAGTTCTGGAACATGAATAGACTCTCTTTATTTATGGTATACAAACTGCCGGAAATTATATCAAACAAATAGAGTATACTATTAGGTAAAAGAGGCTATTCAACATGAAATCTAATGACTTTTTGACAAGGGTTCTAATTTCAACAATTAGTTGATTTTATACAAAATTTAACAAAGAGATCTTTTCAAAAGATGCAAATTAAAATGCTCTTTCAAAACGAAAAATATGTAACAGAAAGTGAATTAAAAGGGACCACATTTTGAAGAATAGATCGACTCAATGATTTACTGAGAACACATACAAAACACAGTTCTTGGATTGAGCACCACCGCGGAATATGCAAAGGTCCGAACATTTCTTCTAAAGCTCAAAAAAACCATTGTTTATCTGACGTATTTAAGGGTACTCCTTGATGATGTTAGTCGTGATGTTGGCAGACAGGATGCTTACAAGTTTTCGAAGTTAACCAGTAGCACAGTGAACGATTCAGATTTTCTTGAGCGCCAAGGCAATAAAAAAGTTTGCTATTTTCCTCTCAAGAGACGCATTAAAGAAAATAATGCAACCTAGTCACAAAGTCTTGCTACATCTTCAGAAAAGAATGATGTTGCTAAACAAATCTGGTGCAGCATACACATTGAAGCTAAACTCGTTTAAGGAACTTTTTCATATCAATATGAGAAAACATAGATTTCTCAAAGTTACACCGACCATTCAACGATTAAACTAATGTTAGCGTACCGGTACGTCCAAAAACTCCATGCATGAACCATTTGAAAGAGCCAAAATGTTCCAACCCAACTTCGCCTCAGTGGAGTGGCGAGTCGTTTCGCTCGCTCTCCTACTCTCTCTACCTCATACTGCTCATGCGGATCCACTAGATAAGGAAATTAGCAACCTTCTTCAACAACGTTTTTCTATCGCGGTGTTGCTGTCCGATACTGACGCAATTGCGTTTGGTATTGGCGACTTTGATCCGAATGCATTATTTGATACCGCCAACCCAGAGTTCGGGACTGACGAGTCAATCAATGAACGTCGAAGCAAATCCGTATATGTTCTCCCTTACACGACTAACTTTGACATAGAGGGCAGCGAGGATTTACATGAGCTGTCGTTTAAGGCATTTACGATACAAACAGAGAATGATCTCAAACTATTCGGCACAAGTAAGGATCTTCTCAAGGAAAGGACATACGGTGCATCGATTGGTTATGGGTATCTATACAAAGCAAGTGAAAACGTCACCCTTAGCACCAGAACGACGACTCACCTTATGCGTTATGAAAACTCATTCTCTACCGATAATAAACTTTCCTCCATCATTGGAAGAATCCTAGACGGCCGTGCCGTTAACGTTTCAGCATGGGCGGCAATAGTTCAACCATCCATTAAAGCCAAATACACGTCTCCCACAAGTTGGGGGAAATGGCATGCCAGTTCGACATTGAATTCATTCATTGGGCACAGCTGGGGAAGCGCAAATAACGGCAATATAGGCAACCCTAAAGGTTGGTACCTATCTAATGAAATCACCGGTTACTACAATATTTATCACGGTGAGCAAGCTTTATTTACTGGGATTAAAAGAGTCGACCTTTCGCATGATTTAAGCGATGAACTGGGAAGTCCGCATTACTACGAAGCTTCTATAGGATGGCTATTTTATGCACCAAAGCCCTTTGATTGGTTGGACAATTTCGGCATAGGCGTTAACTTCAACTACGGCTCGACTCTCAGAGGTGGCAGCATTCAACTTTACTACAACAAACAATAACGCTGTCAGTACAGGAACCAGTTGGTAGCATATATAACAAGAAGAACTAGAAGACACAAAAGGAATGGCAGAGTTAGCGTCTTCGCAAACTTTTTCATGAGACTTGGGTTATCAAACACCACACCTTCCGCTTCTCTTACCCTTCGCTCTTCGTCAAAATGCCATTTAATGGCTAAGTAGGCTCCTATCCCTAATACAATAAGCTTAAAAGCTCCAGCAAAGTAAGGAAAGAAATTAGCCCAACTGTCGTTCATTATCCATCTCCATCAAATTCAATATCAGCTTTGCGGTGGCAGAATCCAAGATTCATGTAGAATGCTCCCTCAAAGTCAGACTCTCTGGCTAGCGCCAGTCTACTGCTCGAGATAGCTGTCCACAACTCTCTTTACCAGATCGGCATTTATTAATTATTTAATAAATAACAAGAAAGACACTAGCACACTTGCTGAAAAGTAAGTGTCAGTTTGGATTGAAACTCATCAGGAATCGAAAATGGTCCACAGTCGACTTGTTGATCTAGTGAAAGCCGAATTACCTAGCGCCAAGTCGTTCGCTAGTATAAAAATGTAGCCTATCGCACTTCTGGTCGAGTGCTAACGAACTTATGATGCATATGTCATTAGCAGTGCAATTTTAAGTTTATCAATTAGCTAAAGTTTCCCACCTTAACTGCCAGTAAGTTTGCTGTGTTTGAGATGTTCTCGACATGACTAGTGTATAAATAGTATGGAGGTTCAAAGTGAAGGCAAGGCAATTTTCCTTACTAAAAATATTGTTTTTGTAATTTTATTTCAGGATTATCGAAACCATCATAAGGATAATTCGAACTAATCTTAATCCATGCTCCTTCAGTTACATTTGCTTTCTTTTACTCACTTCTCGCGACTATTAGTGGCATTTTGAGACAATTTCCTACACTCCTTTCTTTCCCTTAGTTGATATAAATCATGGTTAGAAGAAAACAGAATCACCTGTATTTCTCGATACATGAATCCAAACTGCCCGACTTTTCGTAACTAAATTACAGATAGACGCGATTTTTAGTATGGCACGTTTTTGAGGAACCAAGATGTTAGATACCCTCATGCTGTCGCGGATCCAGTTCGCGGCCAATATCAGCTTTCACATTCTCTTCCCGACCATCACCATCGCGTTGGCATGGATGTTGGTGTTTTTCAAGTGGCGATATAACCGCACACAAGCTCCCGTATGGCTCGATGTTTATTACTTCTGGGTCAAGATATTCGCTCTTACTTTCGCCTTAGGTGTGGTATCCGGCATTACGATGAGTTTCCAGTTTGGTACCAACTGGCCAGGCTTTATGGAAAGAGTCGGAAACGTAGCAGGGCCATTGCTCGGATACGAAGTGATGACCGCCTTCTTTATGGAAGCCACCTTCCTGGGTGTAATGCTTTTTGGACGAGGACGAGTACCGGAATGGGTTCATACTCTCGCCACCGTTCTGGTTGCTGTTGGGACAAGTATGTCCGCGTTTTGGATTCTAGTGCTTAACAGCTGGATGCACACACCAAGTGGCTATGAAGTGATTGACGGCATTGTTCATGTAACCAGTTGGAAGGAAGTTATTTTCAATCCTTCTTTACCTTACCGTCTTCTGCACACGCTATTAGCATCGGCGCTGACTGCCAGCTTCTTGATTGCGGGTATCTCAGCTTATCAAATAATGAAAAAGCCAGATCACCGCTCAGCCAAACTTGGCCTAAAAGTCGCGCTATTCGCGGCGGCTGGGTTCATCCCGGTACAAATCTTTGTCGGTGACCTTCACGGGTTAAACACGCTTGAACATCAACCTGCAAAAATCGCAGCGATGGAAGGCGTGTGGGAGACCGAGCAAGGCGCACCTCTTCTACTATTTGCGATGCCAAATGAAGAAACTAGCAGCAATGATTTTGAAGTGGGCATCCCAAAGCTGGCGAGTTTGATTCTTACGCATGACTTAGATGGGGAAATCCAAGGACTTAACGAGTTTGCACCTGACCACCCGCCAGTGAAGCCCTTGTTCTTTGGCTTCCGCGTGATGGTTGGTGTTGGTGTCCTTATGTTGCTTGTTAGCTGGTATGGCGCGGTGAAGCTAGCACGTAAAAAAGCGCTACCTAAACCTTACCTGTACACGGTATTAGCCATGACGTTCTCTGGCTGGATAGCCACACTGGCGGGTTGGTATGTTACTGAGATTGGTCGACAACCTTGGTTGGTCAGCGGTGTATTGCGAACATCCGAAGCCGTCACCACGGTTGCGAGCAGTAGCGTGATGACTTCGCTCATTATGTACTTAGCCATTTATGCTGCATTGCTGGTTGCGTACATCCATACCCTATTCTATTTGGCGCGCAAAGACATTGCAGCCCATGAAGTCCCACTGACACAACAAGAGGCCTAATCATGCTCGACTATCTACCAGAAATTTATCTTCTGCTGCTTGGCTTCTCGGTCTTTATGTATGCTGTGCTCGACGGCTACGACCTTGGCGTCGGTATCCTTTTACCAAGTGATAATGAAGCGCAACGTGACCGAATGATAGCCTCTATCGGCCCTTTCTGGGACGCGAACGAAACGTGGCTGGTGTTAGCCGTTGGTATTTTGTTGATTGCCTTTCCTACCGCTCACAGTTTGATTTTAACGGAGCTCTATATGCCGACCGCCATCATGCTTATCGCACTGATAATGCGTGGCGTGGCGTTCGATTTCCGAGCCAAAGCGAACTCGGATCATAAACCTCATTGGGATTGGTGCTTCAGAATTGGCTCGCTAATCACCGCACTAACTCAGGGTTACATGGTGGGTCGTTACATCATGGGATTTGAACAATCAACCGAAGCATTTGGCTTTGCTTGGTTAAGCGCACTTTGTGTAGCGGCGGCGTACGTTTACATCGGTGGCGCATGGTTAGTACTAAAAACGGAAGGTGATTTGCAAATACGCTCGGCCCGTTGGTCTCGCCGTGCTGGTTGGTTAGCAGCCTTAGGAATCTTGGTGGTTAGCGTTGTAAACCCAATTGTAAATCAACAAGTTGCCTTGCGTTGGTTCAGCTTCCCAGAAATCTTGTTGCTTGCCCCAGTTCCGTTAATTGTATTGGCAACCATCTTCCTAGTTGATCGCTATTTGCGTCAGGTTCCAATGGTGAATGATCTGGGTGTGCGCTGGCCTTTCTTTGGTGTCACCGTCATTTTCGCGTTGAGCTTTCTCGGGCTTGCGTATAGTTTCTTCCCAGAAGTTGTGCCGGGGTTGATGACCGCACAACAAGCGGCCTCCTCACCTGCGACATTAATAATCGTGGGCTACGGTGTGATGATTGTTATGCCGGTGATATTGCTTTACACCTTTGTGGTATACCGGATCTTCAAAGGCAAAGCGACAGAACTTAGCTACAAGTAGGAAAGGGAATTCCTCAACAAAGCGCCGCTGCTCATGCGGCGTTTTTTTGCAGTACTCAACGACTAAAGTATCTACCCAAGGCGACTGAGTGGGAACGCTGAGAGAATGTAGCGGCAGCCAGTAGTTTGTTCCTAACTAGAACGAGATAACCGTTTCTCAACTATAGCGATACAGGCACAAAAACAGAAAGAATATTTGATGTTACAAAAGGTAGACCGCCACTTTAAAACGCTTTGAGTATTTTTTGCGCTCAATGAGGTACAAGTATACTTATGCTTTTTATGACTTGTGAACACTCAATTGCATGTTATGTTGCTGTTGAAATCGTACATGAAATAAGGACAAGAACATGAAGATAAGATGCAAAACGACGCAAAGCATTGAAAAATTTAACCCTGATGACCTCAATCCAAACACAGATCTCTTTGGTATGATTGCTGTTGTATTCGTGTTCATGGCTGTTTTGCTTAGCATCTAGTAGCACTACGTTCATTCTTGTGGCCGTATTCATACCTCATGTGATATGGCTGCTAAATTCTAGATTAAAGCGGATAGGCTAACCCGCACCAATCAGATTATGGCGGCCTCTGTATAGCATCTTCAATTTTGGCGTTGTATCGAGGTGAGATGTGAATAGTTGGCTTGTAGATAGAATGGCGCTTGCACCTTGAGCACTCTTGTGTACTTTCAATGACGCATTACTTTAGTGTAGATACGAAAAAAGGCCTGATAAATCAGACCTTTTAGAATGTGGCGGTGAGTGAGAGATTCGAACTCTCGATACGTTGCCGTATACACACTTTCCAGGCGTGCTCCTTCAGCCACTCGGACAACTCACCGAATCAAATTTTGGTTAGCATCATTGGCTAACGAGGCGCTAATTTAATGATTATGTGCCTGATGGTCAAGGCTAAACATAAAAAAAAGCGCCCTTTTCGAATCGATTGCTCACTAAGTAACTAAATTGAGCAAAACTGGGGCATTTAGATGCTTTGAGAATAACCGGGAACACGGAACCAACGGCGGCACATGTCCAAGAAGTACCCATACAACACACCCATGCCACAAGAAATAACAGCGTTACTTGCCACCGCGGTCACAATTTGATCTGTAGACGCGCCAACTGCGAATAAGATACCCGCATAAACTGGAGATTGAAATAGTACATAAGCGACCAGATCAGAGATGTTTTTCATAAAGGAAGACGGTGACACCTTACTACCTTGATGCAGCACCCAATCACGAAAAACCCCATACGGCCAAGCAATGGCGATATTCACTGGAATCGATAGCGTACGCGATGCTAGAGATTGCTCAAATGTCATCCCTGAAATCAAAATCTCGACAATCATCCCTGTGATAAAGCAAAAAACAACCATAGCAAAGGTATCCGCTGCGGCGTGACGAATACAAAATGGTCCACGAGACTTCATTTACAAAACCCTTAAAATCAAACACTGCAATTAATAAAAATAATAAAACTATTAACCACTAAAAAGATACCAAGCCAGTTAATGATGCAATTAGAACACACAAAAACTAGCTTATGGCTCTGTATTTAAAATTAAGTTGTAAATTTATAACCAACTTTTAAAGTAAAAGTAGTTTTTTTCACCAATGACGAGTAAAAACGCCTAAAATTACGTAAAAATGGTACAAAAACACGGATTTCACTTACATAAAAAGGGGTTACGATAATTATTTTGACGTAAAGTTAGAACAAAACTCGGACTGTAAACAGTCACTCCTATAGCTTATGCTACCAAGCTGCGAAAATTCAGAGTATTACCGATATAATCACAGTAGAAGGTCTTGCTGCTTTACTCGTAAAAGTAAAACTGCAAGCCTGTTCATTGCAGGTTAGAAGAGTTTGTCACGAAGCTGGATGACGTATGAATAGTAAGAACAATTCACAGTTGCGCCATATTGATTCAGTTATGGTGAGGCCAGCAAAATCGTTAATGTATCGATATCATCTTGGTCTGGGGATTGCTGACGCTTTAAGTTACTTCTTATCCGTTCAGCGACTGAAGAAACGTCGTCACTGAGTTCAAGGGGAGCCTCCGCAATGATCGCTGAAATAGCCTCAAGTGCTTCATTAAGATGTCCATTATCTAGAGCGACATAGAAGTTGAGTAACCACTTTTCAGCATTAAAGCTATCTGCTGCATTTCCATCAAAGTCCGATTGGTACTGATATAACTGTGTCGCATGAAGATACAGTGCATCATTTAATTCAGACTCCACTATTGGTTTCGCTATTATGTGGTCTGCTCCTACATTAATCATACGTTCTTGTGTTTCTTTGAACACATCCGCTGTACAGCCAAAAATCAGTACCGACTTAGCAGGTGAACTCATTGCTCGAATGGCTGATATGGCCCCAACGCCATCTAGAACAGGCATATGATTATCCATCAGTATCAAATCAAATGGTTTGATCGCAACCTCATCGACTGCAAGCTGACCATTTTCGACACTTGTGCACTCAAAGCCCTTGGCTCGGAGGAAAGTTTCCATAATGATCGCATTTGTTCGGTTGTCTTCAACAATGAGTGCTTTCAACCCTTTACAGTTCAATTTATGTGTATTGATTGACTCTACTTTACCCGGCTTGCAAGGTGTAAGGGCAATTTCGACAGTAAAAGTCGTTCCAGCGTCCTCCTGACTCTCTACAACCACTTGCCCACCCATATGTTCCGCGATTTCTTTGACTATTGCTAAACCAAGCCCTGTACCACCAAACCGTCTAGTCGTTGATGACTCCGCTTGCTCAAAAGGACGAAAAATGCGTTTTTGTGCCTCTTTTGAAATACCAATTCCTGTATCTTTTACCTTTAGTATCAGCTTGGTGCCTGCCTTACTCGATTTCTCGGCTAGCTCTACCTCTACGATGCCACGATCGGTGAACTTAACAGCGTTATTGAGTAGATTGAACAGTACTTGACGCAAACGGGCTTTGTCATTGTTGTACCAACGACCCGTTGGTAAATGCGAGACGACTCTAAAGCGAAGACCTTTTTCTGCACATAGAGTTTGATAAACACTCTTGATACTGCCGATAATCGACTCAATTGGGAAAGGCTTATTTTCAAACTCAACATGCCCTTGTTCAATTTTTGAGTAATCTAAAATCTCATTGAGTAATGTCATCATGTGATCACCTGAATCATAAAGTGTTCTCAGGTGCTTACGCTGCTCATCGGTAAGTGGTGTTTTTAACAGTATCTGGGCAGTTCCTAGTACACCGTTCATTGGTGTGCGAATCTCGTGGGACAATGTGGCTAAGAATGCCGTTTTAGCGTTTGTCGAAGCCTGAGCTTTTATTCTCTCCTGCTCTAAATAGATCGTCTTTTCATTGAACTTCTCGATAAGCTGTCCGATTTCGTCATCGCTATCGTAGTCAATATCTATGATCCCACCAGTTTTCGAGTCATCAATCTTAGCGGCAATGCGAACAATTGGTTCAACAATATAGCGATTCAGTAAGTAGTAACCGACCAAGACACACAAGAGCAAAAATGGAATGATCCTCCCCTCAACGCTCATCACTTGTTCAAACACTTGATCGGCGACTTTAGCTTTTGCGTTGACAACTTCCATGCGCCAATCGAACTCTCCGAAATCAAGCTCGCTGACATAAATTTCGTCCGTCAGTTGAAAGTTGTGTTCAATAATCACGTTTGAGTCAGCATCGCGAACCACTACCCCCAAAGAATGCTGGTTCGTGTGCTCTCGAATAAACTGAAAAAGTGCATCAAGTGATAGGTCTACCGTTACAACTCCAGCGAATCGACCGTTTTGGTAGTACGGAGAAGACGCGGTAATCATCTGGACCTGAGTAAAGGTATCGATGTAAACCGTAGACCAACTAACAGAACCTACCGGAGCATCGGCGGCAGCGACATACCAGGCTTCATTATCATAACCGCCAGATTCGGGGTTATTGTAGGAGTGAATTTGGTCAATACCACTATCACTGTTTTTATTGAAGAATAGACTTTTATATCTCCATTGTTCTGCTTTTAGTTCGGGTTTAGGCCATACGCCACCACTAACAAGCATCTTGTCACTCAATTGAAGTATATGTGGAATTATTGTGTTGAGAGATTGAATATTTTCAGTCCCTTGGGCTAGCCCTACTAAGCTGCTCAATACACCTGTAGAACTGAGGAGGGGCTCTTTTATCTCAAGAGCCAGGAGTTGGGTACGTAACTCTAGGTTTTGCTCTAGCTTTTGTCTAACCGGTGGCTCAACAACCAAATAGGCGACAGAACCGATAGTGGCGATAAAGAAGCACAGGTAAAGTGTTAGGGCGAGAATGCTTTTTTTTCTAAGTGATGAGTGAATTTCCATAGATGTGTGAATCATTCCCTAATATCGATTTATCACTAATTGATTGGTAAGATGAGCGCAATCAACCAGCCCATTAACAAATGGTATTCTATTTTGAAACTACAAGACATCCTTTCTCTCCCAGAACTTGACGGTAAACTACTAAACCTAGCAAAAACTCAAGGCTTTGTAACAGCGATGGCTGCAGCGCCAAACGTATTAATGCCTCAAGAGTGGTTGCCATTCTTATGGGGTGGAGAAGAAACAGCGCCATTTACTGACGGTGAACAACTAGAGCAGTACATTGACGAGATTGTACAAATGTGGAACCAAACTCGTCCCGCTCTCCTAGAAGGCACTTGGCAGTGGCCTGCAGGGTGCGCGCTAGATGAGCAAGACATTGTAACAAGTCAGGCTCGCGATTTCTGTGAAGGTGTATTACAAGGCTGGCAACTTGCGCGTGATGACTGGGAAACGTTGATGCCTGAGGATAGCGAAGATAATGTCCTACTCGGTGGTGTTTTACTTTCTCTTACTATGCTTTACGACCCAGAAACAACCATTGAAACATTGGCCG
This sequence comes from Vibrio sp. Vb1127, assembly GCF_033338735.1. NCBI lineage: Bacteria > Pseudomonadati > Pseudomonadota > Gammaproteobacteria > Vibrionales > Vibrionaceae > Vibrio > Vibrio sp. Vb1127. Next base: position 133,876 of record NZ_JAWOTF010000010.1, on the reverse strand, counting down.
AACAAGGTATGGAAGGCTTAGAGCAGTTTGAAGAGATCTTCAATGCAATGCCAGTGATGTTATGTGGTCTTACCCAGCGCGGTGTTGCATTAGCTGAAGAACAATAGACGCAACGCTGTCGACCATCAACATTGAACGGCTGAATAGACAAAAAGCTCTCCAAATGGAGAGCTTTTTTGATCATGTTAAAATTACATGTGGAATATACCGCGCCATATCTTGAGTCACTAAGCTACTGTCTTCCCTAATCGAAATACCGGCAGCTCTATCATTGACCAACCAACTGCCAATTAACGTATGGTTGTGCCCAAACTTAGGTAGTGGATGGTATTGCTGGACGATATTGAATTTAGATTCATAAGGCCCTGACGTTTTAACAAAACGTTTTCCATCGATGACGATCTCGATGTTCGCGCCCTCTCGAGAAAATAGTGGCTTGATGACATAATCTCTCATAGTGTTCGCTTTTGAATCGTTAGCAAAATAAGCGGGCAAAAGGTTCGGGTGATTAGGAAAGCGCTCCCACAATAACGGTAAAAGTGCTTTATTGGATAGAATCGACTTCCACATCGGTTCTAACCAGTTTACGTTCGCAGTCGCTAAGTACTTCGCATATTCCTCTTCAAACATAAACTCCCAAGGGTAAAGCTTAAACATCCAACGAATCGCTCTGTCGTCAGCATCCACAAACAGACCATCTTCCGTCACTCCAATATCTTCGACATGCACGAATGCCGTTGCTAACCCTGCCTCTCGCGCGCAATCCTCTAAATACTGGACAGTCCCTTTATCTTCTTCAGTGTACTTGCAGCAGCTAAAGTGAAGTGTTTGTCCTGGTTGGTATTTTGCTATTTCGGCAAAGCGCTCGATCAAAAAGTCTTGAAGAATATTGAATTGATCCGCGCTCTGGTGAACTCGACCTTTATTTACAACATCTTCTAGCCACACCCACTGCCAAAAGCCAGTTTCAAACAAGCTGGTTGGCGTATCCGCATTGTTTTCCAGTAATTTTGCTGGCGAGGTCCCGTTGTACGCGAAATCCAGCCGCGAATAAAGCGAAGGTTCGCTTCGTCTCCATGAAGAAGCGACCTGCTCCCACATAGATTCAGGGATCGCACATTGCGTCAGCAACCGCTCACTCCGAACGACTTCATCCACAATAGCCAGGCACATCTGATGCAGCTCTTCAGTGGGCGCTTCTATATCGCGCTCAATTTGCTCCAGCGTGAATTGATAGTAAGCACTCTCATCCCAATACGGTTGGTCATACATGGTATGGAAACCAAAACCAAACTGGCGTGCTAATTCACGCCAGTTTTCGCGCTCTTGTATTTCTCGTCGAAACATAGTGCTTTTTAACCGCCTCGACTGACCGACACCGCTTTACCAAACCCGCCTCGAGACATCGCCCTGCCAATGGTGCCGCCACCACGTTTATTAAGGCTATTCGTCGCAACTTTGGTCGGCTGATTTCGGTAGGAGCCAAAGAATTGCCCTGCTCCATTATAGAATTTGGATTTATAACGGTACATCGGCTCTGAGTAATAGCTCTTGTTATAACCTTTCAACCCGCTTAATGAGCGACTGTAAAAAAAACCGCCAAAGTTAGGTACATAAGCTCGGGAACTGGAACTGTAGTAACAATCATCCTCGTAGAAATCATTCTCGCATTCGAACTCGCTGCGGTAGCGAGGGGCATTTTGTTCGGCACGAGCTAAAGCTTCTTGGTATGCAATGTCACACTGTTCACTAAACTCAGGCGAGTTAGATTTACACTCATCAGCATCAGAAAAAATGTACCCTTCTGTTTTTGACTCGTACGTAGCAAAGAAGAAAATACCACCAAAGGCAGCAAAGGGAAGAATTTTCCCAAGCTTTAAGCTTTTGTCCATGGAAGAACGTTTAACGTTAGAACTCCGCTTCATCGTTCCTCCTAGTAAGTCATGCAAGCGGCATTCAATACGCCGACCGAAACAGAAACTGCGGCTAATACAATACCGGCTGGCAGTTCATCTTTTTCGATACGCTCTGCCACTTTCGGAAGTAAAATAAAGCGTACAATTGCAAATGCGATAATTTGAGCAAGCATTGCAACAACGCCCCACACCATAAAATCGACGATATTGACCGAGTTTTTTGCCGCCCCCGAAACCGCGAGACAATAACCAAGGAAGGCCCCACTTAGCGCAATCGCTGCTGCTGTATTTTGTTTTTCTTTGATCAGATGCCACTCATCGTATGGCGTCAACTTGACGTAGATGAACTTAAACGCCAATACAAAAATAATAGAAACAGAGAAATAGAGTAAAAAGTTTGGGAAGCCTGCTAACAGGCCGGCAATCATGTGCATTATTGTTCCTTGTTCATTTCTTTCCAGGCAAAATCTTCAATACGTTCATCTGCAATGTAAAACAGCTTGGTACTCGCGGGTACTTCAGCATCTAAATCTGGGTTGAGTTGAATACCATCGCCAATATCAAAAGCAATCAGCGTGGCATGATGGCGTCTTTTGAGAAAAACGAAGAGATTCTCAATAGTGGTGGCAGACTGACCCTCGGGATAAATAACTGAGTATTGCGTCATACCTCGTGTTGAAGCCAAAAGCTCCTGATGAAGCGCACTTGAGCCCGGGTCAACCGCCGCTTTTGCCAACATTTCTGCGCCAACAGCAGGTATGCATTCCGCTTTCGGGCAATGCTGACTTAGAAGTCGGCCTAGCGCTTCATCTTTAAAGTAAGCGACCAAATGAGCGGAAGGGTTTACAGATGCGCAGTATAGAGCGGCTGACAAGGTAATGTCGTCCGAGAGATTATCCACAATAATGCAAGCGGCTTCGGCAATATTGGCGTTTTTCATTTCTTGCGAATCGGTATAACTGGTCACTTTGATAAAACTGATTTCGCCAGGTAACGGGTTCTCTATTTCTGAACGGCTGCATAAAACAATCGGACGCTTTCCCTCTTCTTCATGTTGTAACATGCGAATAAGGTGCATCGTTCTCGATCCATTCCAGCCCAACAATACAATATGGTTTTCCACTCTTACTCTCCGTTTTCCTAAAATACCCGCTCGCCAATAGTCCATCGCTGCTCCAGCGACACGCCCCAATAATGCGGCGAATAAGCTCAAACCGCCGGGGATTACAAATAGTACGACAACCCATTTACCCAAATCTGTTACTGGAGAATGGTCGCCATAACCCACCGTACTCGCCGTAACCATGAGGTAATAGATAAAGTTAGCGAAACTGTCTGTTAATGCTGTTTCACCAGCGAGAACCAGCAGCCACCATGAAAGGCTCACATATAAGCCACTAAAGATGAGAAGGCTTCGGTTGCTCAATTTAAAAAGGTGGGAACTAAGCCACTTTTTAACTACTAACCACACCGCCATAAATTTATGACCTCGATATTCATTGATTGCATCAATAGTAACTCATTGATAGTAAGACACAAAAAAACCAGCCATATTCGGCTGGTTTTTGAGATTTATTTTCAGTTACGCCTACTTTTTAAGCATTACCTTTCACTTGCATATTTAGCTGCTCAGCAAAATCTAGCATGCGGTTAAGCGGGATAAGGGATTTAACACGCAGTTCTTCGTTAACAAAAATCTCGTGCTCTTCACCACCTTCACTAAGCGCTTTCTCAATTGCTTTCAAACCGTTCATTGCCATCCAAGGACAGTGTGCACAGCTGCGACATGTTGCGCCTGCACCTGCGGTTGGCGCTTCGATAAGTTCTTTCTCTGGCACAAGTTGCTGCATTTTAAAGAAAATGCCTTTGTCTGTCGCAACGATCATTTGTTTGTGAGGAAGCTCTTTCGCTGCTTTGATCAGCTGACTCGTTGATCCAACGGCATCGGCAAGTTCTACGACGCTTGCTGGTGACTCAGGGTGAACCAAAATAGCCGCATCTGGATACACGCTCTTCATTTTTCGTAGCGCATCAGCAGAGAACTCATCATGAACCACACACTCACCCTGCCAAAGCAGCATATCTGCGCCAGTTTTGTTAGCGATGTACGATCCTAGGTGACGGTCTGGTCCCCAAATAATTGGCTTATCTTCAGCGTCTAAGTGTTCCACGATTTCAAGCGCAATGCTCGATGTAACGACCCAGTCGGCACGGGCTTTAACCGCTGCTGAAGTATTTGCGTAAACTACAACCGTATGATCAGGGTGAGCATCACAAAACTCGCTGAACTTATCCGCAGGACAGCCAAGGTCAAGCGAACATTCCGCTTCCAACGTTGGCATTAGAATGCGCTTTTCTGGTGTCAGAATTTTGGCCGACTCGCCCATAAAGCGAACACCACCAATAATCAATGTACTTGCAGGGTGACGATTACCAAACTTCGCCATTTCCAACGAGTCACCAACAAACCCGCCAGTGTCTTCAGCTAGGGCTTGAATCTCAGGGTCGGTATAGTAGTGCGCGATAAGTACCGCATCTTTTTCTTTGAGTAACTTTTTAATACGCTCAATGTAAGATGCTTTTTCTTCTTCGCTTAATGGAACTGGTTTCGGTGGGAATGGGTAAACAGTGTCGATTTTATCTAATATATGGCTCATTGCTCTTGCTCTACGCAACTTCCTTTAATCCGAGTATTGTAACCTCGTTAATTTTCAAAAACCAACTTGTCGCGGGGATTTCTAGCGGTCTAGCCGTATATCTTTGTTACAGGTAGCATTTCCGAGTAGCGAAATTCGGTGCAACATAAGGTCAGAGGCTCTGCATCATTGCTATCGACTTAGCCGTTCTGCACCAACAGAAAATGGAAAAGAAAAAGGAAGCCGAAGCTTCCTTTTTAAAACATAACGTCTTACAGCTTAGAGCTGGCAAGTTTTGCAGATGCACTACCTGGGTATTCATCAACCACTTGTTGGTAGTACTTTTTCGCTTGAGCTGCATTGTTATTACGCTCAGCGATTTCGCCTAACTTAAGCAACGCATCGGCTCGCTTATTGGAGTCTTTATAAGACACCACAGCGGCAAAACTTTTCACTGCATCCTCATCCTGCTTTTTAGCGAAGTACAACTGACCTAACCAGTAGTGAGAATTCGCTGAATATGTAGAATCAGGATAATCTTTCTGGAACTGCTGGAACGCTGCAATTGCACCAGTGTAATCACGCTTTTTGAGAATCAGGTCAACTGCATTCTGATATGCCGTTTGCTCATCAACATTTGGAGTGTACTGGCCACCTGTTTTCACAGGTTGTGCTTCTTGTGCAGGTGTGGATTTTATCTCTCCACGAACACGATCCAGCTCGACAAACAACTCACGTTGACGTTGCAACATTTGTTTCATTTCGTAGCTATTTCGCTCTAATTGACCACGCAATTCACTGATCTCTTGTGACATTTGGTCAATTTGCTGTTGCATTTGGAGCTGAACGCGATTGCGATTTTGTAGCAAACGTTCTAGACGCTCTACTTCCGTTTCAGATGAACGGCTCTTAGAGACGGATGATGTGCTGTTGAGATCGGATACTGGAGCTGGTGCAGCGAACGCAAAGTTCGCTGCACTTGCCAGTAACGTAAGCGCAACAGCGCGCTTAGTGTTACTGAACATGAGGATTACCTCGAATTAGTATACTAGAACCGCGCGACGGTTCTTAGCGTAAACTTCATCTGATTGACCTAGAAGAAGTGGCTTCTCTTCACCGTAGCTAACGATTGAGATTTGGTCAGCTTGAACACCTAGTGCTTGTAGGTAGTTCGCTACTGCTTGTGCACGACGCTCACCTAGAGCAATGTTGTACTCAGGTGTACCGCGCTCATCAGCGTGACCTTCGATAGTTACGTTAAGTGCTGGGTTCTTGCTTAGGTAAGAAGCGTGAGCCGCTAGCATCTCTTCGTAATCTGCTGCAATTGTTGAGTTGTCAAAAGCAAAGTAGATTGTTTGAGTTTCACGTAGCGCTTGCTCTTTTAGCTCTTGCTCTGTCAACTGACCGCTTTGATCAATTGGCGTAGCTACTGTTGTTTCCACTGCGCCATTGTTGTTTGTTGCTGCACCAGTGTTAGAAGCAGCGTCGTCGCTTGAACTACACGCTGTAACAGCCATTACAGGAAGCGCGATTAGTAGCCCTTTTAGAACCTTGTTCAGTTGCATCTTATTTTCCTTTATTAATCAAACTTATTACTACAAAAACGGTGACCATGCAGGCGCTCGAACACGCCCATTTGTTGCCGGTAATCTAGCTTTGAATCGACCATCAATTGACACCATCGATAGTACGTTTTTCTTGTTGTAAATCGAGCTATACACAACCATGCCACCGTTTGGGGCAATACTAGGAGACTCATCAAGCAAGGTCTTAGTTAAGACTTGAAGAGCACCAGTTTCCAAATCTTGTTTCGCCAAATTAAATCCTGCGTTGCTGCGGTTCACCATAACTAGGAATCGCCCATCAGGAGTAATCTGACCACCCAAATTTTGGCTGCCTTGCCAAGTCAAACGGTCAATAGAACCGCTGCCCAAATTTACTTGATAAATCTGTGGTTTACCACCCCTATCCGATGTGAAAATCAACGATTTTCCATCCGGATGCCAGAACGGTTCCGTATTATTTGATCTGCCACGCGTAATTTGCGTCAGCTTACGAGTGTTAAGGTCAAACGTATAAACATGAAGCGAGCCTGTTTTAGAAAGAACAATCGCTAACTTATTGCCATCTGGCGAAAATCTTGGCGCACCATTGTGACGTGGGTATGAAGTAATTTTCTCACGTTCACCGGTGTAGATGTTCATGATGAAGATTTCTGCTTGGCCATTTTGGAAGCTAACATATGCAAGCTTTTTACCATCGGGGGACCACGCTGGTGACATTAATGGTTGTTTAGAGCGTAAAACCAGACGCTCATTGTAGCCATCGTAATCAGCGACTCGAAGTTGGTAAGGGAAACGGTCTTTATCGTTCACTACCACATATGCGATACGAGTCATGAAAGCGCCACGGTCGCCAGTTAACTGCTCATACACCAAATCAGAGATACGGTGAGCGTACTCACGCATACGAGGCCCTTGAACAGTGGCTACTTTATTGAACAGCACATGATCTTTTGACAGGACTAATTCACCGTCACTACCAAGCGCCTTACTCTTCCCACCTGTTAACTGACCACGCACAATATCAACAAGTTGATAGTTGATAACGTAGTCACCTTGGTCGTTTTGCTTGATTGAACCAGTCAATAGCGCATCCACACCTAAATTGGTCCAAGCATCAAAATTAACTTCTGATTCACTGAACGGTGTTTGTGGCATTTTGCTCGTTGGAACTGGGCTGAATTTACCACTACGTTGTAAATCCGAGGCGATAACAGCAGAAACATCCGTTGGAAGCGCTTGTGTGCCCTCCCACTTAAACGGAACAACAGCAATTGGTCGTGCTGAATCAATACCATCGGTAATGACCAACTCTAATGCGGCATTCGCCACATTTGTCATACTGCTAAACAGTACAAACATTCCTAGTAAAAGGCGTCTAATCACGTCTTATTCCTTATTCTAGTATTCAACGGTTAAGTTGATATCTCTAACTTTATCAATAACATCTCTATCTTTAGGCATCGGAAAGTTGCCAACTTGGGCTACTGCACTTTTGGCTGCACTACAAAGACGAGAGTCACCGTTTAACACAGTAACATTACTCACAATACCATCAGTCCCAGTTGGAACTAGCTTCACATTAAGCCTACACGACTTTCCCACAAGATAATCGTCCTTAATGATACGACTCTCTATCAATTGTTTGTAAATTGCACCATAGCGGTCAACTTCAGATTGCACATGTTGATTTTTCGCTTGCTGATTCTGTTCTGACTCACTCTCGAGACCCGCAAAAATATCATCTAACGCGGCTTCTTGAGCTTTACGCTCACGCTCGGCACGCTCAGCTGCTTCTCTCGCTTTACGCTCTCGCTCCGCTGCCTCTTTTGCCGCTTTCTCTTTTGCAATGCGCTCTTGTTCAGCTTTTTCAGCAGCTTCACGCTCACGACGTGCTTTTTCTTCCGCTTCTTTTGCTGCTTTTTCACGAGCTAAACGTTCTTGCTCAGCTTTTGCTATAGCCGCTTCTTTTGCTAAACGCTCCTGCTCAGCTTTACGCACGGCTTCTTCTTTTGCCTTGCGCTCTTTTTCTAGCTTAGCAGCTCGCTCTTTTTCTTTGCGAACACGTTCTTCTTCCTGCTTGCGCTCTTGCTCTTTTTTCTTACGTGCAGCTTCTGCTTCTCGTGCCGCTTGAGCATCTTTCGCTTGCTGCTCTTTCAACTTGCGAATTTGCTCTTCTTCAGCTTTGCGGTTTTTTTCTAGCTGCTCTGCTTCGCGTCTCAGTTTATCAAGACGCTCTTGTTCTTTTTTCGCTGCCTTTTCGCGTTGCTGGCGAATTTCTTTCGCTTGTTGCTGCACAAGTTTTGGATCGATGACAACAGCTTGAACCATTTGCCCTGTAGGCTCTGGTTTAGACATGTTGAAGTCCGTCCCCCAAAGCAGGGCTGCAACTAGAATTGCATGCAAACCAACCGATATTGCTATCGGTTTGGCGTATTGGTTGGGTTTCTTCTTGTGATCTTTCATAGATAATTGATGTCTATTCCCTGATATCGGTCATTAGACCTACCTTAGGGATACCAGCTCGACTTAGTTCATCTAGCAATAGAACAACATCGGCATATGGTGTTGCCGCGTCGCCACCTACCGCAACTGGTGAATCCGGCTTAACCTCTCGCTCCGCTTTCACTCGCACAATAACATCTTGCAACGACAAACCTCGCTGAACTTCTTCATCATTTACGCTTAGGCCTAAATTACCCTCGCTATCAATTTCGATGATAATAAAGCTACTGTCAGTCTCGCCAGCAAGGTCTTGCATAGATTCTGCGGTCGATGTTTTCGGAAGATCAACGTCGACGCCTTGAGTCACAAATGGAGCGGTCGCCATAAAAATGATCAACAGTACGAGCATTACGTCGATATACGGAACAACGTTGATCTCCGCTGTCATTTTTCGCTTTTTAGGTTGATAACCCGCCATGCTTTATTCCTTATCCGCGCTGTCTCGGCCAGCCATCGCTTGACGATGAAGGATGCTGTGGAATTCTTCAGAAAATGTTGCGTAAGTGTGCTCTAGTTTACTCACTTTATTGCTTAGACGGTTGTACGCCATTACTGCCGGAATAGCCGCAAATAGCCCCATCGCTGTCGCGATAAGTGCCTCGGCGATACCCGGTGCAACCATAGACAACGTAGCTTGCTTTACTTCACCCAGCGCAATAAAGGCGTGCATGATGCCCCAAACGGTACCAAATAGGCCGATATAAGGGCTTATAGAACCGACTGTTGCCAAAAACGGTAAGCTTGTTTCTAGCTCATCTACTTCACGAGAAACAGCAACGCGCATTGCGCGGCCAGTGCCTTCCATGATGTAAGCTGGTGAATTTGCGTTGCTCTTACGTAGGCGAGCAAACTCTGTAAAACCTGCGTAGAAGATTTCTTCTGTGCCTTCAATTTCGTCTTTACGCGCTTTTACTTTTTGGTAAAGCTGAGAAAGATCAGTACCCGACCAAAATTTGTCTTCAAACTGCTCTGCATTTTTTGATGCTTGAGAAAGCACTTTGCTGCGCTTGATGATCATTGCCCATGACACAATTGACATGCCAAGCAACGTCAGCATCACAAGCTTTACCAACAGACTGGCCTGAAGAAAGAGATCTAAAATGGAAATATCAGCAGTCACTATTTGTTAGCTCCGAATTTATAAAGGTTGGAATAGCTATTGGTTTCATTTTCTTATTATCGATACATGCTACCTTAACCGAGGCCTTGCACAATATCTTGCCTTGATCATTGACCAACTCTTGACAGAATTGCAGAGAAGCACGTTTTATTTCTGACACTCGGGTTACGACTGTCAGATGCTCGTCCAGCCTAGCCCCTTGGTTGAAATCGATATCCATGTGTCGGACAACAAAGCCGATATTTTGTTCCAGTAACACATGTTGAGAAATGCCTTTAGCACGTAACATCTCTGTCCGTGCGCGCTCAAAGAATTTTAGATAATTAGAATGATATACAACACCGCCCGCATCAGTGTCTTCATAGTACACGGTGATCGGCCAGTGAAAGAGATTTGATGTGCCTTGCAAGGGAGTACCAATATATTCAATTCTTTAAAGTAATTACTATAACTGAAGCGACAGCAATTGGTACCGAGCTAAGGAAATATTTTTGAAATTTGTAGAAAAAATAAAAGCTAGGCGAGATACCTAGCTTTTATTCGATGATTTAGTAACCGACTTTATTACAGCATATTTCAGCCTAAATGAAATAAAGTGCCGTTAGATAAATTAAGATAGCTAACGAGAAATAAGGACTAAACAAAACTTGCCAGTACCAGTTTCTTGGCTTGAAGCCCACCCCATACACCATGCTTGAACATACAGACCAAATCAGTGCTGGTGCGATGATTGAGTTAAAACCACCAATTGCTTGATGGTAAGCTTCAGGGTCCCACATCACCAATCCTACGTGCATAAAGCCAAGGATGAGAGATAAGACTCGTAGCAGAGTCTTATCCATTGGTGCGTGAAGTTTCGCTACCTTATCAGCGAGGTTACTCACTGTCTTTATCCATCATTTCTGAGTGCTCTAGCCAAAGAGCGTTGATGATACCGAATGCACAAGCAAGTAGTACACCTAGAATCCATGCGAAATACCACATAGTAAATGCTCCTTAGTAAAGTGAGTTTTTGTTGTCTTCAATGTACTGGTCATCAAGGCGACCAAACATCTTGTAGTAAGTCCAAGATGTGTAGCCAAGGATGATTGGCACCATAACAAACGCAACGCCTGTCATTAGGTTCAGAGTCAGCTCAGATGACGTTGCATCCCACATTGTTAAGCTGTGGCTTGGCATTAAGTCTGAAGGCATGATGAATGGGAACATCGCAAAACCTGCAGTAAAGATAACACCAGCAACACCCAAGCTTGAAGTAATGAACGAAATCGCACATTTTTCAAGACGAGATGCCAATACAGCGAGAAGCGGCATTGCAACACCTAGTACAGGAGCAGCCCATAGTAATGGGTAGTTTTCAAAATTCTTCATCCACGCACCAGCTTCACGGATAACCTCTTTGTTTAGAGGGTTAGAAGCTGCGTTAGTGTCGATACCGCCAACAATGACGTAGCCATCGATATTTTGGATCCAGAAACCAGCCGCTACAAACGAAGCAACCGTCAGTAAACCAGCCAACTGAGCAACGTTGCGCGCACGCACATGCACTTCGCCTGTTGTTTTCATTTGTAGCCAAGTAGAACCTTGCATCAAAATCATGAACAAGCTTACTAGACCACACAACAGTGCAAATGGGTTTAGTAGACCAAAGAATGAGCCATGGTATGTTGGCATCAAGAACTCACTCAATTGGAATGGTACACCTTGTAGAAGGTTGCCAAACGCTACACCAAAGATGATTGGCGGAACAAAACCACTGATTGAGATACAGATATCCCAGCTATTGCGCCATTTTGGATCTTCGATTTTAGAGCGGTAGTCTAGGCCAAGAGGACGAAGCCATAGCGCTGCTAGTGTCAAAATCATCGCTAAGTAGAAGCCTGAAAATGACGTTGCGTAAACCAAAGGCCAAGCTGCGAACAGTGCACCACCAGCAGTGATAAGCCAAACTTGGTTACCATCCCAGTGAGGAGCAATTGAGTTAATCATGACACGGCGTTGCGTGTCGTTTTTACCGATGATAGGTACAAGCGCGCCTACACCCATATCGAAGCCGTCTGTTACTGCAAAACCAACTAGTAGAACACCGATTAGTACCCACCAGATGAGTCGCAAGATTTCGTAATCAAACATCTTGTTATCTCCTTACCTTACGCTTCTACTTGGCGACTAACTTTGTCTTCAACAGAGTCAGCATTTTGCTCGAAGTGGTAGCGACCCGTTTTCAGGCTACTTGGGCCTTTACGAGCGAATTTCAACATTAGGTAAACTTCTGCAATCAGGAATACCGTGTATAGCGCCAGAATTGCGAAGAGTGAAGTCCAGATTTCACCTGCAGTTAGCGCAGAAGCTGCAACATGCACTGGTAGAATTTCACCTACAGCCCAAGGCTGACGGCCGTACTCAGCGACGAACCAACCCGCTTCAATTGCAATCCAAGGTAGTGGAATGCTAAATAGTGCAGCTTTTAGAATCCATTGTTTCTGTTCAATCTTCTGACGACACGTTTGGATAAACGCCGCACCAAAGACAAACAACATGATGAAGCCACAAGCAACCATGATACGGAATGACCAGAATAGCGGCCATACTGTTGGGATTGAGTCGTCCGCAGCAGCTTGGATTTGCTCTTCTGTTGCATCAACAACATTGTCTGTGTAGCGTTTTAGAAGTAGGCCGTAACCTAGGTCACCTTTCACTTCATCAAACGCAGTCATGTTTTCTTCTGACTTGTCGCCCGCACGAAGCTTCTCTAGAAGTTCATAAGCGTACATGCCGTCACGAATACGATCGACGTGTTCATCACGTAAATCACGAAGACCTGTTACTTGCTCATCAAAAGAGCGTGTCGCGATAATACCCATTACGTAAGGGATCTTAATTGCGTAATCGGTATGCATCGTTTCCTGGTTAGGAACACCAAATAACGTAAATGCGGCAGGTGCAGGTTCAGTGTGCCACTCTGCTTCAATTGCAGCGAGTTTCACTTTTTGAACTTCACCAAGCTCGTAGCCAGATTCGTCACCAAGAACGATGGTAGATAAGATAGCTGCAATACCGAAAGAAGCAGCAATAGCAAACGAACGACGAGCAAACGCAATGTCACGACCTTTTAATAGGTAGTATGAACTGATGCCTAGAATAAACATTGCGCCACAAGTGTAACCAGAAGCAACCGTATGCACGAACTTAACCTGAGCAACTGGGTTTAGTACAACCTCAGAGAAGCTCACCATTTCCATTCGCATGGTTTCGAAGTTGAAATCTGCGCCTACTGGGTTTTGCATCCAGCCGTTTGCGATAAGAATCCAAAGAGCAGAGAAGTTAGAGCCTAGTGCCACAAGCCAGGTAACCGCTAAGTGTTGGCGTTTAGATAGACGATCCCACCCGAAGAAGAATAGACCAACAAAAGTTGACTCCAGGAAGAATGCGACAAGTGCTTCGATCGCTAGCGGTGCACCGAAGATATCACCTACATAGTGGGAGTAGTAAGACCAGTTCGTACCAAACTGGAACTCCATGGTAAGGCCTGTCGCCACACCAAGTGCAAAGTTAATACCGAATAGCTTACCCCAGAACTTGGTCATGTCCTTATAGATTTGCTTGTTCGTCATTACGTACATCGATTCCATAATGGCCAGAAGGAAGGCCATACCAAGGGTCAATGGTACGAATAGGAAGTGATACATCGCTGTCAGTGCAAACTGCAACCGCGATAGATCAACTACGTCAATCATGGTAACTCCTATGTGTCGGCTGAATGACACTCTCTACATATTGCAATCCATATTCAGGTGTTATTTACACTTGAAAAATGTTGAATTATCACAACTCATTGTTGCAAAAATGTGCTTCATTGGTTAGTTAATTGTTAAGCATCAGCTAATATAGCTAGGGCTAATATTACTTGTAAAAACAGATTGTTTCAAAAGGTTTATAGCCGTAACGCGCTTTGATATACATCAATGTTTATGCGCGGAATTTGCACAAAAATCCATCACATTGATCTAGATCAACCAGTATTGGATACGGATGTTAAGAGAGAGTAATCAGGAGAGAAATTAACCAGTTGCAAGCAAACATCGAGTTAACAATCAATGCTTTTTACTTACTAAACCAGTATGAGAAAAAATTCAAAAAATGTGAGTTTGGTCAACTTTAATGAAGCGCTGGGCAACAAAGGCCCAGCGAGGGAATCTTATTTTTCAATTCCGAAATGCAAATACGCACGATCTGTCGCGATTCTTCCACGCGGAGTGCGTTGTAAATAACCTTGCTGAATAAGATAAGGCTCAAGAACGTCTTCAATAGTGTCCTTTTCTTCACCTATCGCCGCTGCCATGTTGTCGAGCCCGACCGGACCACCACCAAATTTTTCCATAATCGCGAGTAGTAGCTTACGGTCCATGTAATCGAAGCCTTCGGCGTCCACATCAAGCATATTCAACGCCTTATCGGCAACATCGGCACAAATGTGACCATTGCCTTTTACTTCCGCATAATCACGAACACGGCGTAGCAAACGGTTAGCAATACGTGGTGTGCCACGCGCACGTCTTGCCACTTCCAATGCACCTTCAGGTTCCATTGATAAACCTAAACAATCCGCGCTTCGCTGCACGATATCTTGGAGGTCTTTTATCTTATAAAACTCAAGGCGCTGAGTAATACCAAAGCGGTCGCGCAATGGTGACGTTAAAGAGCCCGCTCGGGTCGTCGCACCAATTAACGTAAACGGTGGTAAATCGATCTTAATAGAACGAGCGGCCGGACCTTCACCGATCATAATATCCAGTTGATAATCTTCCATCGCCGGATATAGCACCTCTTCAACCATCGGACTCAAGCGGTGAATCTCATCGATGAACAACACATCGTTTTCTTCAAGGTTGGTTAACAGCGCGGCCAAATCGCCTGCTTTCTCAAGTACAGGGCCTGAAGTAGTGCGAATGTTCACTTCCATTTCATTGGCAACGATATTCGCAAGTGTGGTTTTACCCAAACCTGGGGGACCAAAAATCAAAAGGTGATCAAGTGCTTCGCTACGTAACTGAGCAGCTTTAATGAAGATCTCCATTTGGTCACGGACATGGTCCTGACCTTGGTAATCCGCTAATTTTTTTGGCCGAATAGCACGATCAATGACATCTTCATCACGAAAGGCAGGGTTTTCTGGCGCGATTAAACGATCGGCTTCAATCATCTTTTTACCTTGAAAAATGGTTACCTGAGAGAATAATGCCGCTCGTTTAACAGCAAGTGGCATATTTCTATATCTCGTCATCCTGTACAGCGACGAAGGAGCGTGATACAGGATCTTCTATCCGAGCGATTTATGGTCAAATTGTTTCATTAACCGCTCAGCGTGCTGCTATTAGATTCCCAGTCTCGCCAGGCTCGCTGGAATGACACAAAAAAACATCGTTAAGCGATTGGCATTAACCTTAGAGAATGAGTTATCTTGAACAAATGTTCACTGTGCAACCAGCGTTACACCATTGATTTTAGAGCTTCACGGATCATTTGCTCACTGCTCATGTCCGGTTTAGCGATCTGAGATACCACTTTCGACGCTTGAGTCGGCTTGTAACCTAGAGCTAGAAGCGCACTGATTGCTTCTTCTTCCGCGTTGTTGGATGTCGCACCAGAATCCGCAGGAGCAGCATCCGTAAATGGTGTAAATAGATCGCCAGCGCCCCACCCTTTCAAGCGGTCTTTCATTTCAACAACCAATCGCTCTGCGGTTTTCTTGCCAACGCCTGGAAGCTTAACCAGCGTAGAAACGTCTTCATGTTCCACACAAGTAACGAATTGCGTTGCTGTCATACCAGAGAGAATACCAAGACCGAGTTTAGGACCAACGCCATTGGCTTTGATCACTTCACGGAAAAGTGCTCGTTCTTTTACCGTGTTGAAACCGTATAGCAATTGCGCATCTTCACGGACAACAAAGTGAGTATAAATAATGGCTTCTTCGCCAACATTTGGCAGTTCGTAAAAACAGCTCATTGGCATCTGGACTTCATAGCCAATGCCATTAACTTCAATTAATACTTCAGGTGGTTGCTTTTCAATCAGTATGCCACGAAGACGTCCAATCACTATAAATACTCTTTGGAAATGAATTTGCGACAGGATAATAAAGAACTGGATAGACATCCAGTTAATTTTAACGGTAGCGCCCTTTTCTGGCACTGGTTGCTTTGCCCGCTAACGCAACGAGAGTCTTGTTAGTATTGGCATGACAAATCGCCACACCTAAAGCATCGGCTGCATCCGCTTGAGGCTTGGCGGGCAATTTAAGCATCTGCTGAACCATATGCTGAACTTGCGCTTTGTCCGCGCCACCAGTGCCGACGACAGCTTGCTTAATAAGACGAGCCGCATATTCAAATACCGGCAACTCCGCATTCACCGCAGCAACAATTGCACTGCCACGAGCTTGGCCAAGTTTTAGCGCTGAATCCGCGTTTTTGGCCATAAACACTTGCTCGATCGCGAAAACGTCCGGTTGAAACTGGGTAATGATTTCCGTGACGCCTGCATAAATCTGTTTAAGCCGACCCGGAAGTTCTTTTTCTGAAGTACGAATGCAGCCACTACCAAGGTATTGCAAGTGGCGTCCATTTTGACGAATGACCCCATAGCCGGTAATGCGCGAACCTGGGTCAATGCCCAAAATAATTGACATGAATGTTCCTAAAAATGAGGCCTAATTCGGCCTCAGTCTTTTTATTATTACTTGCTAACTTCGGAGCAAATACCGCTCCCGACACCTTGAGTTTAATCTAGCGTAGCCGCAACGTCGTCAGAGATATCACCATTGTGATAAACCTCTTGAACGTCGTCCAGATCTTCCAAAGCGTCAATCAAACGAAGTAGTTTTGGCGCAGTATCCGCGTCCAAATCTGCTTTCGTAGATGGGATCAGCGACACCTCAGCGTTCTCTGCCTCAAACCCTGCGGCATCAAGAGCATCTTTTACGAGTCCAAAATCGCCTGGGGCCGTGTAGACATCAATCGAGCCATCTTCTGCCGTTTCAATGTCATCAGCACCACTTTCTAATGCTACTTCCATTACCGCATCCTCATCTAAACCTGGGCCATATGAAATCACGCCTTTCTTGTCGAAAAGATAGTTGACGCTACCATCCGTCCCCAGATTACCGCCTGACTTTGAGAATGCATGGCGTACGCCAGATACCGTACGATTTCGGTTATCCGTCATACATTCGACCATGACCGCCGTACCACCTGGACCATAACCTTCATAGATCACGGTTTCCATGTTGTCGTCGCCTTCACCACCAGCACCTCGGCTGACAGCGCGATTGACAGTGTCACGTGTCATGTTGTTAGACAGTGCTTTATCAATTGCGGCTCGCAAACGTGGGTTATTTTCTGGCTCACCGCCCCCCTCTTTTGCCGCAACAACGATTTCACGGATTAATTTAGTAAAGATTTTGCCGCGCTTCGCATCTTGCGCTGCTTTACGGTGACGAATATTCGCCCATTTACTATGACCAGCCATAATTCACCTTTTAATGTATTTTGACGCTTAATAACAAAACATGTTCTAAAAGCGTTGCTTGGGAAATTGCTTTGGAAGTTTCTTGGGTTTATTTAAACAAAAACTCCCGCAGTTGCGGGAGTTTTCTTCAAATGTTGTGCGCTTATTCTACGTCTTTTTCTTTCGCTGCAGTCACTGCGATTGCTAGCTCTTCTAGCGCTGCTGGGTTCGCAATACTTGGTGCGTCTGTTAGTAGACACGCCGCTGCTGTTGTTTTAGGGAACGCGATAACATCACGGATGTTCTCTGTGCCACATAGCAGCATTACTAGACGGTCTAGACCAAATGCAAGACCAGCATGTGGAGGCGTACCGAATTTCAGCGCATCAAGCAGGAAGCCGAACTTAAGCTGTTGCTCTTCAGGTGTGATACCTAGAATATCAAATACGGCTTCTTGCATATCTGCGTTGTGGATACGAACAGAGCCGCCGCCCACTTCGTAGCCATTTAGAACCATATCGTAAGCGTTAGAATTTGCCGCAGCAGGGTTTGATTTTAGCTCTTCTGCAGTCACACCTAGAGGCGATGTGAATGGGTGGTGCATCGCGTGTAGGTTGCCTTCGTCATCTTCTTCGAACATTGGAAAGTCAACAACCCATAGTGGAGCCCATGCAGACTCATCCGTTAGCTCTAGGTCTTTACCTAGTTTCAAACGTAGCGCACCCATTGCTTCTGCAACGATGCCCGCTTTATCAGCGCCAAATAGGATAATGTCACCAGATTCCGCTTGAGTACGATCTAGAATGCCGTTGATCACGTCTTCATTTAGGAACTTAGCGACTGGAGATTGGATACCTTCCATGCCCGCTGCACGGTCATTAACCTTCATCCAAGCTAGACCTTTCGCACCGTAGATGCCAACGAATTCACCGTAGCCATCAATTTGCTTACGAGTCAGAGAAGCGCCACCTGGAACGCGAATAACGGCAACGCGGCCTTTTTCGTCGTTTGCTGGACCTGAGAATACTTTGAACTCAACGTCTTTCACTAGGTCAGCAACGTCTACTAGTTCCAGTGGGTTACGTAGGTCTGGCTTGTCCGAACCGAAACGACGAATCGCTTCGCTGAACGGCATTACTGGGAATTCACCTAGGTCAACGTTTAGTAGCTCTTGCCACATTTCACGAACCATTTTCTCAGTCGTTGCACGAACTTGGTCAGCCGTCATGAATGACGTTTCGATATCGATCTGAGTGAATTCTGGTTGACGGTCAGCACGCAAGTCTTCATCACGGAAACACTTAACGATTTGGTAGTAACGGTCAAAACCAGACATCATTAGAAGTTGTTTGAATAGCTGTGGAGACTGAGGAAGCGCGTAGAAGCTGCCTTTGTGAACACGGCTAGGTACTAGGTAGTCACGAGCGCCTTCTGGAGTCGCTTTTGTTAGTACTGGCGTTTCGATGTCTAGGAA
Source organism: Vibrio sp. Vb1127 (assembly GCF_033338735.1). Classification (NCBI taxonomy): domain Bacteria; kingdom Pseudomonadati; phylum Pseudomonadota; class Gammaproteobacteria; order Vibrionales; family Vibrionaceae; genus Vibrio; species Vibrio sp. Vb1127. The sequence goes on along the minus strand of NZ_JAWOTF010000010.1, from coordinate 115,154 downwards.
GCCGTTGTCATCTAGGAAACGACGAACAAAGCTAGACGCTTTAGCGCGTAGCTTGATGCGGTCGCTCATTTCAGGACGACGTAGATCTAGGTAACGGTACTTCAGGCGTTGCTCTTCAGAGTTCTTTTGGTTGAAATCTAGAGGCAGAACATCAGAACGGTTGATGATTTCAAGACCTTTCGCAAGGATCTCGACTTCACCTGTTGCCATGTCTTTGTTTGCTTGGCTCTCTGGGCGAACGCGCACTTCACCCGTTAGTTTGATACAGAATTCATTACGAAGTGTGTTCGCCACTTCATACGCATCCGCCATATCTGGATCAACAACTACCTGAACGATACCTTCGCGATCTCGCATATCAATAAAAATAAGACCGCCTAAATCACGACGACGGTTAACCCAGCCGCAAAGTTCTACAGTTTGTCCTGCAAGGGACTTGTTCAGGTGACCACAGTAATGGGTACGCATAATGAAATTCCCAATCTCTCAAATGTTGTTAACTACGCTCTGTCAGCCTCATTGCTAAGCAGAGTAAAGATTCAGTTATACGCTGAATGTCCACGAAAATCGACTACTCAACATACAATTACGTGTGTTTTATCATTCACTGGTGCTTTTTAGTACAACAAATGTTCAAAAGCGCACCAAAGCGAAAAAATTGGGGAGGATTATAGCGTGAAATTACCTATTTCAGCAAAACTCTCGTAAAGTATTCACACGAGTATCAAGCAGTAAAGAATAATGGATAACTTACCTCTTCGACTTGGATTGACAATGTGGTCACACAACCAATGGCAACAAAGTTTTTACGGCAGCGGGACAAAGCCCGCTGAACGTTTAGAAAGGTATGCGCAAGTGTTTCATACCGTGGAAGGCAACACGACATTTTATGCCACACCGACGCTCAATACAGTGCAAAACTGGAGAACCGCAACCCACGATGATTTTCGCTTTACTTTCAAACTTCCTAAAGCCATCACTCATGAGCAAATGCTAAGAGGTTGCAGCGAACAACTGAGAGACTTCATGAAGGTCATGGAGCCTTTGCATGACCGTGTGGGCCAATGGACAATTCAATTACCAGCCGCATTTGGTCCTGAGCACCTTGATCGACTGAAAAAGTTCTGTGCGAGCTTTCCACCTAGCTTCCCTCTCGGTGTTGAGGTTCGCCATATGGCATTTTTCTCCAAAGGCGAAGAAGAGCGAGCACTTAACCAATGGTTAGTAGAGAATAATATTGACCGCATTATTATGGATAGCCGCCCAGTCTTTGCCGCTAAGCCCGACAATGAGGCGATTATTGATGCACAAATGAAAAAACCACGAGTCCCTGTTCACGCCATTGCTACCGCTTCACACCCTTTGATTCGCTTTATTGGTCATCCAGAAGAACAGCAAAACTACGAGTTTTTTAAACCATGGCTCAGCAAGTTGCCACAATGGATTGCCGAAGGTAAGCAGCCATATGTCATGATCCATACTGCAGACAATATAATTGCGCCAGAGTTGGCCGCAAACCTATATAAAGACATACAAAAGCGTATCACGATCCCTGAGTTAGCGCCTTTCCCTGCTGACGATGGCAACTCGCAGTTACAGATGTTCTAACGCAACACATGACAGAGGCGCGAAATTCCCATAAAATACGCGCCTTTTTTGGTGCCTGACATTTTCAGGCGGCTTGTATGCAGAGACTTAGTTATGAACCCTAAGAGCAATCCAGATACTATTTTTTCGGCTCCAATCGATAAAATTGGGGATTTCACGTTCGATGAACGCGTAGCGGAAGTATTTCCTGACATGATTCAACGATCGGTACCGGGTTACAGCAATATCATTTCTGCAATCGGTATGCTGGCAGAGCGTTTTGTAAAACCTCACTCAAACATCTATGACCTTGGCTGTTCTTTGGGTGCTGCAACATTGTCTATGCGTCGCCATATCAAACAAGAAGGTTGCCAAATCATCGCAGTGGACAACTCTCCTGCGATGGTTGAGCGTTGTAAACTTCACGTCAACGCTTACCGCAGTGACACTCCTGTGGATGTAGTAGAAGCAGACATTCGCAATATCGAAATTGGAAACGCGTCAGTGGTGGTGTTGAACTTCACTTTGCAATTCCTCTCTCCAGAAGATCGTTACTCCTTGCTCGAGAAAATTTACGCAGGCCTGCGTCCAGGCGGCATTTTGATTCTATCGGAGAAGTTCGTCTTCGAAGATGAAGTGTCGAACGAACTGTTAATTGACCTTCACCACGACTTTAAACGTGCGAATGGTTATAGCGAACTAGAAATCAGCCAAAAGCGCAGCGCGATAGAAAACGTAATGCGCCCAGATTCAAAGAAAGAACATAAAGAGCGTTTCGCTAAAATTGGCTTTTCTAGCTACGATGTTTGGTTCCAATGCTTTAACTTCGGCTCCATGTTCGCGATTAAATAGACCATGCATACAAAGCCTGAACCATACCGATTTCGGCTTTTGTTAATAATTTATACCCATCAACTCAGCGATTAACTAACTATGTTTAACTTTGCAAATTTCTACCAATTGATTGCCCAAGACACCCGTCTTCAACCTTGGCTTAATGTGCTTCCACAACAGCTAACGGATTGGCAAAATGCAGAGCACGGTGACTTTGGTCGCTGGTTGAAAGCCCTGAACAAAATCCCAGCGGGTAGACCGGACAACATCGACATTGTTGATTCTGTCACGATTTCAAACAATGAGCCGATGCCTCAAGGGGAACTTAAAAAGCTAGAAAGCTTACTTCGTACATTCCATCCTTGGCGCAAAGGCCCATACCACGTACACGGCATCCATATTGATACTGAGTGGCGCAGTGATTGGAAATGGGACCGCGTGCTTCCGCATATTTCACCATTAAAGAATCGCAGCGTACTCGATGTAGGTTGTGGTAACGGCTACCACATGTGGCGCATGCTAGGCGAAGGTGCACGCTTAACTGTCGGTATCGATCCATCTCACCTGTTCCTGATTCAGTTCGAAGCAATTCGTAAACTAATGGGCGATGACCAACGTGCACACCTACTGCCATTGGGCATTGAACAACTACCTAAGTTAGAAGCGTTCGATACGGTATTCAGCATGGGCGTGCTTTACCATCGCCGCTCGCCTCTCGATCATTTAGTGCAACTAAAAGATCAATTGGTATCTGGTGGTGAACTCGTATTGGAAACACTCGTGATTGAAGGTGATGAGAATGCAGTATTGGTCCCGACTTCTCGTTACGCGCAAATGCGTAATGTCTATTTCTTCCCTTCAGCAAAAGCCCTAAAAGTGTGGTTAGAATTGGTCGGTTTTGAAGATGTTCGTATCGTTGATGAAAACATCACATCCGTAGATGAACAACGTACCACAGATTGGATGACGCATAACTCTCTACCTGACTACTTAGATCCGAACGACCCAAGCAAGACTGTAGAAGGCTACCCTGCCCCTCGCCGAGCGGTTCTTGTCGCTCGCAAATCATAATTCGCTGAGATTCCTGACATTGTCTTAACTCATTTTACGAGTTAAGACATTACCCTCTTTCCTCGTAATGAGCGAGTTTGTTTTTTGAATCCATTTTTCACGTCAAAATATAAGCACGCTCTAAATAAGGATGCGCTTTTATGTCCTTGATTTTTGGCTTTTCATCACTATTCCTCAAACAATAAGTAATAGAGAAACATTCTTACTTGTGAGGCTTTATCGATATAAGCTAAACTCCTAAAAAATAAACAACTTAATCCAATCCCAAGGTTTTCAATGTTATTACGATTGACCCCGATTGTTGCCATCGCCTTACTATCTGGATGCTCACTAACCAAAGGCGAACAGTACCACCAAGAAACGTTAGCGGCGATTCAAAATTCAGAAGCGAATGTCAATAATCGCATTACCAACCTAGAGCTACAGCTCAGCAACCAATCGGACTATATCGACAGCCTTGAAGAACAAGTCGATAAACTACAGGTTGAACTTCTTACATTTCGCGATGAAGCAATGGCAGAAGTAAAAAAACCGAAAGAGCCGATTATTGTCCAATCTCCCGCTCCTGTGGAACCAACCCCAACTCACGATATTGTCCTTGGCTCTATCGAAAAGGTCACTGTAGAGTCGATTAAGCAAACTTTTGATGCACGTATCGACACTGGTGCCGCGACGTCGTCTTTAAATGCCGTTGATATTGAAGAGTTCGAAAGAAATGGCAAAAAATGGGTCCGATTCCACTTAGCAGACACCAGTAAATCCGAAGAAGAGAAAAGTACTTGGATCGAAGCTCCTGTCATTCGCTACGTCAAAATCCGCCAGGTTACCAGTGAAGAGTTAGAACGCCGCGCTGTGGTAGAACTTTGGGTGCGCGTTGGAAAAATTCATGAAAAAGCGCAATTTACGTTGGCAGATCGCTCACATATGAACCATCCTATTTTACTGGGTAGAGAATTTATGCGCGACATAGCACTTGTCGATGTAAGTCGTACCTATATCCAAACGGACGAAGATAAAAAATAATAAGGTAGATTATGACGTCAAAAATACCGTTTTACCTTTCTATCATCTTATTGGTGATTGCGGGCATTGCTCTGAGTGTTTTCAGACATGAAAACTACGGCGTGCCTTGGACGCCAGGCGAAACTCGCCAGGTATGGGATGTAGAAGCTCGTATTGAGTTCAATGCTAACGGCAACGAAGTAAAAGCGTCACTTGCAGCACCTCATACACAAAGTGGTTACACACTTATCGGTGAATCTGCTTCCTCATCAGGTTATGGCGTTTCCTACATCAATGACGATTCAGGCCGTCGTGCAGAATGGTCAATTCGCCAAGCTCAAGGGCCACAAACCATATACTACAAAGCCCAGTTCTTAGTAGACCCTCAGGCTAAAGTCACTCCTTTACCGCCAACGGAAGACATTACGCCACCAACGCTATCAGCACCACAAGCAGCAGCGGCAAATGCCCTTATCGAACGTGCGATGAGTCGCTCAGCCGATAATGTGACGTTTACTCGTGAGCTTATCAAAGCGCTTAATGACCCAGATAGCCAAAACTCGTCGCTACTACTGAACGATTTCAGCCGTACTGATGCACTGCATAATATTTTGCTTACCGCAGGTATACAGAGCAAAACCGTCGGTGTTATCGAACTAGAAGATGGTCGTCGACGCCAAACAATTCAACCAATGGTTCAGGTTTGGTCAGGTAAAGATTGGGTACTGTTTTCGCCAAAATCCGAACAAAAAGCAGTGAAACCCAACTTGTTAGTGTGGGATGAATCAAACGTATCCTTACTTGACCTTGTTGGTGGTAAAAATAGCCAAGTGCATTTCTCGATGATTAAGCAAGAAATGACACCACAACAAGCTACAAACAACAAAATAGAAGCAGATGGATTACTGAATATTTCAATTCATAGCCTACCTTTGGAAGAGCAAGCGATGTTCAAAACCATCATGCTCATCCCTATTGGTGCTCTGATCGTTGTGTTCTTGCGTGTGATTATCGGCCTGAAAACATCCGGTACCTTCATGCCTGTGTTGATTGCCGTTGCTTTTGTTCAAACTCAACTATTAACGGGTATTGTCGGTTTCTTGCTAATTGTAGGTACAGGCCTGATTATTCGAAGCTATTTGTCTAGGTTGAACTTATTGCTGGTAGCAAGGATATCTGCGGTCATTATTACCGTTATTATGATCATCTCGGTGTTCACCGTTGTTGCGTTTAAGATGGGCTTAACGGAAGGCCTAACAATTACCTTCTTCCCTATGATCATCTTGTCTTGGACGATTGAACGTATGTCAATCCTATGGGAAGAAGAAGGTGCGAAGGAAGTTGCCCTGCAAGGTGGTGGTTCATTGCTGACAGCGGTATTAGTTTACCTTGCAATGACGAACTCATACATTCAACACTTAACCTTTAACTTCATTGGTCTACAGTTGATTGTTCTGGCCGGTATTCTATTACTAGGTACTTACACAGGTTACCGCCTCACTGAGCTACGACGCTTCAAACCACTAGCGGAGGACTAAACGATGTTCGAAAGTTTTACTTCGCCGTCTAAGCTTCGCCATAAAGGCATTATGGGGATGAACAAGCGTAACCACAGCTATATTGGCCGTTACAATGATCGTTCTAAATACCCACTTGTCGATGACAAGCTAAAGACCAAAATTATTGCACAGGCAGCAGGAGCAACAGTTCCTGCCCTGATCGGTGTCATTCATAACCAAGCTGAAGTTAAGACTATCCACAAAATGGTTGAGAACTGGCCTGGTTTTGTGATCAAACCTGCACAAGGTAGTGGCGGTAAAGGCATTCTGGTTGTTACGTCTCATAAAAACGGGGTATATACCAAACCCTCCGGCTCTACAATTGGTAGGGATGAGGTCGAGCGTCACATTAGTAATGCGCTTGCTGGCCTTTTCTCTCTTGGTGGTAAAAATGACGTTGCTGTGGTTGAAAACTTAATCAAGTTTGATGACTGTTTTGATGGCTTCAGTTATGAAGGCGTACCAGATGTTCGGATCATCGTATTTAAAGGTTATCCAGTTATGGCGATGATGCGCTGCTCTACAGCGGCTTCCGACGGCAAAGCAAACCTTCACCAAGGTGCGGTAGGAGTAGGCATTGACATCGCGACAGGTAAAGCCGTCAGAGCGGTGCAGTTCGATCATCCAGTGACTCATCACCCTGATACAGGTAAAGACCTTTCGACCCTTCAAGTACCGCATTGGGAGCGCTTGCTGGAGCTTGCGTCAAGTGCCTGGGAAATGACAGGTTTGGGATACATGGGTACGGATATGGTGCTGGATAAAGATGAAGGACCTATGGTTTTAGAGCTTAACGCTCGCCCTGGTCTGGCAATCCAAATCGCTAATGGTGCAGGCTTACTTCCTCGTTTGAAACACATAGAGAGCCTTGGCACACCTGCTGAGTATCCAAAACCGATTGAACGCGTCGCTTACGCGGCAGAGCAGTTCGGTGTGAAGCCGTTGTTCTAACCCTCCGACATAATGTTCGTTATTACTCGCCAGTAATTGTCATGATTACTGGCGTTTTTGTTCCCGCATCCAAAAACCTTGCACTTACTCTCCTTATTAAACACATCCTTCTCATATATAAGTTGAATCAATGATCGAGCTAACAAAATCAACATAGATCGTTTCTTTTCTACTTTGCCTTTTGAGTATGATGAGAGCTCCCCTTACTCAACTTGAGAGGTTGGGAAATGCTAATAAAAGAAACAAATAATGATGAACCAGAGCTTGAAGAACAAGAGAGCTTAGACCAACACCTACAACGCTTGTCTGAGCTTTCTGTCCAAGCACTCGAAGAGCTTGCTGAAATGATCGAAGTCAGGGACGATATTCCAGAGGAATAAACGTCGCTTCCTCGTGAAGTTCCGCTAATAAGCCGAGACTGCCGTCCTACAGTCTCGGCTTGTCTTATGTTGTTCGAAGCCTACCTCGTAAATAGATACAAAAACGCCCGCGTTCATTGCGGGCGTTTTATTAGATTCGGAGTTTACGATTCAAACTCTTCAATCATCTCTTGCGCTTCAGTCTTAGGCTTATCCGTTTGACCAAAACCACGCAGACCAACTACGTGTACGTGCTCGTGGTCTTTAAACACCTTACGCACCAGTTTGTAGGTCGTACCTTTCTCTGGGCTGATGTTTTCAGGTGCCGCGATGAGAAGCTGCATATCCAGACGGTCACACAATTCGAACAATGTCGCGATCGATTTCGCATCCAGACGCGCGGCTTCATCCAAGAAGAGCAGACGACAAGGCACAATGTCTTTGCTGCGTAGACGACGAGACTCTTCTTCCCAGCTTTGAACAACCATAAGAAGGATTGACTGACCAGTACCGATCGCTTCACCTGTTGATAGTGCGCCAGACTCAGCCTGTAGCCAACCATCTGTACCACGGTTCACTTCTACACTTAGCTCTAGGTAGTTACGGTAATCCAGTAGCTCTTCACCCAGAACCTGAGGAGAACGTTGACCCATATCAATATGTGGGTTCACACGTTGGAACAGCTTCGCCATTGCTTCGGAGAAAGTAAAGCGAGTCGATTCAAACAGGTCTTTGTGCTGCTCTTGCTGTGTCGCTAGACCGTTCAGTAGCACTTCGTGACTTTCGCGGATCTTCACGTTCAGACGTACGCCCTTCACCTGACCGAACGAAATATTCGACAGGCCTTGGTTCAGCATACGAATACGATTTTGCTCACGCTGAATCGTCTTCTTAATGATGCTCGCTACTGACTCAGAGCTGATCGCTAAGCGGTTTTCACGTTGGGTTAGCTCTTCCGTTAGACGCGCTAGCTCAACTTCCATCTCTTCGATCGCTTCAACTGGATCATCAGTACGGATGATATCCTGACGAATGCGCTCGCGAAGATGTTGGTATACAGCAATATAGAACAGAACTTTACGCTCTGGACGTGCGTTATCTTCTGATAGACGCAGCGCATCACGCAGGTCGTCATTGTTCGCAACCGCTAGACGCAGCGCCCCCAATGATTTATCAGACATAGAACGCAGCTCATCCGCAGACATGTAAGCCAGTTCACGCTTGTGTAGACGACGCTCAACATCGTTCTCACGCGCTAAACGAAGTACTGAACACCAGCCAGCTTTCGCTGCAACCACGAAGGTACGCAACTCAACATATTCTTTCTGAACTTTCTTCAGGCGTTTCGCCAAGCCTTTCATCTCTAGTTCAGTAGAGGTGATCGTGCGCTCGTATTCGCTCTTACGACTGCGAGACGTGTGTAGACGCTCGTGCAGTTCGTCACGACGACGCATTGCACGTTCTTCTGCACCTTCGTCCGCGTTCACGCCAAACTCTTGAAGTTCTTGTTTGAACTCTTGAACCGTTTCCAGTTTCGCTTGGTGTGAACTCTTCAATGATGCCAATACTTGGTTGTATTGGTTCATTTGACCTTGCGACTGTTTCAACTCTTCACGAGAGCGTGTACGCATTTGTTCAGCTTGAACCAGTTTAGCTTTTAGCTGCTCACTCAGTTCGCTACTCTTGTTCAGTAGGTCTACTGAATCTGAGTAAGCGAAGTAGTGACGACGTTCAACGAGATCCGAGAGTGCAAAGATTTGCTTCTTAAGATCTTGTAGCCGCTCGTCTGCCGCTTTGTATTCTGCTTCTAGTGCATCGAATTGCTCTGGGTCAGCATCAAGCGCAGACGCAATATTCTCTAATTGCGCGACGGCTTTTGCATGGTTGCTTAAGAAGTTCTTCGCCTCTGCAAGCTGAGCGATTTTCTCTTCTAGCTCATCAAAACGCGCTTGCAATGACTCATCTTCAACAAGCACCATGTGTGACGCTAGCTTGTCCAGAGAAGACAACGCTTGCTTGCTGGTTTGAAGCTGAGAACGTTGTTGTTGCTCTTTCGCATCCAGATCCGCCAGCACGCGAGCAATTTGGTTACGCTTATCACGAATAGTTGCCAGTGCTTGTTCTGGATCGGCGTCAAAAGCAACCTGAATGTGGTTAGACACAAATAGGTTAAACGCTTGGTACAAGCGCTGCATTTTCTGAGAATCAAACGCCGCTTTTGCGTGTTTCTCTACCACTTCTTCTCGTTCGTTACGCAGCAACTCTAGACGCTGCTCACGTGCCGCACGGCCAAACAATGGGATCTCAGGCAAGCGAGAGTAACGCATTTGGCGATCGTTCATACGAACGCAAACCGCGCCCTCTAACTCTTCTGCATCGAACGAGCTGTCATCAAAGGCATCGATGTCACCTTCAATGATGTACAAGTCTTCTGGACAGTCGTCTAGCTCTACCAGTTTCTCTTCGATGCCTGACAAGTCAGAAACAACGATAGCGTGACGAGCCGGACCGTACATCGCACTGAAGTAAGGCGCGTCATCAATCGTGATGTCATCGTAGATCTCAGACAGCAATACACCGCCCAGCGTATCTGCCAAACCTTTCAGGCGAGGGTCATTTGAACCACCAGGAGAAGCAAGACGCTCAATCTCAGAGTCTAGCTGGCTACGGCGCTCAGCAAGCTTATCTTTAGCTAAAGACAGCTCCCTTTCTTGTTCAAGGACAACTTGCATGTGGTTCATTACCGCATGGCGATCCTCAAGCTCTTCACCGCTCTGCTCTCTCAGTTTCTCTAGCGCATCGTTCGCCGCAATCCAAGCTGGTGCTATTGCTTCAAGCTTACTGATTTCTGCCACCGCGTTTTGCTCTAGACGGCGCTGTTCACCACGCTGATCACGAACTTCTTCTTGAGCTATCTCTAGTGATTCGATTTGCGTCGCATGACGTTCACGTTCTTGTTCAAACGTAATCTCATCGGTTAGTTCAACGTGATATTGCTTTTTGTACTCAGCAACCAGTTCACGTGCTTGACGCTGCTGGTTAAGGCTGCGTTCGAGATCACGGTGTTGTGCTCGCCATTGCTGTTCGTTTTGTGCAATTTGTTGTGACTCACGCGCTTTCGCAATTGCAGTTTTCGCATGTTCAGACGCGTCTTTGCGCTCAACTTGACCAACGATGCTTTGTACCAGTTTAAGCGCGGTTTCAAACTGCTCTGCCGCTGCAGAAGACATGTCCAGTTTGTGCTTAACCGATAGCAACGCATTGGTGTTTTCTGATTCTTTGCTCTTAAGCTCAGAGACAAGCGCTTGAGCCGATTCCGCCGTTAGGCTGTCGTCGCCAAGTAGCTTCTTCGCTTTCTCCAGCGCTTGAACTGCTTGTTGATATTGAAGGGCGCGAGTTTGCTGAACGTCAAGAGCTTGCTGGTAATCAGCAAGTTGCGTCTTAAGGCTATCCACCTCTTCTTCTGCAACGGTAGCTTGCTCTTCCACCATCATCACGCGTTCTTGCGCTTCTTCCACTACCATCATTTGTTCTTCAAGACGCTCGCTCAGCTCTTCAAGATCTTCTTGGTAGCGTTCGATCTTCTCTTGCTGACGCAGCGCGTTTTGCACCAGTTGCAAGTGATCCGAAGCCGCTTGGTAATCTTGCTCTAGCGCCGATTCCGACTCGATCAACAGTTCCAGCTCTTCTTGAACGCGATTAAGCAGATTGTTTTGCTCAATCAAGGTCTCGCGAGAACCAAATAACTCTGAACGCAAAGACAATGTCTGTTCTAGTTTTTTACGACGCTCGTTAGCATGGCGCATATAGTCCGCTGCCACGTAGTTAGTCGACTCTGTGATCAAGTGTTTGAACAAGTCACGGTCTGCTTGCGTAGTTTTGATCGCTTCTAGCGTCATGCGGTTTTCACGCAGCGCCGATTCCATATCTTGGAACGCTTTCTTCACGCCGCCGTTTTGTGGCAGAAGGTAGTCACGTAGCGAACGGGTAATCGCACTTGAGATACCACCGTAAAGCGATGCTTCGATCAGGCGGTAGAATTTAGAACGGTCACCAGAGTTACGCAGTTTCTTCGGAATCACACCGAATTCAAACATTTGTGCGTGGTAATCCACGATAGAAGAGAACGCTTTGAACTGAACGCCTTCAAATTCCGCGATCGATTCTTTTACTTCGTTGATTTGACGTACACGAGCTTGAGTCGCAGATACGCTTTCAACCAAAATATCCGTTGGTTTCACATGGCTTGGAAGACCTTGGATAACAAACGGTTTGATGTCTACTTTCTTATCACGACCCGCAACTTGCTGCAGTTTTACTGCAAACAATAGGCGTTGGTTACGTGAGTTCACCACATCCAACGCCGCATAACATGCGCCCGGCTGTAGCTTACCGTACAAACCTTTGTCGCGAGACGATTGGCTGCTGCCTGCTTCGGTTGTGTTACGGAAGTGCAGTAGCGTTTGGTCAGGAATCAATGCGGTGATGAACGCCGCCATTGTAGTTGATTTACCTGCACCGTTACCACCTGATAGCGTGGTGACCAGACCATCGATGTCAAACGTACGGGCAAAGAAGCCGTTCCAATTGACCATGGTCAGCGATTGGTATTTACCGCGTTCAATCATGCTCATGCTTCACCCTCTTCTGTTGTTTCTTCTTGGGCTTGGTCGTCTTGATCTTCTTCAGACAATAAGCTGCCTTGGCTTGGCTCTTTGGTGTGCACTACTGCTTCACCATCACGGATTAGACGAAGCTGCGCTTCACGTATGTCATCGCCAATACGTACATCGGCACCAAAGCGGAATACCGCTTCACTGATGCTGAATTTACCGGTTTCACCGATGTTGATGATCATGCCTAGGCGGCGCAGACGACGAAGTGACGTACGTACTTTTTCAAACAGCTTTTCTTTATCAAGGTCAGAACCAGTCGCACGGTTCGTCACTAGCTTCATCAGCTTGTTTTCATCTGCTAGAGCAAGCAGTTCGTCGTACAGCTCTTGGTTAGTGAAGATGCCTTCGTGCGCAAGACGCTCTGGGCTTAGATAAAGGAAACACAGTACCTTACCCACCAGCATATCCAGTTCAGAAAGAACACTACGGCCAATCAGAGACGTTGAACGAGGACGAAGATAGAAGAAACCTTCTGGCGCTTTCACTAATTCGGTGTTGTAGCGTTGGTAGAAAGAAGAAAGCTCGAGTTCGAAATCCGACAGCAACGCGTGGTTGTCTAGATCTTCACTTGAGATATGACGCCCTGCTCGAAGCATGCTGTCTAGCGCTGGGAACAGAGGGTTAGAAATTGCTTTTGCCAGATTCTCTGACATGTATTCATTAGTATCGGTCGATGACATTCGCTTGTACCTTTGCCCCAAATTCGTTGATTGCTTTCCAGTCTGGTTGAATCGCTTGGTAATCCGATTCTGAATACCCTAGACGTACAGCTTGATCGACGATAATGCGAGCTAAATCAAAATGATGAGTGTAAGGGTGCTGTGCAAGGTAATCTCGCAGTACCACACTCAAATCGATTGGTGTGCCTTGATCTTTATGCGCTTTTAGCATGTCACCAATTCGCTCAGACAGCTCATCATTGACTTGTTGAAACTCTTCGTATTCTACTTCCATCGGAACTTGACCCGTGACCTCGTCATCACGCAGTACTAGGGCCTCATCACGAAGGTCAGAAAGCCTCTCCGCATCTGCATAAGTCAGATACCAAGGCGCATCGAAGTAATCTTTGACGGATTGACGCAGACGCGAGCTAAACGCACGGTTCTTATCCATATCGATTGCAGTACGGATAAACTTGTGTACGTGTCGGTCGTAACCAATCCAAAGGTCGATCGCTTGCTGGCCCCAGCTTGTGATTCGGTCCAGCTTCATTTGCAGACCAAACAAGGCTTCTTCGATGAACTCAAGCTCAGGGTCACCGTAAACAATTTCTTGAATATCGAGGATCTGAGTTTGCAGTTCATCACTGGCGGCTTGCAGCGTATCTTGAAGTTCACGCAACGTGCTTGATGTTTCTGACAGAAGTGCTTCACAGTTGTTGATCGCTTCGCGCCAGTCTTTGTTAAGCAGGTCAGCAATCTGTTGTTTCACTGACTGTTGCTGCTCATCCATAACACGTTGGTTGAGGTCAATTTGATCGAAAATTTCGCCTACAGAATATTTTAAAACACCGTATACGTTTTTCTTCCAGTGACCCGGTGTGCCACCTTTTTGTGCTGCCTCAATCGCTTTCGCCATTTCATCCGCTACCATGGATAGCTGGATAGATAGACGCAGTTTTGAGAACTCACGATGACGCACGTAGTAGTCGGTTATTCCTATCGCTAATGGCGACAAGCGGTAAATGCTCGCTCCGTCAGTAATCTCACTGACAAAACGGCTCATAAGACGCTGCTTAACCATCTCGTTGATCGCATTGTTCGCACGAAAAGCGGAGGCTTCGCCGGTCTCATCAAATAGTCGAGTGACGATGGCAAATGCATCATGCAGTTCACCTTCACCCAGTTCTTCATCGAACCTTTCATTACTCAGTACGGCAATGGCTATCAAAAATGCCAATCGCTCTGTGGTCAGGTTCAACGAGAAATCGTGCTGCTTAACCCAGCCAACCAGCTCATCGATTGGTTGCTCTGCAGCATTGAGAGTCATCTCACTCATTGTTATTCCTGTTTATCGTTCTTTTTAGCCCACACATGAATGTAGCGGCCTAATGAGAGGTATGGCTCTTGTCGACAAAGTTGTTTTTCTAGCGCCAACACATCTTCAAACTCGTAATCACCCATGTATTCCATATTGCCTATGTAATCACTAAATGAGCGAATACCAGATTTGCCACAAATATTAAAACCTGAATTTTCTATCCACTGGTAGACTTCTTCAGGTTTTAAGCCTTTTTGCGGCTGTAGTTTAAATCTTTTTCGGTGAGGCATGCCGTCTAATATATGAGGAATGTTGCCACAAACCACGTTTTTATAGACTAAACCGTGGTGGTTGTAGAACATGACTGATGCGATGCCTCCCGGTTTTACTTGTTCTAGAACTGTGTCAAGTGCGACCTTAGGATCAACCAGCCACTCCATCACAGCGTGGAACATAACCAGATCGACCCGTCCATCCATATGTTCACCGATGGATTGGACAGGCGAATGAATCAGGCGATACTGCTCAAGCAAACCGTTTTTTTCAATATCCTGCTTAGCCAACTGCAGCATTTCCGAAGATAGATCACATAAAGCGATTCGATGTCCGAGCTTAGCAAGCTTTTGCGACATTTGTGCCAAACCACCACCAGCGTCTAACACTTCTAGGGGTTGCTGGTCAGCATCTAATTCACTTAGAATCTGTAGAAAATCTTCCCACACAATGATTTGGCGGATCTCCCCTTTATCGGAGCCGTAAATATTTTTTGCAAATTTGTGGGCGATATCGTCGAAATTGCGGTCTTCTGTCACTTCTGCTGAGTTATCATAACGGATTGTGCCGCTATTCTGGCACAAGGAAAGCAGGAATAAAGAGGGATACCCTCATTTTTATTATCAATTGATGTTTTTTCGGACTATTTATGTATGTTTGAGCTGAAAAAAGTAGTGTCAGCCATGCTTATGCCCCTTCCGGCATTGCTGCTGATAGGCTTGTTGGGTCTTGCTCTCATTAGTTTTACTACAAAACGTAAAACTGGCTGCTTCGTTGTTCTATTCTCTTTTGTTGGCATTTTTCTTGTTGCCTTCCAACCTGTTTCAACCAAGCTTCTTATGCCGTTAGAGCGAGAGCATAAAGCCTTTTTGCCAGTTTCTGGCACCATCGACTACGTGATGGTTTTAGGGAATGGTCATGTTATCGATGACGAAATTCCACCCACCTCGCAGTTAAGCCGTGCAGCATTAATGCGCTTAACTGAGGGCATTCGTATTTTAAGAATGTATCCAGGCGCGAAATTAATCTTATCCGGCTATGCTGGCGGATCTGAAATTAGCCACGCGCGAATGATGGCGAACGTTGCCCTTGCGTTGGGAGTCGCGAAATCCGATATCATTTTATTAGAAGATGCGAAAGATACGTGGGAAGAGGCGCGTCAAGCGGCTGCATTCGTTCAACAAAAGGAGATTGTGTTAGTCACTTCTGCGAGTCACATGAGCCGTGCATTGTATGAGTTCAACGCAGCAGGCATTAAACCAATCCCAGCTCCGACCAACTTCTTAGCTATTAGCGAAATCAGTCAACCTTGGGATAAATACTCACCTAAAGCGCGTTACTTAGAACAAACAGAGCTTTATTGGCATGAGTACTTGGGCAGTATTTGGCAAAGGTTGCGTGATACTGTCGGCCAAACACCAATGGTTGAAGCAAACTAGTATTATCTTGAAGCCACAAAAAAGGAGAGCCGAAGCTCTCCTTTTTCTTTTTACGATTGAGTTATGTTCAAACTAGTCACCAGCAAACATATAGCCTTCGCCGTGTACCGTTACAAAAATCTGTGGGTTCTTAGGATCGAACTCCATTTTTGCGCGCATACGTCGAATAAGAACATCAATGGTGCGGTCATTCGGCGCATCCACTCGATGGCTGATCATGTTCAAAATACGCTCACGACTTAACACCTGGTTAGGGTAAGACGATAATGCCACCAAAAGTTCATACTCTGCTTTAGTTAGTTTTACTGGCTCACCGTTGCGGCTAAGTGCGCGACGTTGAATGTCGAATGTCCACTCCCCAAAGCGCACAATGTGCTCTTCACTGGTTTCATTCGCTTTCGAGCTGCCACTGCGCGCTGCTGAAATACGCCACAGCAAGTTTTTAACGCGAACTAACAGCTCTCTCAGTTCAAAAGGTTTTGTCACATAATCGTCAGCACCCATTTCTAGGCCTACGATTTTATCAATGCTATCCGTGCGTCCTGTTACTAATATGATACCAATATCCGATTGGCTACGTAACTCACGAGTAAGCATCAGGCCGTCTTCACCAGGCAGGTTAATATCCAGCATGATCAGGTCTACATCGCCCGCTTGCAAAACTTCACGCATTTCTGCGCCACTCTCTGCTTCGCTGACTTGGTAGCCCTCATTTTGGAAATATCCCGCAAGCTTACTACGAGTTACAACATCATCTTCTACGACTAATACGTGATAGCTCATTTACACCACTTTTCTGTCTTCTTATTATCCAAGACGTATTCTATTCATAACTAGTAACATTTCTAGTCATAGATACATTAAAACGCAAGATTTAGCGTTTTTATTGATTCAAAACAAGCTTGCCCATTGCTATTAATAAACGGTCATTTTTGACCATAAAACATAACAATTATAGTTACTGCTATTCATTTTAATTGATTACACTTAGGGGATATCCCTAATTGACTTTGTGATGCATGACTTGAAGCATCATTCAGGAGCCCAAAATGCAAGAAGTGAAAGCTTTTAATGAAAAACGCGCTGAAATTTACTGGTGGTTTTCGAGCTTGTTCGCAAAAGAACTAACAGAGAAAGAATTGGAAGCCTATCACAGTGTTGAAATTCGCAGTTTTCTCGCAGGTTTAGGTGAAAATGAGTCGCTGAAACCAGCTGTTGATAGCCTAGTTGATGCATTGAATCGGTTACAAGATCGTGAAGATGCACAACTAGAGCTTGCAGCTGACTTTTGTGAACTGTTTTTGAAGACAGAAAAATACGGCGCTCTTCCTTACGCATCCATGTACATTGGTGAATCAGGTTTACTGAATGACAAGCCAGCTGAGGAAATGGAAAAGTTGATGGCTGAATTTGGCGTTCAAGTAGACGAAAACCTAAAGGAACCTGCGGATCACTTAGCCGTTGAGCTCGACTTTCTCGGGAACATGATTATCCGCTCAAACGAGCTTGAACAAGAAAAACACATGGAAGAAGCCTTCGTTAAACAAAACGACTTTATCCAGCAACAATTGATGTCTTGGTTACCTCAGTTTTCAGACAAATGTAAAAAATTCGACGAATTTGGATTTTACTCGAGTGTCGCGAAACTATTAGTTGCATTTTGTAAACTAGACAGCGCCTACCTTCTTGGTGAATAATTGCCGCCTATTTTTAGGGAGCCTGCCTATCGGGCTTCCTGTATGCCTGAAAGTGACCAATTGTAAGTAACTTGGGTATAATATTCGTTTGCCTTAACTTAGCGCAAAGACGCTTGGTTATTTAGCAGTCAAAATGTGACTTCAAATACACAAATCTCTTGCTGAAAACATTGCTAGTCAGTCCACATAGGGCTAAAATGTGAGCGCAAACGATTAAATATGATTTATATGTAAACCGCTGAAATATAGCGGTTTTTGTGTTTTCTTAACAGGTTGATGGCAATTTCTCATCAGATAGAAAAAAGATAAAATTCATCGACCGATGCTGCTACGCACCCTTTTGTCGCACTTGGATCAACCGCTGCCGAGACACTTAGCGCCAATTTTAGATTGCTAGGTGTGAAACCATTAGAGCATCAGGTACATCCAATACGACATATTTCAGTAGCTCGATACAGGACACCATTTATGGCCACGATAAAAGACGTTGCTCGCTTAGCCGGCGTTTCCACTACGACAGTTTCGCACGTTATCAATAAAACGCGTTTCGTTGCAGAAGCAACGCAAGAAAAAGTAATGAAAGCCGTTGACGAGCTGAATTACGCGCCAAGTGCCGTTGCACGCAGCCTAAAATGCAACTCAACTCGTACGATTGGCATGTTAGTAACTCAATCAACTAACCTATTTTTCTCAGAAGTGATTGATGGCGTTGAGAGCTACTGTTACCGCCAAGGCTATACTCTGATTTTATGTAACACAGGCGGGATTTACGAAAAACAACGCGATTACATTCGTATGCTGGCTGAAAAGCGCGTTGATGGCATCCTTGTGATGTGTTCTGACTTAACCGAAGAACTAAAAGAGATGCTTGACCGTCATGCGGACATTCCTAAAGTGGTCATGGATTGGGGCCCAGAGAGCTCACAAGCAGACAAGATCATGGATAACTCAGAAGAAGGTGGCTACATTGCAACCAAACATCTGATTGACAATGGTCATACGGATATCGCTTGTCTAAGCGGTCATTTTGAAAAGCTTGCTTGCCAAGAGCGCATTGCAGGTTTCCGTCGCGCAATGAGCGAAGCGAACCTAGCTGTAAATGAAGACTGGATCCTTGAAGGTAACTTTGAATGTGATACGGCCGTATTAGTTGCAGATAAAATTACCGCAATGGACAAGCGCCCGACGGCGGTATTCTGTTTTAACGACACAATGGCTCTAGGCCTAATGAGCCGCTTGCAACAAAACGGGATCAAAATTCCTGAAGATATTTCAGTGATCGGCTACGACAACATCGAGCTTGCGGAATACTTCTCTCCACCGCTAACGACTATCCACCAACCTAAGCGTCGTGTTGGTAAAAATGCATTCGAAATTCTACTTGAGCGTATCAAAGATAAAGAACACGAAAAACGAATTTTCGAAATGCAACCTGAGCTTGTAATTCGAAATACTGTGAAAAAAATGAACTAAATTTCACTGTATTTAACCGTGTTAAATAAGCGCTCTATAGGGGTGCTTATTTTTTTGGGAAAATTAAGCATTCTCTAATACTTCACACTGCTCTAATAACAATTGACTAACGTTAACTCCCTGTTTTATATAAATGTAATATATATTAAGAACTACTTTTCAAAGGCCAATTTACACCTTTCCATATGCAAAATAGAGCATTCAATCTATCATTTTTATTGAACCGAAATCACACTTTTAACGCTAAACCGTGATGTTAATTCAATATAAGAAGTATGCTCATTGTGTCACGCACAGGGCAAACCATTCGAAAGAGTGGGACGCAAAGCCTCCGGCCTGAACCATATTACGATATGGAAGGTAGCGGGGTTACCGATGGCAAGTGTGTAAGCAATGACTTTACTCTGTAATGACATTGTTTTTACGCATGTTTGCTACTCTCTCGGACCTGACTTTTGGTGGCGTAATATTAATTACACCGAGATAACAAAACATGGATAAACCGATACTCAAAGACTCTATGAAGCTATTTGAGGCACTTGGTAATATCAAGTCGCGCTCAATGTTTGGTGGCTTCGGACTATTCGCTGATGAAACAATGTTTGCACTAGTGGTAAACAATCAGCTTCATATCAGAGCAGACCAAAAAACTTCATCTGACTTCGAGAAACAAGGGCTAAAGCCTTACGTTTATAAAAAACGTGGCTTCCCAGTCGTTACAAAGTACTACGCTATTTCCAGCGATTTATGGGAATCAAGCGAACGCTTAATCGAAGTAGCGAATCAATCATTGAAAAAGGCAAAGCTTGAGAAAGAACAGCAAGCAAGTACAAAGCCTAACCGTTTGAAAGATTTGCCTAACTTACGACTGGCTACCGAGCGCATGCTAAAAAAAGCCGGCATCGAATCCGTAGAGAAGCTTGAAGAGGAAGGTGCGCTTAACGCCTATAAAGCGATAAGAGATACGCACTCTGCAACCGTCAACATTGAGTTGCTATGGGCACTAGAAGGTGCTATCAACGGCACTCATTGGAGTGTGGTACCTCAAGCTCGCCGAGATGAGTTGATGAACGGCCTCCAATAAAAGTCGGCCTAAAAACTATCTTGTAAAACCGCAGTCTAATCTGCGGTTTTTTTGTGAAATTTTTTCGGTTTTCCTACTGTCTTATTACATATATCCCAAATTGGAATCAAAATTATGAATAAGAAACTGATTTTAGGTCTCATCCTACTAGCGGCTATCGTCTTTTTAGGTATTAACTTTGGCCAGTATTTAACCTTAGAGAATGCAAAAGCCCAACAAGAAGCACTAACTACATACATCGATCAGAATTTTGTATTCTCGGCTGCGATTTACTTTTTTACCTACATTGCAATTACCGCTTTTTCTATCCCAGGAGCGGCAGTAGTCACCTTACTTGGTGCAGCCTTATTTGGTTTTTGGACAAGCTTGCTACTGGTTTCTTTCGCTAGCACTATGGGGGCAACACTGGCCTTCTTGAGCAGCCGATACTTATTGCGTGACTGGGTACAAAACAAATTCGGAAATAAACTCAACGCAATTAATCAAGGTGTCGAAAAAGACGGAGCTTTTTATCTATTTTCCTTGCGTCTAATCCCTGTATTCCCTTTCTTTCTAATCAACTTACTGATGGGCTTAACGCCGATGTCTGTAGGTAGATTTTATCTCACTAGCCAAATAGGTATGCTGCCAGGCACAGCCGTATATCTGAATGCAGGTACTCAATTAGCAACAATTGAAAGCCTATCGGGCATTGTTTCACCCGCAGTATTAGCGTCTTTT
Source organism: Vibrio sp. Vb1127 (assembly GCF_033338735.1). Classification (NCBI taxonomy): domain Bacteria; kingdom Pseudomonadati; phylum Pseudomonadota; class Gammaproteobacteria; order Vibrionales; family Vibrionaceae; genus Vibrio; species Vibrio sp. Vb1127. The sequence continues at coordinate 94,449 of NZ_JAWOTF010000010.1, read as the reverse complement.
GCGCTATTGGGACTATTTCCAATCATCACTAAATGGGTTATGAATAAAGTAAGGCCGACACCAAGTCAGCAAAACTCGTAATTGGTGAAGTGGGTATTTTGATGAAAATATTTATCGCTAAAAACCCAGCAGAAGCACACATTGTATGTGAGCTGCTTAAAGTGGAACAAATTTACTGTGAAGTTCGTGGAGAAGGTATTTTCGGCTTAAAAGGAGAACTGCCGTTTGGTGATGATACCGATCCTTATGTGTGGCTTTTTGACACTGCACAAAAGATGAAAGCTGAAGAAATAGTAAAAGCATATCGAAAACAATCCGATAGGCATGAGTATCAAGATTGGCAATGCCCAAAATGTCATGAAATAAACGAAGGGCAATTTGGTGCATGTTGGCAATGTGGATATCAACTAGGAGAGCTATAGCGGCTCTCCTATTCAGTGGATGCACTCAGTTTTAAGCACATACAGCTTGCTGTTTAATAAACTCGATGGAGTGTTGATTGAAGTCTTCTGGACGCTCTACATTGCATACATGACCACAATTCGGGATTTCTCGTAGAATGCTGAGCTTATGTGCTGCAACCATTTCTTTGACAGGTTTAATAAACATGTAATCCCTGTCGCCCATTAAGTAAAGAGTCGGAATGGGTAACTCTCGATCTTTAAAATATTTCATTAACGGATTTACATCAGCGGCGAGAATAAACCAACGTTTAAATTCTTTTTGGCAAAGCTTCTTGGCTTCGCGAATAAAAAGGTGGCGAGATTCTCGTTGGCTTCTTTGAGGCATAACAATATAAGCGAACAGTTTGTAGAGCCACATGTACGGTAGGATATGCTTACAAAAATTACCTAATTTCACCAATATCTGAGAACGAGTGTTAAGCCTTGTGACAGCACCGCCGAGCACCATCGAACGTACGCGCTCTGATGACAATTCAGCAAGGTTTCGAACAATAATAGTACCAAGCGACATACCGACAAAATGAGCGGATTGGATCTTTAAATGGTCCAATACTTTCAAAATATCTTGGGTAACTTCCGTAAAGGTATAACGGCTAGCAATGAGCTCTTTAAGTAACTGATTTGACTTTCCATGACCTCTTAAATCGATCAGCAATAAGTTAAAGTGTTGCTTGTAAGCTTTAATTTGCTTGAACCAGATAGAAGAGCTACCACCAGCACCGTGCACAAATACAACCCACTCATGACTAGTAGGGTGCAAATAGGTTTTATGAAAAAGTAGCGGCTGGGTCATATTGAGTATCAAAAAGATCGTGCTATTGAGTAAAAAGCCATCCTACCACACTCCCCTTACTCAAGATAATAAAGGCACCTCATTCGGTGCCTTTCGTTACAATTTTAAGTCAAACTAACGCTGAGTGGTAAAGCTGCAAATAAGATTCTGCGGCCTTTTGCCAACAAAAGTCTTGTTGCATCGCGTGCAACTGTACTTTATTCACTTCAGGCTCGTTTTGAGCGTAGAGCAACAGTGCCCTTAGCATCGTTAACAACAATGCCTGCGGTGTCGGTTCGAAAAAAACAAACCCCGTTGCTTCAGATGGGTTTACATCATAATCGCTAACGCTGTCCTTTAAGCCACCAACACCGCGTACTATCGGTAATGTCCCATAAGCCATACTATAGATTTGGTTTAAGCCACATGGTTCAAACTCAGAAGGCATCAAGAAGAAATCAGAACCAGCTTCAACGATATGCGCAAGTTCATTGTCATACGCTTCTACAAAGGCAAATTTGCTAGAAAACTGCGCGGCAACCTCTCGTAGCTGAGCGGCAAGAATAGGGTCTCCGGTCCCAACGACAACTAGCTGAACATCGTGCTTCAAAAAATCGGCCAAAGCAGGCAACAAGTAATGAACGCCTTTCTGCTGGGTCAATCGACAAACCATACCGAACATAGCTACATTTTTTTCGGGCAAATTTAGTCGTTGTTGTAATGCTTTTTTACAAGCTTTCTTCCCTTGCGACATACTTTGCTGGTCGGCGCAGTAATTAACTGGCAAGTAAGTATCCGTTTCCGGGTTCCAAGCACTGTAATCACAACCGTTCAAAATACCAACTAAGTCCTGCGCGCGTTGCTGAAACTCCCAAGCCATTCCATGACTGCCAAGCTCTGTTTTGAGTTCCTCTGCGTACGTAGGGCTGACCGCGTTTATCTTATCTGCATTCATTACACCAGCTTTGAGCATCGTAATATGCGTTGCACTCACCGCAGCATCGGGAACGTTTCTACAATGAAACTCTGGCAAACACTGCACGTCTTCATAACTAAATACGCCTTTAAAGACCGCATTGTGAATTGAAATGACGCTTTTAGTATGAGCAAAAAACGGATCATTGCCATACCTGTGCTTGAGCAAAAATGGAACAAGACCTGTGTGCCAATCGTTCGCGTGTATGATATTAGGTTGAAAGGCGAGCTTGGGTAACATGTCGAGACATGCTGCACTAAAAAACGCAAAGCGCTCGCCGTTATCAGTATACGCTTGGTTGTTCTCCGCATACATTGATGGTCGATTGAAATACGGCGGACAATCAATCAGGTAAACAGGATTTTGACCTAACATGAGCCGCAAAACTCGGTACTCCGTATGCGGCCATGATGTTAATTCTGTTTCTAATACAACTTCTGCGTCTGCGAGTTTATCAATACTGCTGTACGCAGGGATGGTAATTCTTACGTCTTGCTGTAGGTTTTGAAGGGCTTCCGGTAGTGCCTTGGCAACATCTGCCAAGCCACCACTTTTAATGAGGCCTTCAACCTCAGAAGCTACAAACAGAATAGATAAGTTGTTAGTAGCCAACTCGAGCTCCTTTCGGAATAACAACAATGCCCTCCTCAGACACGTGGAAGTGTTTTTTATCTTCTTGAAGATTCACACCAATCTGAGTACCAGGAGCAATATCAGCATCCTTGTCGACAATCACACGACGTAAAACACAGCCTTCGCCAATTTTTACGTCACCAAGAAGTATACATTCGCTGATATCGCAAGCAGAAGCAATATTACTGCGAAAACCAAGCACCGACTTTTCGATTCTTGAGCCTCTAACATAGCTGCCATTACACACTAAACTATCGATTATCTGCACACGACCATTATCAGAGTCGGTAAATGTCGCAGGTGGCAATGGTGGGTAGTAAGTGTGCAATGGCCATTTACGGTTGTACAGCGAAAATGGTGCATCTTTTTCTAGCAGATCCATATGCGCTTGCCAGTACGCATCAATAGTTCCGACATCACGCCAGTACACCTCTTCTTTTTCGCCACTGATTTTGTTGGTACTGAAGTCATACACGAACACATCACCTCTAGGGAACATCTTTGGAATGATGTCCTTTCCAAAATCATGTGATGAAGCTTCATTATCCGCATCTTCGACCAACTCTGAGAACAGTACCTGAGCTTCAAAAACATAGTTACCCATTGAAACTAAAGCGTAATCAGGATCACCAGGAATCGACTTCGGATTTGCTGGTTTTTCTTCAAAGCCAATCATACGACCTTCGCTATCCACTTCGATAACCCCAAATTGCGACGCCTCTTTTAGTGGCATGCGCAATGCAGATACCGTCAGAGAAGCCTTCTTTTCTGAGTGGAAGTTCAGCATTTGTTTGATATCCATCTTATAGATATGGTCAGAGCCAAAAATACAAACTTGCTCTGGTTCCTCTAATTCCATAAAACGCAGGTTTTGATAGATCGCGTCCGCCGTCCCTTCGTACCAACGTTTACCAGTACGCATTTGAGCGGGAATAGGATCGATAAAGCGGTCTGTAATGCCGTTGATGTTCCACCCCTTTTTTAAGTGATGGAATAAAGATTGAGATTTAAATTGGGTTAGGACGTAAATGCGCATCAGATCCGCATTAACAAAATTGTTTAGAGCAAAATCGATCAATCGATAACTACCACCAAACGGTACCGAAGGTTTACTGCGAGATTCCGTTAAAGGTCTCAAACGAGAGCCTTCACCGCCAGCAAGAATCATTCCCAAAACACCAGCCATTTGTTGTTCTCCATATCGTTATAGCTTGGATTTGGTACTCGCTTGAATGAGTCATACTCGGGGAGTCAAGCGAATACATTTAGCAACCGTCTCTGAGTTTCTGTGAACTCTTACAACACGGATAAAAAAGCTACGGTACTTCCAGTATGCAACGTCCACTCTTTCCTTATTTTTTGACGCAAACAATGCACACAGTTGCACTAATTTTTGTAATAAATTATCTAAGCGGGTTCTAAATTACAATTTTTAATACGCCATTCTGTGTACCATACAGCTCTTGCGTACTCAAGACGATATCTAGATCACACATGGAAAAGCAAACGATTACATTATGAAAACAATTTACGAACGGATTCACTACACCGCCGATTTTTTAGCCCAATGTATAACAAATATGTGAATGCAAAATGAAAGTTACAACGAATATTTTTTACATAAAAAATACGTCAGCGACCAAGAAATATTGATGCTAGAATCTTCTCGCGTCAGCAAAACTCAGTCAAAGCAGCAAAGATCTATACGAACAACACAGTGGCCTTTACGCAAAAAAGGCAGCGATATCGCTGCCTTTTTACATTACTTAGTTCGTACGTTTTTATGCTTTCGCTTTTTTACGCTTATCAGTGACTTCCCACTTGCCGTCAACAAAGAGCGCTGTCCAACCAGATGGTTTGCCATTCTCTTCCGAACGAACGTAGTTCTCTTTTGTTTTGCGACTAAAGCGTACGACTGCAGGACGACCATCAGGATCTTCTTGCGGTGCGGTCGCTAGGTATTTGAACTTCTCAGGTAAACGCTCTTCAAAACGTGCCAGTTCAGCAACCAAAGGAGCACGTGTCTCGCGCGATTTCGGGAAGTTGCTTGCCGCCATAAATAGACCTGAAGCACCATCACGAAGTACGAAATACGCATCTGAGTTTTCACATGGCAACTCGGGGAAATGAACAGGATCTTCTTTCGGGGGCGCGACTTCGCCATTCTTCAAGATCTTACGAGTGTTCTTACACGTTTCGCTCGTACAATCCATGTATTTACCAAAGCGACCGTTCTTAAGCACCATATCAGAGCCACATTTGTCACATTCAACAACTGGACCATCGTAGCCTTTTACTTTGAACTCGCCGTATTCAACAAGGTAGCCTTCACAATTCGGGTTATTACCACAAACATGCATCTTACGCTTGTCATCAATCAGGTATGCGTCCATCGCTGTTTCACAGATCGGACAACGCTTTTTAGCGCGCAGAGCTGCGGTTTCAACGTCTTCTTCTAGAACGTTAATAATACCTTCTTCGTCACCCAAGTTGATGGTTGTCTTACAACGCTCTTTTGGTGGTAACGCGTAACCTGAACAGCCTAAGAACACACCTGTCGAAGCAGTACGGATGCCCATTGGACGGCTACACGTCGGACACTCGATATCCGTCATGACGATGTGATTTAACTTCATACCGCCTTCTGACTCATCTAGCTCCGCTTTTTCAAGATCGCCAGTAAAATCAGCAAAGAAGTTGTCTAACACAGCTTTCCAGTTCACTTCACCTTCAGCGATTTGGTCCAATTTCTGTTCCATACGCGCAGTAAAGTCGTAGTTCATCAAATCGTTAAAGCTGTCATCAAGGCGGTCAGTAACAATTTCACCCATTTTTTCAGCGTAGAAACGGCGCTGATCAACTTTCACGTAGCCACGATCTTGAATCGTAGAAATGATCGATGCGTAAGTCGACGGACGACCAATGCCTCGTTTCTCCAGCTCTTTAACCAGTGCTGCTTCAGTGTAGCGCGCAGGTGGCTTTGTAAAGTGCTGTTTAGGGTCAAGTGACTCTAAGCTTAGCTTATCGCCAAGTTGTACCGCTGGAAGGATTGTATCCTCGTTTTTGCCCATTGGACGCTGTACACGAGTCCAGCCGTCAAATTTAAGGATACGACCTTTCGCTTTAAGCGTGTATTCTGCCGCTTTTACGCTGATGGTTGTTGAATCGTATTCTGCTGGCGTCATTTGACACGCTACAAACTGATTCCAAATCAAAGCGTAAAGTTTGTGCGCATCAGCATCGACACCTTGCAGGTCTTCCGCCTTAACACCCACATTTGAAGGACGGATCGCTTCGTGCGCTTCCTGTGCTCCTTCTTTGCTACCGTACGTCAATGGTTTCGCTGGTAGGTACTTATCACCAAACTCAGAACCAATAAAGTCACGTACAGCGTCCACAGCCTCGGCACTTAGGTTAGTCGAGTCAGTACGCATATAAGTGATGTAACCGGCCTCATAGAGGCGCTGAGCTAGCATCATGGTCTTTTTCACGCCGTAGCCCAGACGTGTACTTGCTGCCTGTTGAAGCGTAGAGGTGATGTAAGGTGCTGAGGGCTTGCTCTTTGTAGGGCGGTCTTCACGCTTACATACTTCGTAACTTGCATTCTCAAGTACAGACATCGCTGCTTTGGTTTCTGCCTCATTAACTGGCTTAAACGCAGAACCGTCTTTCTGAGCAACAAGCAGTTTAAAGTCCGCTTTGTCTTTCGTTTTCGTATTCGCATGAATGTCCCAGAACTCTTCTGGTACAAACGCGTTAATCTCACGCTCACGCTCAACTAACAGTTTCACCGCAACAGACTGCACTCGACCAGCAGATAAGCCACGAGCCACTTTTTTCCAAAGTAGAGGTGAAACCATAAAACCAACGACACGGTCCATGAAGCGACGTGCTTGTTGGGCATTTACACCATCCATGTTCAGCTCACCAGGTGTCTGGAAAGCTTGTTGGATCGCGTTTTTCGTAATTTCGTTAAAAACTACACGTTTGTATCGCTCTTCATCGCCACCGATGATCTCACGAAGGTGCCATGCGATTGCTTCCCCTTCGCGGTCCAAATCGGTTGCGAGATAAACGCAATCTGCGTCTTTGGCGAGTTTTTGTAGTTCGTTGACAACTTTTTCTTTGCCTGGAAGGATTTGGTAATTCGCTTCCCAGTCATGATATGGGTTAATCCCCATTTTTTTGATCAACGCTTTGCGGTCTTTCTCTTTTTTAACGCGCGCTTTCTCTTCCGGACTCATCCCTTTAGTTGAGATGGCTGCGGCTTTTTTCTCACCAGTGCTTTGACCGGCCGTAGGCAGATCACGCACATGACCAACACTAGACTTAACAATAAAGTCTTTACCAAGGTACTTATTTATCGTCTTTGCCTTGGCTGGTGACTCCACTATAACGAGTGATTTACCCATAACTGACTCTAACGTCCTTCATAATAATGCGGGTAGAAACCTTATTTAAAGGCCACCCGCATAATGTTCTATTTCATTGCTTCTTTTTTTACTATTGTGCGAGATGAAAAGAAGATCAACTGCTTTTTTGAAATTCAGATCCGATTGGTTGACAATTCATCGTCTTTATACTTCAAAGAGACAGGGTTCTGAAAGGTATTGAGCGGCATATCTAAACAGGCAAACTTAGCATCCGCTAATCCAATGCAATAAATTTTGTTACCCATCACAAAATAGTTTGGTTCAATGCTCTGCCATCTTCCTCCACATCATACTTATACTCTAAAAATTGATCTGTTTAGTCTTACTGAACGATTGACTGAATTAATCATGCAAACCCATTTTAGTTGTAGGTATACTCAGCGCTCTTAACTGAATAGAATGGTAGAAAGAATATGTCTGATAGAACGTTTATCGAAGAGTTCGACCTTCTTTTGATCGCTAACCAAATCATCCAAGAGCACGATGATTACATCGAGGGAATGCGAGCAACAAGCGTAGAAGAAAAAGAAGGTGTTTTAGTTTTTAAAGGTGAATACTTCCTTGATGACAAAGGTTTACCAACTTCAAATACGACTGCAGTATTCAATATGTTCAAATACTTAGCGCATCACCTTTCTAAGGAATTTACGCTGGTTAAATAGTATTGGGAAACAAAAAAGCCAGAGTGTTATTCACTCTGGCTTTCCGGTTTCAGGTCAGAATATTTAGCAGCTTAAAGCCTTAAGTTTGTCGAAGTAGTCAGGGAACGTTTTCGACGTACACTTTGGATCGTTAATCGTCACAGGCGTATCACTAAGTGCCACCAGCGAAAAACACATCGCCATTCGATGATCATCGTAAGTATCAATCGCAGCATGCTTTAACTGAGAGACAGGTTTGACGATGATGTAGTCTTCCCCTTCTTCCACTTCCGCACCAACTTTACGTAACTCAGTCGCCATAGCTGACAAACGGTCTGTTTCTTTTACACGCCAGTTATAAACGTTACGAATAGCGGTAGTGCCTTCGGCAAATAACGCTGTTGTCGCGATGGTCATTGCAGCATCAGGGATATGGTTGTAATCCATATCAATGCCTTTTAATTGACCAACACGTGAAATTACGTAGTCATCACCCCATTCAATTTCTGCACCCATTTTTTCAAGCGCATCAGCAAATTGAATATCACCTTGAATGCTGTTTTTACCGATACCCGTGACTTTAACTTCTCCGCCTTTGATGGCTGCCGCCGCCAAGAAGTAAGAAGCAGAAGACGCGTCACCTTCAACCAAGAAATCACCTGGAGCGATGTATTGCTGACCGGCTGGGATCACAAACTCTTGATAGTCGTTGTTGATCACATCGACTCCAAACTGCTTCATGATATGCAGGGTGATATCGATATAAGGCTTAGAAACCAAATCGCCTTCGATGTTGATGCGAATTTCACCTTCAGCCAATGGCGCAGACATTAAGAAAGCGGTCAAGAACTGACTTGAAATGGACCCATCGATAGAAACTGTACCTGCTTTTAGGCCAGTACCAATTATTTTGAGAGGCGGAAAGTTCTCGTTTTCCATGTACTCAACGTTCGCACCAGCATCTTTCAGTGCCGTGACAAGGTGACCAATTGGACGCTCTTTCATACGAGGTTCGCCCGTCAGTACATACTCCCCTTCTCCAAGACAAAGAGCCGCAGCTAATGGTCGCATCGCAGTGCCAGCATTGCCGAGAAATAACTCTACCGGCTCTGAGACAGAAAACGGACGCCCAAGGCCGTCAACGAGACATTCTGTTTTATCTTCGGAAAGTTGGTATTGAACGCCTAGTTTAGTCAGCGCATTCAGCATATGACGAATATCATCACTGTCGAGGAGATTAGTAAGGCGAGTTCTGCCTTTAGCAAGAGCAGCAAGTAAAAGAGCTCGATTAGAAACACTTTTAGAGCCAGGAAGGTTCACTTCCCCTTGAATTTTATTGATAGGTTGTAACGTTAGGCTTTCCATTAAAAGTTGATAATCCTTTGTGCCCTCAACATACGATTTTTTATGAGGGCTAAACAATTCTTCGTGAATTCAGACTACCCAAAAAAACACGACAAAACCAGAGTAAATCGGCGCTAATTTATGAATATCCTCAAGCAGCCTAAAGATACAGAATTAAAGGCATTGCCAGAGATGTAAATCAGAGCGAAAGAAGCACGGCGAAACAGCAAACTATTTCGACTTTATTTGACGATAAGCCAGCCCGACTGTACATGCCTGATTAGGCTTCGTTAGACTAAAACAACCTAGGGTTAATAAGTGATATCAACCCTGACTCCATCATCAAAATATAAAATACGAACTTCATCCCCTCGACTAAATAACATATTTTTATCAACATCTTGGATGACATTAATTAGCTTATCACCCTTCACTTTGATGAGTAGCTCAACTAACTTATATTCAACCGTGTATTGGTAATTACTTTGGTTTTGAGCAACTGCGGCACCTGCAAGCGCACCCACTGCCGTCGCGACTTCTCTTCCCGTACCGCCACCAAATTGATTACCGACTAAACCACCGATAGTGGCACCAAGTAGTGTCTTCCAACCGTTACTTTTCGATTGAACAACCTCTTGTTGAGTAATATAACGGACAGAGTCAATCTTCCCGTAAACTACTTCATTAACTGGCTTGGCAACATTTCTTTCATAGGCTGCGTTGGCGACAAGTGGTAAAAACAGTATGATCCCAAGCCATACTTTTACGATATTTCTTAACCAGGTCATCATAAACTCCTCTGACTCCAATGTTGGTAACGACTTCTTATGGCTATTTATTTAACTGAACTCGATGAAACGTTCAACTTTCCCTCACCCTATAAAGCACTCAGCGACCCCAATGGTTTGCTGGCTTTTGGTGGTGACTTAAACCCCATGAGAATCCTCAATGGTTACTATCAAGGCATTTTCCCTTGGTATGGTCCTGGTGAACCTATTTTATGGTGGAGCCCTTCTCCGCGCGCTGTGTTTGACCCATTGCAGTTTAAGCCATCTAAAAGTCTCAAAAAATTTCAGCGTAAACATAACTATAAAGTAACACTCAATTTCGCGACAGAAGAAGTGATTAGACTATGTTCTTCAACACGCCCTGCAGAGGAAACATGGCTCAACGAGGAAATGCAAACTTCCTACATTGAGTTAGCCAAACTTGGTCACTGTCACTCTGTAGAAGTATGGCATGACACCAACCTGATTGGCGGACTATATGGCATCTGCGTGGGCCAACTTTTTTGCGGAGAGTCGATGTTTAGTCTAAAAGATAACGCATCCAAAATTGCATTGTGGTACTTATGCAACCATTTGGCGTCAAAGCAAGGTCAATTAATAGATTGCCAAGTTATGAATTCTCACTTGGCATCACTTGGCGCATTTGAACTTGAGCGTGACGAATTTATGCAAAAACTACTATCTTTAAGAGAAAAGCAAACACTATTTGATGCCTATCAGCCCCAAGTTTTGCAGGATTCAGTATGAGTACGGATATACAACATATTCGAATAGGGTTGACGAATAATCACCCTTGTAGTTATTTGCCTGAACGGCAAGAGCGGGTTGCGGTGGCGCTTGATGAAAGGCTGCATACTGAAGAAAATTACCAGTTGCTCATGGCTAACGGTTTTCGTCGTAGCGGAGATACCATATATAAACCGCATTGCGAGCATTGCACCGCTTGCCAGCCAATTCGAGTCTCGATTCCAGACGTTAGACTATCAAAAAGTCAGAAGAGGCTGCTTAATAAAGCACAGTCTTTACGCTGGGAAATGAAACCTGAAATGGATGAGGAATGGTTTGAGCTTTACAGTCGGTACATCTGCAAACGGCATAAAAACGGCACTATGTACCCACCAAAGCGTGATGAGTTTGCTCGATTTGCTCAAACCAGCTGGCTGACAACGTCGTTTTTACACATTTACGATGAATCAGATCAATTGCTCGCCATTGCAGTGACAGATTTGATGCCACAATGCTCGAGTGCTTTTTATACTTTCTTTGACCCTGACTACGAGTTATCTCTTGGGACATTAGCGGTGCTTTATCAAATTAAATACTGCCAAGAAAACAAACAACAGTGGCTATATTTGGGATATCAGATTGATGAGTGCCCAGCAATGAGCTACAAAACACGCTTTCAACGCCACCAAAGGCTAGTAAATCAGCGTTGGCGAGGGTAGAATACGCCTCAACTTTACATAATTACTATTTAGCGGCAGAATATAGCCCGCTAATATTGCCTAATTTCTAAAGAGGATTAAATGGCTAAAGAAGACGTAATCGAGATGCAAGGCACAGTCCTTGACACTCTACCAAACACTATGTTCCGTGTTGAACTTGAAAACGGTCACGTTGTGACTGCTCACATCTCTGGCAAGATGCGTAAGAACTACATCCGTATCCTAACGGGTGACAAAGTAACTGTAGAGATGACTCCATACGACCTGTCAAAAGGCCGCATCGTCTTCCGCGCTCGTTAATCTCTGATTTTCGGATGCAATAAAAAACGGAGCAAGCTGCTCCGTTTTTTATTGCACAATTTTTTCCGATTTAGTTCAGATAACAAAGCGCACGATCTTCTCGTGCGCTTTTGCGTTTGTTACCGACTAACGATTAATGCATCGCTGTCTCTTTCTCACTTAAGTATTCAAACTCAAGCGTATCGTTGACCAGCGTTACTTTCACTGTACCGCCGTCAACTAAAGATCCAAACAACAGTTCGTTAGCCAAAGGCTTCTTAAGCTGTTCTTGGATAACACGCCCCATTGGGCGAGCCCCCATAGCTTTGTCATAACCTTTATGTGCTAACCAATGGCGAGCGTCTTGAGATACTTCCATTGAAACGCCTCTCGCATCAAGTTGCACTTGCAGTTCAACAATGAACTTATCAACCACTTGATGGATAACGCTTTCATCAAGGCTGTTAAACCAGATGATGTTATCAAGACGGTTACGGAACTCAGGAGTAAACACCTTCTTAATTTCCGCCATTGCATCGTGACTGTTGTCTTGTTGAATCAAACCAATTGATTTCTTCTCGGTTTCCGCCACACCTGCGTTAGTTGTCATAACAAGAATGACATTTCGGAAGTCTGCTTTGCGACCATTGTTGTCCGTTAGCGTACCGTTATCCATGACTTGCAACAACAGGTTAAAGATATCAGGGTGCGCTTTTTCAATCTCATCAAGTAATACGACTGAGTGTGGGTGCTTAATAACAGCATCGGTTAGCAAACCACCTTGGTCATAACCGACATAACCAGGAGGCGCACCAATTAAGCGACTTACGGAGTGACGCTCACCATACTCAGACATATCAAAACGAAGTAGCTCGATACCTAGAAGCTTAGATAACTGCACCGTCACCTCTGTTTTACCAACCCCTGTTGGGCCTGCAAACAAGAATGAACCAACAGGTTTGTTGTCTACACCTAAACCTGCACGTGTCAGCTTGATCGCCTCGGACAATGCATCAATCGCATTATCTTGACCAAATACCAACATCTTCATTTTGCTATCTAAGTTTTTCAAAATGTCTTTATCTGAAGAAGAAACCGACTTCTCTGGAATTCGCGCCATTTTGGCAACCATTGATTCGATATCAGCCACTCCGACCGTTTTTTTACGACGGCTTGCAGGAGCAAGACGACTACGCGCACCAGCTTCATCAATGACATCAATAGCCTTATCTGGTAGATGGCGTTCATTAATGTATTTAGCCGACAGTTCTACCGCGGCACGCAGTGCTTTATTGGTATAACGTACTTCATGGTGAGCTTCGTACTTCGGCTTCAAGCCCATCAAGATTTTAGTTGTATCATCCAATGAAGGCTCTACAACGTCTATCTTTTGGAAACGGCGAGACAACGCACGCTCTTTCTCGAAAATGTTGCTGTATTCTTGGTATGTCGTCGAACCAATACAACGCAACTTACCACTACTTAAAAGAGGCTTAATAAGATTTGCTGCATCGACTTGACCACCAGATGCCGCGCCTGCACCGATGATGGTATGTATTTCATCGATGAACAAAATGGCATCTTCTTCTTTTTCAAGTTGTTTCAAAATCGCCTTGAAGCGCTTTTCAAAATCACCGCGATATTTGGTACCAGCGAGCAAAGAGCCAATATCTAGTGAATAAATCACGCTGTTTTGAATGACCTCAGGGACCTGCCCTTCAACAATTCTCCATGCAAGACCTTCCGCAATGGCTGTTTTACCAACCCCTGCCTCACCCACTAGTAGGGGATTATTCTTGCGGCGTCGACAAAGTACCTGAATAGTGCGCTCTAACTCTTTATCACGTCCAATGAGTGGGTCGATGTTTCCATCTTTAGCGACTTGATTAAGATTCGTCGCAAAACTTTCTAAGCGTTCTTCAGAATTAGGCTCTTCAACACTTTCTGAGCTAAACGAGTCTGATGATGAATCCTCACCTGCACCTGATGCTTTAGTAATACCGTGGGAGATGAAGTTAACAATATCTAATCGGGAGATGTCATTTTTCTTCAGAAGGTAAGCGGCATGCGACTCTTGCTCACTGAAGATAGCAACAAGCACGTTGGCGCCTGTTACTTCATTACGACCAGACGACTGTACATGAAAGACGGCGCGTTGTAGTACACGTTGAAAACTCAAAGTCGGCTGCGTTTCACGCGTCTCATCACTATCTGGGATAAGAGGCGTAGTTTGATCGATGAAAATATCGAGTTCGTTGCGTAAAGCGTCAAGATCCGCCTTACAAGCTAGAAGGGCTTCCTTAGCTGCATCATTTTCCAACAATGCAAGTAGGAGGTGTTCGACAGTCATAAACTCGTGGCGTTTATCTCGCGCCCGAGCAAATGCACCGTTAAGGCTTGACTCTAGTTCTTTATTTAGCATAAGTACCTCCCGAAAAAACAACTGGGGTTGTTCGAGCAAGTCTTCTTTGTTTACGCTTGCTCCATAGTGCAAAGTAGCGGATGTTCATTTTCCCTTGCGTACATCGTAACTTGCGCTACTTTTGTTTCGGCAATTTCTGCGCTGTATGTGCCGCAAATTGCCTTTCCTTCATAGTGGACCTGAAGCATGATTTGAGTTGCTTTATCAATATCATGTGAGAAAAATCGCTCAAGCACCTCTATGACGAAATCCATAGGTGTATAGTCATCATTATTGAGTACGACATTGTACAGCTTAGGTGGCTGGACTTTCGTACTTTCTCGCTCCAGAAGATCAGAGTCCGGAGTGACCCATTCAAAATTTTTACTCATGGCAATCTAAAGATATCGTATCAAAGGGTTGATGTTTTCGACCTATAAAAACAATCTACCACAAGCGTGCAGCGCGGTGTAGTGAGTTATGGCACCGAATTCGATCTTTGATCGATAAAAGTTGCTACCTAATATAGAGACTAATGCACGTCTTGATACGGCGCAAATAAAAGATGCTTGTCGATAAGTTACACATTTTTTCTTATAAAAGAACTTTCTATTTATTGCTTTCGGACTATTGCAAACCACCCCATCATCTTCTATCTGGATCACACTTCCTCATTGAGAATACGGTAATTATCACGAAAACTTCATTTTTTATTCAGTCAGAGGATTCTTCTCCCATAAGCAACACGGACAGTATGGCTTTTTCAGTATGAGCCACTTCATAGGCAAATTGACTAAACTTCTGCGTATATACGAAAAACTGTTTGCAAATTTGTTAATCTCAAAAGTGATTTGTTTTCAATTATGTTTCTGTTTGTTGCTCACTGCTATTGACTGTCGAAATTCATTGACTACAGTGGAAAGTGTCGATGCATAAATCATCATTTTGAAACCTCTCTTCTTTAAGTGGTTTGATGAATGTGACTTATCATTGATTTGACGTTTGTTGGCATTCGCTGACAATGGTAGTACCAAGTTAAAGGTATAACTTGGTTGCAGTAACAACATCAGTAAAAAATGCATGAGGGATGTAAAGCATGGCTACAGGTACAGTAAAGTGGTTTAACAATGCCAAAGGATTTGGGTTTATTTGTTCAGATGAAGAAGAGGGAGATATCTTTGCCCACTACTCAACTATCCAGATGGACGGTTATCGTACACTGAAAGCAGGCCAACAAGTCTCTTACGAGATTGAAAAAGGTCCCAAAGGCTGTCACGCGAGTAGCGTCGTGCCTCTTGAAGGCCAAGCCAAATAATTAGAGCGCTGTCGAAATATAAAAATATTGCTCTCGAAACGCCACGTTGATGTTTTGAAGAGAAAAATAAACCCGCCAAGATAGCGGGTTTCTTACTATTTAGAGCACGTGTTACAAAAGGAACACTTACAACGCACTTACAGGATAGGAAACACGCCGAAAACGACGTGTTTTTTAACACTAACTTACTTGTTAATGATTGCGTTAAAGGTTTCGCTTGGACGCATCAATTTAGAAACCAATGCATCGTCTAGTAAGTAGTAACCTCCTAGCTCACCTTTCACGCCTTGCGCATTATTTAGCTCAGCAACGATCGTTTCTTCCTGCTCTGACAGCGCTTTTGCAATTGGTGCAAATTCAGCAGCAAGATCCGCATCATCCGTTTGCTCTGAAAGCGCTTTCGCCCAGTAAAGTGCAAGATAGAAGTGGCTTCCACGGTTATCTAGCTCACCCACTTTGCGTGACGGAGATTTGTTGGTGTCTAAAAACTCACCGGTCGCTTTATCTAGTGTATCTGCTAGAACCTGAGCCTTAGGATTGTTTGTCGCTACACTTAAATGCTCTAACGAAGCTGCAAGAGCTAGGAACTCGCCCAAAGAATCCCAACGAAGGTGATTCTCTTTTTCTACTTGTTGAACGTGCTTAGGAGCAGAACCACCAGCGCCTGTTTCAAATAGGCCACCACCATTCATCAATGGAACAATAGATAGCATCTTAGCAGACGTACCTAACTCTAGAATTGGGAACAAGTCTGTTAGGTAGTCACGAAGAACATTACCTGTAACAGAGATAGTATCTAGGCCCGCTTTCATACGCTCTAGTGAGTACTTACAAGCTTCAACAGGAGATAGGATCTTAATCTCTAGACCGTCAGTATCGTGATCTGGTAGGTAGGCGTTTACTTTCTTGATGAGCTCAGCATCGTGCGCGCGGTTTTCATCTAGCCAGAATACAGCTGGAACACCTGTTGCACGTGCGCGAGTCACTGCTAGTTTAACCCAATCTTGGATTGGTGCGTCTTTAACCTGACACATACGGAAGATATCACCTTCTTCAACCGCTTGCTCTAACAGTACGTTACCTGAAGCATCAACAACGCGAACAGTACCCGCAGCGTCTAGAATGAATGTCTTGTCATGAGAACCATACTCTTCTGCTTTCTGAGCCATTAGGCCGACGTTAGGTACGCTCCCCATAGTGGTTGGGTCAAATGCGCCGTGCTCTTTACAGAAATCAATAACCGCTTGGTAAATACCTGCGTAGCTACGATCTGGAATCATCGCTTTGGTGTCTTTTTGTTTACCATCTGGTCCCCACATTTGACCCGAAGAGCGAAGCATTGCTGGCATAGAAGCATCTACAATAATGTCACTTGGTACATGTAAGTTTGTGATACCACGATCAGAGTCAACCATCGCAAGTTCTGGTTGAGTTTGGTAAACCGCTTGAATGGCCGCTTCAATTTCTGCTTTTTGCGCTTCAGGTAGAGACTCAATTTTTGAGTAAACATCACCGATGCCATTGTTTACATCAACGCCTAGCTCTTCAAACAGCTTACCGTACTTATCGAAAACGTCTTTGTAGTAAACTTTTACTGCATGACCGAAAATGACAGGGTCAGACACTTTCATCATCGTCGCTTTCATATGAAGAGACAGCAGCACGTCTTGTGCTTTCGCTTCAGCAATCTCTTTCTCGAAAAATTCAACCAACGCCTTCTTCTTCATTACTGAAGTATCAATGACTTCTTTATCTAGTAATGGGAACGCAGACTTAAGCTCTTTAACTGTACCATCATTACCGACAAACTCGATTTTGACCTCTGTTGCACCAGAGATAGTTGTAGACTTTTCGCTACCAAAGAAGTCATTGTCTGACATGCTCGCAACATGGGACTTAGATTCTGCTGACCATGCACCCATTGAGTGTGGGTTTTTCTTCGCGTAGTTCTTAACCGAAGTCGGAGCACGACGGTCTGAGTTACCTTCACGAAGTACTGGGTTAACCGCACTACCTTTGATTTTGTCGTAAGCCGCTTTAATCGCTTTCTCTTCGTACGTGCTCGGCTCTTCTGGGTAGTTTGGTAAATCGTAACCTTTCGCCTGAAGCTCTTTAATCGCCGCTTTAAGCTGAGGAACTGAAGCTGAAATGTTAGGTAGCTTGATGATATTTGCTTCTGGAGTTTGAGCTAGTTCACCAAGCTCAGTCAACGCATCGCCAATGCGCTGTTCTTCTTTTAGATGCTCTGGGAAGTTAGCGATAATTCGACCTGCTAGTGAAATATCACGAGTATCTACATTGATGCCAGACGATGCTGTGAATGATTGAATGATTGGTAGTAATGAATAAGTTGCTAGCGCCGGCGCTTCATCAGTGATGGTGTAGATAATTGTAGGTTTTTCTGTAGGCATGAAATTTCCCTATTTTTTAATCAACTTGTTGGCTGATCAACTCAGCGTCTGAGTTGGTTTAATTGACGCATTGCTGCGCGTTAGCAGTACATGTCTCCTCACTAACGCCACATGCGGTTCGCACTCTTTGTTGTAGTTTGAAGCTCTAAGCTCTGAATCCATGAGTGCACTGATATAATTAAACAAATAACACGAATTAGTCTATCATTCTGTGCGCGTTTGTTAGTTTTAGGCGCGCAAATCATATCCGATCATGAGAAAACTTAAAACTTTCAAACACAGTTCATTTACATTTTTGCAGGGTAGTTAACATGTCATCTCGTACAGGTCAGGAAAAAGGTCGCAGTCGTAACCAGTCTAAAACGGGCCATTTTAAACACTCAGGAGCTCGCAATGGCTCGAAGACTCGTACTCAGCAAGACCGCCGCCCTAATCGCCCAACAAAAAGCCAAAAGCCAAAAGTGGCCCCTAAAGATCGTAAAGTCATTATTTTCAATAAGCCTTACGATACGCTCAGTCAATTTACCGATGGCGATGGTCGCAAAACGTTAGCGGACTATATCCCAATCAAAAATGTCTATGCGGCTGGCCGATTGGACCGAGACAGCGAAGGTTTGATGGTACTCACTAACGATGGCATCTTGCAGGCGAAGCTAACGCAGCCAAAGTCAAAATCGCCGAAGACTTATTGGGTTCAAGTTGATGGCGCTCCTCAGGAGCAAGATCTTGAAAAATTGAGAAAGGGAGTAGAGCTAAAAGATGGTATGACTCTACCAGCCGAAGTTGAAGTTATTCCAAAACCACAAGTCTGGGACAGAACGCCTCCGGTTCGTTTTCGCGCAAATATCCCTACCACTTGGTTAGCCATTACCATTATTGAAGGAAGAAATCGTCAGGTGCGTCGCATGACTGCGCACATTGGCTTCCCTACTTTGCGCCTCATTCGTCATTCGATGGGTGATATCGTCCTTAACGACCTAATGCCTGGTGAATGGAGAGAAATCTCTCTCTAATAAGCAGAAAAGATAAAAGCAGGCTTAAAGCCTGCTTTTTAGATTCGTACTTTTTCAGTTAAGCCCTATCTAATGAACTAAGGGATTACTGCTCAGCAAGCCAGTTTTTAAAGGCCTCTTTTTCCGCCGGAGACGCTTTCTGGTACATCGTCTTTAATACATCAACCATTGGGCTGTCGTTCGATGCGGCTGTTGAACGGGTATCACTAGTCTCAACTCGAGGCTCGATATCACTTACTGATTGTTGATGCTGATTCACAGTTACATAACTAACGGCAACACTCGCGATACCGCCAGCAATGTTGTAGTTACGAGATTCTTGAGGGTAATTACGACCAATTTGAACACCATCTGACTCTAATACATCTTCGACCAAAGCAATAGGTTGGCCTTTGGTATCCAGTAATTGCCAATCTAGAGGCGAGATGTTGTTTTGCGCTTGGCGAAGAGTTTTAAACTCTGGCAGCTCAAACGTTAGCTTTTCGTTTTCAGCATCAAATTTAGCAACGATTACATCACTGTAAACCGTCTTAAGGTTTTCGTTTGTTTCAAAAGCAGGTTGATATTTGAAGACAATTTGATTCGTTCCGTCAGGTAGATCGATTGTCTTCTCACTAGAAAAAAGACCACCTTCTAGATCTGGCTTCTCCATGTTGACGGCCAATAACTTCACGTCTTCTGGAACCACTAAAGTCGTTGCAGCGTAGAGGTTTGTACTGGCAAAAATAGACAGTGCCATTGCCACTTTTAATGATAACTGCATAGAATTTTTCATCCTTATCTTCATAGTAAAAGACCCAGCATATAGCTGGGTCTTACAATATCAAACTGGGTATTGATTACCAGTAGAAACGAGCACCAACACCGAAGTTAGTTGCGTCGTCTGTGTCTTTGTTGTCGAAGTCAGTACCTTCGAAAGTGTAACCCGCTTCTGCGAATACACGTGCCCATTTAGAGAACTTGTATTCAACACCAGCGTAGAACCAAGAAGAGTCTGCGTCTACTTTACCTGCTTCGTCAGTAGACTGAGCTAGGTACTCGTAACCAGAGTATAGAGTTGTTTTAGGAGCAACAGCGAACATACCAGCTACAACGATGTAGTGTGAATCAACTGTTGATTTACCTAGCTTATCTTCGTTTTCGTTGTAGTAGTACGTAGCACCTAGAGTGTGCTCGTTTAGTGCGTACTCAGCAGTTACTTCAAAAGATAGGTTTTCGTTATCAGTACGCTCTGTGTGAGAAACTGTTTGCTCTACACCATTAAGAACTAGTTTTTTCTCTTTAGTTACGTTGATGTCGTTGTTCGCAGTAAGTACACCAGCGTGTAGAGATAGGTCGTTGAAAGATTTACCAACGAATACTTCTAGTACTTCTTCGTTAGAATCTTTTTCGCCTAGCGCGTAACCAGCTTTTAGCCAGAATGCGTCATTTTCGTAAGCGTATTTGATTTGAGAATCGTTGTTCCAAGCGTGACCGTATGCAGTTTCCGCTGCGTTACCACCGAAGAAGTAAGAGTAATCTGCGAAGTATACGTCATCCGCCCAAGTACCTTCTTTACCGAAGCGAAGAGTACCCATATCACCCATATCAAAGCCGATGATGTGGCGACGTACGTATACAGAGTCATCTGTACGCTCGCTTGAATCAGCACCTGCGTCGTAGTTGTCACCTAGAGCAACACCGATTTCAACTTCACCCAGAACTTTTAGGCTTTCGTCAACAACGTAAACCGCGTTCACACCAGTACGAGAAGAGCTAGTGTTTAGCTCTGCTGTGTGATCAGTTTTTTCTGTGAATAGAAGAGTTGGACGTAGCTGACCGTAGAAATCTACAGAACCTTCTTCAGATTTGAATACTTCAGCTGCGTTCACTGAAGTTGCAGACGCAACTACAGCTAGTGCTAATAGAGTTTTTTTCATAATTAATCCACTGCCTTTTCTTAGTTCGGGATATCCTTGTCCGGTTCCCTTTTTTTATATGTTTGAGGTAGAGCGTTAACAAAACGTTATACAGCACCTCCTCAAAATCTGGAGCTAAGAGTGCAAAAGATTATTCTGGCTGTCAAATTTTCTAAACACCAATGTAAAAAAAACAAAATACCATTATAAAACAATAACTTGATAAGTTTACCTTTATTTATTCGACGAACATCTAACCAATCTCCATTATTATTTGTAATTTACAAAATTATTAACAAATGGTTTTTTAATCCAATAAGTAAATTTAAAAAAACAAAAAAAAGAATAAAAACCCACAAATAAGACCAAGTTGGAGTTTTATATTTTTCATATAATGAAATTAATTTCATTAAGATAAGGTTCAATATTTTTTTGTGAAGGAGATCTACATTCCTTATAAAAGCATTCCGTTTTGTGAACTACTGTACAACTAGTGATGTGTGCTACTATTCGCCTCCAACGCATTTGAGGCCCGTATGCTGACCAGTAACATTCAAAAATCGATTCGTAATAGCTATCAAAACCTTCAAGATCAACTTGATAACTTTGTGCCTAGAAGAGCACAAAACTACCTTGTTGCAGAGATTGCAAAAACGCTGTGCGGTCAGTATCACAAATCTAACCGAATACTCGTTGCAGAAGCAGGGACTGGAATTGGTAAATCGCTCTCTTATCTAATGGCGACCATTCCCGTGGCTGTACATAACAATAGGAAAGTGGTTATCTCAACGGCGACCGTCGCTCTGCAAGAGCAGCTCATAAATAAAGACCTCCCTCTTTTTCGTCGGATTACCGACCGAGAGTTTTCTTTTATTTTGGCAAAAGGCCGTCAACGCTATTGTTGTGCAGAAAAGCTCGCCACTGCTAGCGGTGCTGATGGTGGCCAGTTAGCCATGTTTGAAACCAAACCTAAGCAAAAAGATATAGAGCTGTTAGAAACAATGCATCGCTCTCTTGCGCAAGGTAAATGGGACGGTGACCGTGATTCTTGGCCTAAACCCATCGACGATAAGCTTTGGCAACTGATTGTCAGTGATAAACACAGTTGCAATAACAGTTTACCAGGCCACCGCGGCTGCCCATTCCAAAAAGCGCGCTCAGAGTTGGATAAAAACGATGTCATCATTGCTAACCACTCTCTCGTCATGGCAGACGCAGATTTAGGTGGCGGCGTGATTTTACCTGAGCCAGAAAATACAATATACGTCTTCGACGAGGCACATCACTTACCTCACGTCGCTCGTGACCATGCTTCAGCATCTGCGAGTTTAAAAGGCGCGGCAGCATGGCTTGAGAAGTTAAATCAGTCGATTAGTAAGTTTTCATCACTCGCAGACGAGAAACGCGTAGCTCGATTTCGCAACGACCTTCAAGACGCGGTTCAGAACTTGATACCGGCACTGACTCAATTGCCCAAACAGTTCGACCCAGCTCAATTTGAAGAGGGTATCTACCGCTTCGAACACGGTGAACTACCTGAGTGGCTAGAGAACCAATCCAAAGAACTAAAACAGTTCAGTAAAAAAGCAAATCAGAGCGTGGCAAAAATTGCCGACCTTATTGCGGAAAGAGTAAAAGACGGGGAGCTTGCGACAAGGTTGGCTGAACCAGCGCTTGCAGAGCTCGGTTTCTACATTCAAAGGTTAGAAAACCTAGCGCAAGTATGGCATTTAATGGCTGAACCAACTCGTGAAAAAGGTGCGCCTTTAGCTCGCTGGTTAGAAACCCACCCCGATCGCGAGGGTGATTTCATTGTGAGTGTTTCGCCACTTGAAATTGGATGGCAACTCGATCAACAGATTTGGAGCAGATGTATTGGCGCCATTTTGGTTTCCGCAACGATGCGTGCATTAAACTCTTTCCATTACTTTTGCCATCAGGTTGGTATTGATGGAAAACCAGAATCAGGCACTCAGTTTTTAGCGCTTGCGTCACCATTCGATTACCAAAACCAGGCAGAATTACTCATCCCTGCGATGAAATATGAACCACCAGCGCCTCAATTTACTGAATATCTTATTGAGATCTTGCCTAAGTACTTGGAAGACAAGAAAGCCAACTTAGTATTATTCTCATCCTATTGGCAGATGAACCAAGTCGCGAAGGCACTCTCTTCGGAGTTCATAAAAAAAGGCTGGGCGTTGCAAGTTCAAGGTGAAAGCTCACGTCAGGAAATTCTAAAAAAACATAAAAAGTTAATAGAATCAAATAAAACCAGCATCTTATTTGGTACTGGCAGTTTCTCTGAGGGGCTAGACTTACCTGGCGAATTACTTGAAAACTTGGTGATTACAAAAATTCCATTTGGCGTTCCAACCTCCCCTGTTGAGCAGGCTCATTCCGAATACATTGAGAAAAAAGGAGGAAACCCGTTTATGCAAATAACTGTACCAGACGCAAGCAAAAAGCTGATCCAGAGCGTAGGTCGCTTACTGCGTAAAGAGAGAGATTCTGGTAGAGTAACGATTCTTGATCGACGCCTAGTCACTAAGCGATACGGACAAGCCTTAATCGACTCACTACCTCCATTTAAACGTAAAATAGAATATTAGAAGAATCACCATTTATGGAAATGATTGAGCCAACCATGCTGTTGGTGTTGGCGCTTGTCGCTTTTGTCGCAGGATTTATTGATGCAGTTGCCGGTGGTGGTGGCATGCTTACCGTACCTGCTCTACTTTCGCTAGGCTTGCCGCCTCATATTGCACTAGGCACCAATAAACTTGCCGCTACCTTTGCTTCTTCTACTGCAGCATTTACGTACTACAAAAAACGTCTATTCAAACCTCAATGCTGGAGGCGTGCATTCGTGGCAACACTCGTCGGAGCGACATTAGGTACGCTATTTGTAGATGCGATTAGTACGGATTGGCTGGAAAAAGGATTGCCGCTTGTTATTTTGGCAGCAGCGTTGTATACCGTTTTTCATAAAACACCCCACTCTGCTCATCAAAGTCCAATACCCGAGCCTTGCCCAAAACTTCATAAAAAACAGTACATGCAAGGCTTATCCATAGGATTCTACGACGGACTCGCAGGGCCTGGAACTGGGGCTTTTTGGACAGTAAGTTCAATGGCGCTGTACCGGCTGAATATCTTGCTCGCCTCTGGGTTAGCAAAAGCAATGAACTTTACCAGTAACTTTACCTCTTTGATCACTTTTGCATTCCTCGGACACATCAACTGGGTGCTAGGCTTAACAATGGGAGTATGTTTAATGGCTGGTGCTTTTGTTGGCGCGCACTCCGCTATTAGATTTGGTTCTAAATTCATTCGTCCTGTATTTGTTACTGTCGTCAGCATACTAGCCATTAAATTGGCTTATGACGCATGGTTTGTAGGTTTGTCATGAACATTTCTCAACTCCAGGAAAATCTAGAACAAATGGCGAAGCAAGCCGCTGTTCTTGACCGTCAAAGAGGCGAACATCATGTTCCGCTTTTTGATGAGCGTTTATTTGGTTGCCGCTCTCGCTTACTTACTCCTTGCGTAAAAGAAGCAAAAGCCACGCTGGATGCGATTGTGCGTGAGCAAAATGAAGGTAAGCTCACCGCTTTGCGTGCTGAGTACCTCACTGAACGGTTAGTGGCGCAAATCGGTGCGATTCAACGCGAGATTTCTACCACTAAAATTCGTAAGAATGAAATCAAACATAGCAGCCATTTCCGTAAGCCTATCAACGTGCTTTATCAGGAGCTCGCTCAACACCAAGAGTGGGCAAGACGCTTGCGCGAGATGGTGTTAGAAAAAGAACGTGCTGTCGAAAGCGCTCCTAGTTTTATGCGTGCCGACGCTCAAAAAGTATTACTAGCAACCGAGCAACGTTTAGCGCGTTGTGAAGCAGCACTTCTTAAGCTAGAGAACCAAATTACACATAGGGAAAAACATCAATAATGGCTGACCAACCAACCTCGCCTTTAGATGACGCACCTGAAGAGATCAAACTGGCTGTCGATTTAATCTATTTGCTTGAGAGCAATGAGATAGATCCAGAAATTGCGCTTAACGCTTTAAAGATCGTGCAAAACGACTTAGAAAACAAATTAAAAGCAAAGTAGCTCAGAGCGTTTCACTCCTTTCACCGAGACTCATTTTCAGTGCTCTTACACAATGATACTATTCATAAAAAGTACGCCCCCAAAAGGATAAATAATGAAAGTAATCAGCTTTAACATCAATGGACTACGTGCGCGACTGCACCAACTCCAAGCGCTAATCGACAAACACCAACCTGATGTGATTGGTCTTCAGGAAATTAAAGTTCACGATGAAGCATTCCCGATTGAAGCTGTCGAAGCCATGGGCTACAAAGTGTATTTTCATGGTCAAAAAGCACATTACGGCGTAGCAATGCTTTGTAAGCAAGAGCCTCTACACGTACAAAAAGGGTTCCCGACGGATAACGAAGAACATCAAAAGCGCATGATCATGGCAACGTTTTTAAATGAAAACGGCGAAAAGGTCACTGTGCTAAACGGCTATTTCCCTCAAGGGGATAACATCAGCCACGAAACCAAATTCCCATACAAGCGCCAATTCTATAAAGATCTGATGACCTACCTAAACGATCATCACAATAACGACGAGCAATTAATTGTTATGGGTGACATCAACATCAGCCCTATTGATGCAGATATCGGTATCGGCGAACCAAACCGTAAACGTTGGCTAAAAACAGGTAAATGTTCATTCCAACCTGAAGAGCGCGAATGGTTGAAAACCTTACTAGACTGGGGCTTTGTGGACACCTTCCGTAAGCTATACCCAGAGGTGAACGATCAATTTTCGTGGTTTGACTACCGTTCTCGCGGTTTTGATGATAACCGTGGCCTACGAATTGATGTCATTTTGGCAACCCCTTCTCTAGCGAAAAAGTGTATTGAATCTGGTATCGACTATGAGCTTCGTGGTATCGAGAAGCCTTCAGATCACGCACCAATCTGGTCGACATTTAAGTAATATATTGCAAAGCTATAAGCGAGACTCAACGCTAAGCTTAGTCCAATAAAAAGGGAGACTCAGTCTCCCTTTTTCATACAAATTACCATTTAATCACTGATTCAGCGGCCAAACTGTTTGACCATCAATAGTTATCGGTGTTTGAGCAAATTCGTTCAGACAGTAGCCTGTATTACTACTTGCAAAGTAAGTGAGCGGCATCGACGGTAGATTCAGCGCCACAACCTGCTGTTTCGCTTTTTCTGTGAACGAGAACCCCCACATATCGAGATAGTTAGTCATATCTCGCTGAGAAATGTAGCTCAGAGCAATAAGCAACCAGTCGTTGTTCGAGATGCTATTTGCTTCTTCCCGAGAGTAGTTGGCGAAACCAATACTCAATCGTCTCTCATCCCAAAGCGCATCGTCCGATTTTAAGCGGTTAAACTCACGTTCAATCAGGTGCAAGCGCGCCAATAAATGCCAACCATTTTTAAGCACACCTTCATGCTGCGCCGCCATCATCATTTGAATGTAAACACGAGCGCCCCAACTCCAACTGGTTTGATTTTGCGCTGCCATGTATGCGTTTGGATCCGCTTGAGTTCGGCTAGCTTGCAATAATTCAAACTGGCCTTTGAAATCCAAGCTTTGGCAGGTTGAAACTTTCCCCGTATTCTGGAAGAAACGAGACTTACTGTAATACGAGTAGTAATTGGTCGTTGAATGCCCTTCCCAGCCTGAAAATCGGAATCGACCTTTTTCTAAACCATGACCAAGCTCATGTAAATCACCGTGACCGAGTGGGCTGAATGACCAGTAAGCATCGTATGGGTTACCAGAACAGCCGTAACCACACGTCGCTTGGTCAGCGTTCATATGCTTCACCATATCAATATTGGCGATTTCCCAACCTTGATTTTTGGCATACTGGATAATTTCCGGAACCTCATCGATCCCCGGCCCTTGGAAACCAGCCAAGACATGTGGGTAGTTATGAACATACTCTTCTGTCGCTAGCGCCATTTCAGCTGGTGTCGACCACATCTCATCGTTGACAGATTCAAGCATTTTGTCACGTTTAGAGTGTACCTCAAATCCAGGCGTGATCAGTTCAGCCCAATCGAACAAATTCGCTTCAAGCTCCTGAATAAACGCATCGTTATCCTTTTCACTTCTCCATACAGGGTGTTGCGCTACATGGCTAAATGTTAGAGCTACTGGCACATCATTATTGTTAAAGTGAACCTGGATAGGCCCGCCATAAGGTGAAGTCAGCGTGATGGTTTCACCCGGCTTCACCTCATAGGCGAAAGAAGTCAGCATTTTTGGTCGCGTGTATCCATCTTTGCTGAACTCATGAGTTGCGCCACTTCTTAAACTGTTGATGACAATTTTAGTCGTCACTTCATTACTGTCATTGCGCGTGACCGTAAAGGTCTCCCCAGGAAGCGCATACACACCAGCAGAGCGGAAATTACGCTTTGATTCCATATTAATAGTTGCGCTGATTCTCTTTACTTCAGGGCTAAACTCACTACGGCTGAAGTTCCCCATATTTGGTTGTTTTGGGTTTACGCTTCGGCTGTTGTATTGCACGTAATCGGCAAAGTACGACTTTAGGAATTCGGTCGTTTGGGTTGACTGTTTGTCCATTGGGAAGACAACCGTTTGACGATAATGATCAGCCAGCAATACCATGAGTTTTTCGTATTGGTAGCCGTCTTGATTAAACAAATCTACTTTTTGTTCATCAAGCTTTTTCAACCGATGGCGAATACTGTTTGCCCCTGCATAAAATTGACTTTCCATATTCGCAGTGTCAGGACAAGATTTGTCCTCACACTGTGACAAGTCAACATTGAAGTTTTGAGATTCAAAACGAGACAACAGCGCTTGTTGCGTAGCAACAGAGTCTGGCACGAAGTTCATGAGTGATGAAGGCGCCCAATCAACCAAGCCTAACTTACGCCAATAGTTATCTCCCACATAATCAACATGGAATTTTTCCAAAATGTCTCGGCCAAGTTCAGTTAGTCCTCCATCCCAATGCAGGTATAGAACAGGAATTTGGGCTTGCTCAGCGTATGCCAGAGCATCGAGTACTTGTTGGTTGGTGTCGCCAGATTGCAGATGCTGTGACAAGATCAATAAGTTTGGAGTATTGGTTTGCAAGCAGCTAAGTAGCTTCGAACCATCGCATAGGTTGGCCTCGTTAAACGCCAACTCTTGTAAAACATTGTCTTTCAGCCAATTCCGAGTCGCTTGCTCATCCGGAAAGTAATAAGACTGGTCCATTTGCGCGATGACGACGTTTGAAGTAACTCCGCCCGACAACCAAGTGACCAGATTACTTAACCATTTCGTCATCGCTGCGTTGGAAGAGTCGGGAAAACGTTGTGCCGTTCTAAATGGGTTACTCCCTAATAGTGCGTAACGTTGACCATTAGACTTTTCCCCGGCAACGCCAATTGACATAGCTTGATCTTTGTAACCGCTTACCATGGCCTTATTGGTCATCAAGATGGTGTCGTTGAAGCCATACTTAGGTGCCAAGATCGCGGCATCATGGGTTGGATCCCAATAAAGACCTGAAAGGTTTTTCGCAATTGCAGATTTGATCGTATTCGACTGCATCTTGTGAGCTTCCACAACCTGACGACTTTCACGAATGAAATCGCTCGGGTCAGAAACGAGCAGTGCATTACCAGTTTCAAGAGCTTGTTGAACTGGAGCTGGCGTTGGTTTTACTTGAGCATTAGGTTGTGATTCTCCCTCTCCCCCACCACATCCTGTGGCTAAGGCGGCAATGCCCAACGATAGAATTGTTTTTTTCATTTTTACTTACTAAACAATGAGTTTACCGAATGTTAATGTAAGTTAATGAATAATAAGAAAGAGTCTTTTACATCGGCTGGAAAAATAGGAATGAAGATAACAAAATTATCAAAAGCAATAGCACCCATTCCGGTGCTATTGCCTCTATTGATAATTAGCTTAAAGGACGCAGATAAGCTAAGAAACGCTTCTCTGCCACTTTGAAACACCACAAGATCATAAACGTCAGTGCCATGTAGAACAGCCCCGCCGTCAGGAAAGACTCAAATGGTGCATAGTAGCGCGAGTTAACTAGACGCGCAGCACCAGTTAAATCCATGATGGTAACGATGCCCGCGACTGCACTTCCGTGCAGCATAAATATGACCTCGTTTGAATAAGCTGGTAATGCTCGACGCAATGCACTCGGCAAGATAATACGTCTGTATGTCATAAACTTACTCATGCCATAGGCTTTCGCAGCTTCCACCTCACCTTTCGGCAAACCATTAATCGCACCACGAATAATTTCTGCGGTGTAAGCCGATGTATTAAGAATAAAAGCGACCAAAGCACAGAACCAAGCGTTCTCCCACAAGGTATCTTTCACAGGGAAAAACTGATCCATGCCGTAGTAAATCAAATACAGCTGAACCAATAGCGGCGTTCCACGGAAAAAGTAAATGAATCCCCAAGAAGGTAAGCTTAGAGCGTAATTGGTACTATTGCGTGCCACGGCTAATGGGATAGAGACACACAAGCCAATAACTAACGCTAATCCCACTAACCAAACTGTTGTCCAAAGTCCCTGAAGATAAGTTGGAAAGCTTTCAATAATCAAAGAAAAGTCCATAACTTACCTCGCATGAATACTGAACTTACGCTCAACAAGCTTGAGTAGCCCGGTCGAAACGCTGGTAAAAAATAGAAAGATGAGCGCGACAGCCATGTAAAAGGTGAACGGCATTTTGGTGGTACCTGCTGCCAATGAGCTCATTCTCACCATGTCATCCAGACCAATAATGGAAACTAACGCTGTGGTCTTAAGTAACACTAACCAGTTATTACCAAATCCAGGTAATGCATGACGAATCATCTGAGGCAGTAAGATTCTTCTAAACGATAAAGCAGAACTCATCCCATAAGCTTTCGCCGCTTCTAGCTCACCTTTGTCCACCGCCATGATCGCTCCACGAAAAGTCTCCGCCATGTAGGCACCAAAGATAAAACCAATCGTGAGTACACCAGCAATAAATGGGCTGACATCAATATAATCAGGTAAGTAAGACGTCCATTCATGGTTTGGATCACTCGAGGCAAACCACTCGTTGAGCGTTTCGTTGATGGAGTAAAGGCTGTTATTTAAAAGTATTTGTCCACCAAAGAAAATTAGCATCATCAGAACCAAATCTGGAATGCCGCGAATGACGGTAGTGTAAAGAGTGGCAATCGCCCTTGCCCATTTGTAAGGTGCTAACTTAGCTAATGCGCCAAGCATTCCTAAGACCATGGCGAGAATGAGTGAAAGCACTGCAACTTCTATTGTTACTAAAGCTCCTTTCAAAATCGAAGCTTCGTATCCTTGTAAATCTAGCATAGGTGAGTTCCTAATCCCTAAACTCAAAAAATCGACCGTTGACTACTTCTAGGAACAAGCCAACGGTCGCTTAATTACGGTTTATTCACCGTACACATCGTAGTTAAAGTATTTACCAGCAATTTCTTGGTAAACACCTTTCTCACGTAGTGAAATAATTGCTGCGTCGAGTTTCTTCGTCAGATCTTTGTCTTGTTTACGAACAGCGATACCCATACCTTCGCCAAACCATTTTGGATCGGTTAACGATGGTCCAACAAACTCATAAGCTTCGCCACCTGCTTTGTTGATCACACCCTCTTCTAGAGCAGACGCATCACCTAAAACGGCAGCAATTCGACCATTTTCTAGATCAAGATACGCTTCATCAAAAGAGCCATAACGCACAATTTCAACATCATCGCCGTAGTTGTCAGTTAAGTACTTGTCATGTGTCGTCGCACGTTGCACGCCAATTTTGACATCTTTAAGATTATCAAAATCTAGACCCGCACCTTTCTTAGCGATAAATTTATTTGGGATTTGTGCGTACTTGCCAGTGAAATCGACTTTTTTCTTGCGCTCTTCAGTGATAGACATTGCTGCGATGATGGCATCGTACTTACGTGCAAGCAGAGAAGGAATAATACCATCCCAATCTTGAGCGACGATTTTGCACTTCACTTGCATCTCTTCACAGAGTGCATTTGCCATGTCTACGTCAAAGCCTTTTATTGAGCCATCAGTTTCTGTCCAGCTAAACGGAGGGTAAGCGCCTTCGATACCAAAGCGAACTGTTTTCCATTCTTTCGCTTGGGCAACACCTGATACTGCCGTTGCAGCAATCGTTGCTGCTAATAACCACTTTTTCATTTCCATACTCCTGTGATTGCTATTTTATTTCGTTTTGTTTGTTGTGTTGGCTTAGGAGGCAATAGTCTGCCGCCTAACAAATATTAGTAAATGGATGAGATAAACTGCTGTAATCGTTCTGAATCCGGGTTTGTAAATAGCTTAGCTGGATTTCCCTGTTCTTCCACTAAGCCTTGATGTAAAAACATCACATGGTTTGATACGTCACGCGCAAACGCCATTTCGTGCGTGACCACCAGCATAGTTCGCCCTTCATCTGCCAAATCTCTCATTACCCCCAGAACTTCTCCTACAAGTTCTGGGTCAAGCGCAGAAGTTGGCTCGTCAAACAACATCACCTCTGGGTCAACTGCTAGCGCACGGGCAATAGCTGCACGTTGCTGCTGGCCGCCAGATAAGTGCCCAGGGTAATAATCTTTACGCTCATACAAGCCTACCTTCTTAAGCAAGACTTCTGCGTTTTCAATCGCTTGAGCTTTTGGAACGCCTAAGACATGAACAGGCGCCTCAATCACGTTTTCTAGTACGGTTAGGTGAGACCAGAGGTTGAAACCTTGGAAAACCATTGCCAGGCGTGAGCGAATACGTTGGACTTGCTTTTCATTAGCAGGAACAGATTCACCTGCTCTGCTGTTCTTCATTTGGATTAATTCACCATTTACCCAAATTTCGCCCGCGGTAGGCGTTTCTAGCAAGTTGATACATCTGAGAAAGGTACTCTTACCTGAGCCGGAAGAGCCAATAATGGAGATAACATCTCCTTTGTGCGCGGCAAGTGAAATGCCTTTTAAAACTTCATTTTGTCCAAATGTTTTGTGCAGGTCTTTTATATCTAGCGCTGGTACATCATTCATGCGCCCTACTCCCTGTGTTTTTGTCACTGCAATTAAGGGACTCCGCCCTCTCTAATTCGGAACAAATTAGCACCGCCCTTTGAAACTTGCAACAAATTATTAACCTAAATAATTCGAATAGAAAGATACGATAGACAAATTAATATGCAATATATAGCAACATATTCTTCAAAAGTTGAATATTAAATATAAAAAAGCCCCTTTCAAAGGGGCTTAATAAATTTACAAAAGTGTTAATTGAAACCTATTCGAGGTCGCAATGAATTAATTAAAACGACTGACTACCAACGAGTTTGAAGTACGTAATGTCACTTCATTTTCTAAGCCTTCTTTTTCAGAAGTAATGATGCCATCTAGGTCTTCATCTAGTTCAGGCTCTGACGCTTCACCATTGGAGAAGAAGCTCATGAAAACTTTAGAATCAATATTACTATCTTCATTCACTACCAAAGCAGTGCGATTAAAATCGTCCGAAGCTGAAACTTTCAAACCGTTAACGGCCGATGTTGGGAAGTTGTAGTAATGCAATTCTGGAACAACAACAGAATCACTATCACTTGTTGTGAAAATGCGATGTGTGACTCTGTAGTCGCCTGAAGTTGCAAAGTAAGCGACACGAGTAAAGCCTTCAGTAGACGATGTTAAGCCCATGTCCAGATCAATCACGGACTCTGCACTTCCTTGCGCTGATACACTTGGTTTTGTGTTCGGCAGGTTATCAATATTTAAGTAAGCACTCGGATCAACGTCAATATCCCATCCGTCAGAGATCGTTTCGTTAAGTAGAGACTCCCAACCATTAACTTGATTCTCTGAGAACGCCATGTATACCCAAGTTTCTTTATTCGTTGCACTAGGGCGATTATATTCAACGGCCGTTTTATCCAGCTTCAACGCGTCATATGCAAAGCCGTTAGTAACAAAGCCAATGTTGAGCGAGTCGTAAGTATAGTCAGAAGACGAATAAATGTTTGACGTATTATCCGCTCTAACTAAGGCTATCTCACCAGTTCCCCACGAACCAATACCATACTGGTAAAGCGCTTTGTCGCTTGAACCTGATTCATACTGAAACAATGCCGTTGGTTCACCTTTAAGCCCCATCAGTTCATCAGTAGGCAACATATCAGGGTTCGGAGACGTGAAAATATCGGTTTGCGAGACAAAGTTGTAATCTCCGCCACCTGATTCAGCGTTTCGGTAATCTAAGTTAGTAAACTTATTGCTTGCTAAGTTACCGCCAGTAAAGCATTTGTTCAAAGAGTCTCGGTTTAGTGCAAAAGTAGCATTACGTAGTTTCTTATCTTGCAAGAACTCTTTTGAAAACGTGTTTACGCGAGCTTCTTTGCCGTTAAATTCTATTGCTTGAAACGTCACAAAGCCGCCGTCAGGGATATCTTCAAGATAAAACTTAAAGTTATCAGTGGTAGGTTTGATAATGTCTCCGGATCTTTTGCCATCGGCATCAGAGTAGTAACCGATAACATAGTTGGTCACTTGCTCTTTTGACGCTGCACTATAGGTTAAAACCGTTTTATCGCCGTTCAGTTCAGTTTTGTGGTCATATACAGTACAACCTTTCGTAGTTGCTTCACTTTCAGTCATTGTTGCTGGTATAGCAAAATCAAAAGTAAACGCAGTTTTCGGCGCTGCACCACCGCCACCGCCGCCACCGCCGCCGCAACCGACCATTAACCCTGAGATGATTGCCACTAGTGGCAGTACTTTAAGCTGTTTCATGTCTTTTTCCTAAACTGAGCGGCAATGATTAGCCAAAAAATTGTCTTTGCTCTGTCCAAAGCAAGAATAAAGCCAGCTTTATATAATCATCGTGAATATTGACATTTAATCTGCATCTCGTGCAAAAGGACAAAAAGTTCTAATTTTATGCAACTTGTGTAATGAAATTACACAAGATCTCCGCATCTCATTCGCATGCCAGAAACTTTCTGTAGTTTTATTTCACAACCATTCTTAAAGTGATCTAAATCAATCACCCTAAATGGCTATCTTGCTAGACTCCTGCCAAAAGATGAGGCTTTTTTTTGTGCCTCAACACAATAAGTTATTAGCTATGCTTAGGCACAGTGTCGACGTGTAACAAATCTAACAATAGCTAGCATAAGCGTGCCGCAGGATGCGGATTAACACAATTGAATGAAGAATTCATAACTTTTAAATATATGAGGAATCTATGTCAGACGCAGTTAACAAAACGCACTCTGATTCAGATATCGAGACCAAGAGCTACCGTGAGCTTCATCGTCCAGCATCTGAGTTCGCAAGCCGTTCAGACTACCTAGACCACGAACTACAAATTATGAAGCCACGTCGTTTTGGCTTGAACTTGCCAGGTCGTGACTTCCGCTTTGAGCTTGAAGACCTTGTTCCAGCACTTGCTGGTACTATCGGTATTATCGCAATGTACTCTGCGGTAATGATGTCTTGGGCTGAAGGTCTTACTGCAGCATGGGACCACGTAAACTTAGGCAAGGACTTTGCTATCGAAGTTGCGCGTGTAGAAATGCTCATCCCTGCACTTCTTTTCTGTGTACTTGCCTCTGGTTTTATTAACCCTAAAGCCAACCTAGCAGGCAACCACGGCCCAATGATCCCTCTTATTGGTACCATCGCTCTTGCTGGTGCTCACCCTCTTGCATTAGCAATTCTCATTGGTGTGTTTGGTTTGATTTTGAGCCTCTTAAAAGGTGGGTCAAAACTGGTTAACCTCACCTCTGAAGGTACGGCTGGTGGCCTTCTTATTTTCCTAGGTTTAACCGGAACCATGAGCCAAATTAACTCTATTCAAGCTTGGGCTGTTGGTTTGCAATCCGATACGGTTGCCGCTGGTAGCATGGGTTACATCGGTCTAATTGTTCTTGCGGTTACCATTGGCTTATACGCGTTCCTTGCTAAAGTGAACAAACGCTGGCTAGCGATCCCTGTTTGTGCCTTCACTGGGCTTGCAATCGCACTTGCTCTTGGCGCAGGCTTCGATATTAAATTCGTAACCGAGACAGGCCTTCCAAACCTAAATCCAATCTACTGGTGGGGTTCCACAGAAGAAGGTTGGATGCTTGGTCTTCCTAATATGGAACACTTCATCGCTTCACTACCATTCGCGATTCTTGCGGTAGCAATGTGGTCACCTGACTTCTTGGGTCACCGTATCTTCCAAGAGATGAACTACCCACGTAAGAGTGAGAAAGTGCTGATGGACGTTGATGACACAATGACAATGTGTTCCGTTCGCCAAATGGTTGGTACTGCAGTGGGTGGTGGTAACATCACATCATCTTGGGGGACTTACATGATCCCTGCTGCAATCGCGAAACGCCCTATTCCTGCTGGTGCCATCTTACTAGGCTCTCTATGTATTATTGTTGCAATCCTTGGTTTTCCTATGGACGTTGCAGTATGGCCTCCAGTTATGCGCGTTGCTCTTCTCGTTGGTGTATCTCTACCACTGCTTGAAGCTGGCATGCAGATGGTGAAGGACTCGAAAGACTCACAAGCAGCAGGTATCTGTATCTTTGGTTCTGCCGTTGTTAACCCAGTTCTAGCTTGGGCACTAACTATGCTTTTAGATAACAACGGTTTAATTGGAGATAAAGAGCGCGCGTCTCGCCTATCATTTGTAGACAAGATTGTGATCCCAGTAAGCGTACTTGTTATCTGTTTAGTTGCTATGCTTGCAGTTGGTATGCTTGAAGGCCAGTATGGCATCCAAGCTTGGCTATAAGCTAGCAGTCCAGAAATTTGTGGGTAGCGCTCGTCGCTACCCCATTTTTATCGAGATTTTTGAGGATTTATTGATTTAGTTTAAGGTTTGCAAAAAAATTTTAGTTTAACCTCTAACTGTTGCTTAAAAAGAGAAACGTTAAAACTAGTGACAATATTTATAGTTTTGTAAATCGAATACGTAAATTTAAGACTATAAATATTGTTATTCATAAGAGTGTACTGTTCCCCTCTTTTATCTGGGGATAGCTGGCTCAACGGCGAAGCAGTACGTATTTTTTTCTACTAAAAAGGTAGGTATGTCATGGCAGAGCAATTTGCTAAAGCTTGGGAAGGTTTTGCTGCAGGCGACTGGCAAAACGAAGTAAACGTTCGTGATTTCATTCAGAAGAACTACACTCCGTACGAAGGCGACGAATCTTTCCTAGTTTCTGAAGGTACTGAAGCGACTAACAAGCTTTGGGCTAAGGTAATGGAAGGCATCAAACAAGAGAACGCGACTCACGCTCCTGTTGATTTTGATACTTCAGTTATCTCTACCATCACTGCTCACGATGCAGGCTACATCGAAAAAGACCTAGAAACTATCGTAGGTCTTCAAACTGACGCTCCTCTAAAACGTGCGATCATCCCTAACGGTGGTATCCGCATGGTTGAAGGTTCATGCAAAGCCTACGACCGCGAGCTAGACCCACAAGTTAAAAAAATCTACACAGAATACCGTAAAACTCACAACCAAGGCGTTTTCGATATCTACACTCCTCAAATCATGGCGTGTCGTAAATCTGGCGTACTGACTGGTCTTCCAGATGCATACGGTCGTGGTCGTATCATCGGTGACTACCGTCGTGTTGCGCTATACGGTATTGACTTCCTAATGAAGGATAAATTCGCGCAGTTCTCTTCTCTACAAGAGCGTTTTGAGAACGGCGAAGACCTACAAATGACAATGCAGCTTCGTGAAGAGATCGCAGAGCAACACCGTGCTCTAGGTCAAATCAAAGAAATGGCTGCAAAATACGGTTGTGATATTTCTCGTCCTGCTGAAACTGCGCAAGAAGCTATTCAGTGGACTTACTTCGGTTACCTAGCTGCTGTTAAATCTCAAAACGGTGCGGCTATGTCTCTAGGTCGTACTTCTACGTTCCTAGACATCTTCATCGAACGTGATATCGCGGCTGGTAAGCTAACTGAAGAACAAGCTCAGGAAATGATCGACCACTTCGTAATGAAACTACGTATGGTTCGTTTCCTACGTACTCCTGAGTACGATGATCTATTCTCTGGCGACCCTATCTGGGCAACTGAGTCTATGGGTGGTATGGGTCTTGACGGTCGTACGCTAGTTACTCGTACAAACTTCCGTTTCCTAAACTCACTATACACTATGGGTCCTTCTCCAGAGCCAAACATCACTGTTCTTTGGTCTGAGCAACTACCTGAAGGCTTCAAGAAGTTCTGTGCGAAAGTATCTATCGATACTTCTTCTATTCAGTACGAAAATGACGACTTAATGCGTCCAGACATGAACTCTGACGACTACGCGATCGCATGTTGTGTATCTCCAATGGTTGTTGGTAAGCAAATGCAGTTCTTCGGTGCTCGTGCGAACCTTGCGAAAACAATGCTTTACACCATCAACGGTGGTGTGGATGAGAAGCTAAAAATCCAAGTTGGCCCGCAAATGCCTAAGATCGAAGGCGATGTTCTTAACTACGATGAACTGTGGGAGAAAATGGACCACTTCATGGATTGGCTAGCGAAACAATATGTGACTGCACTAAACGCTATCCACTTCATGCACGATAAGTACAGCTACGAAGCGGCACTAATGGCTCTACACGACCGTGACGTTAAACGTACTATGGCTTGTGGTATTGCTGGTCTATCTGTTGCAGCTGACTCACTATCTGCAATTAAATACGCAAAAGTTAAGCCAATTCGTGACGAAGACGGTCTAGCAATCGACTTCGAAATCGAAGGCGATTACCCTAAATTCGGTAACAACGATCCACGCGTTGATGATATTGCATGTGAACTTGTTTCTGTATTTATGGGCAAAATCCGTAAGCTTAAGACTTACCGTGATGCAATCCCTACTCAGTCAATTCTTACTATCACTTCAAACGTGGTTTACGGTAAGAAAACTGGTAACACGCCTGACGGTCGTCGTGCTGGTGCTCCATTTGCTCCAGGTGCAAACCCAATGCACGGTCGTGACGAGAAAGGTGCTGTAGCATCACTAACTTCAGTTGCTAAACTGCCGTTTGCTGACGCACAAGATGGTATCTCTTACACATTCTCTATCGTACCTAACGCACTAGGTAAAGATGAGGGTTCACAACGCGCTAACCTTGCTGGCCTTATGGATGGTTACTTCCACCACGAAGCGGGTATCGAAGGTGGTCAACACCTAAACGTGAACGTTCTTAACCGTGAAACTCTAGAAGACGCAGTTAAGCACCCAGAGAAATACCCTCAGCTAACAATCCGTGTATCTGGTTACGCTGTTCGCTTCAACTCTCTAACTGCAGAGCAACAAGCTGACGTAATCGCGCGTACATTCACTGAGTCTCTATAAGACTATAGCGAAATAACGTTCTAGTAATACAACAAAGGCTGATGCTAAGTAGCATCAGCCTTTTTTTATTTCTTGAATGAAAGTTGTGATATCGCGAAAGACTTTTGCCCGCATTCTTACGTATGATGCGAAAAAAGTTAGCAAATAAAGTCTATGAGATTTAGTAAATTAATTATTCTTACCCTTCTTTCTCCAGTTGCAATAGCATCCACTAAGTCTACGGTTTCTTTTACCATCGACAACGATGGTATTTTTGGCGTCGATCAAGACTATACGAATGGTGTTTTCCTTTCTTACGCGACAGACCAACTGACACAAGAAAGCCAATGGAAATGGCTGAGTCTAGCTAACTCAGAGCACGCCAATATCGATAAAATAGAGTTGGTTCTTGGCCACAAGATGTGGACTCCAAGCGACATTGAAGCCGATTATCCACTAATCAATGATCGCCCATATGCCGGTTACCTACACACCGAAATCAACTACCTTTCCCTAACGAGTGACAAAGCTGTACGGTACAATTTCACCATAGGAACTACGGGTGAAAGTTCGCTATCAGAAAAGGCGCAAGAAATCGTTCACGGCATAACAGGATCGACGGACCCTCAAGGTTGGGATTACCAGATTGAAGATAAAGTGGCGTTCAGCCTTGGTTACCGCGTATTTAACAAATTGATGCGCAGCGAAGAACAAAAAACACAATGGGAGATCACCAACATTAACGACATCAATGCGGGTAACTTCCGTAGTGATGTCTCTCAAGGCGTCATGTTTCGTTGGGGTACAAACCTAGCGAATAGCATCGGAGCCGCCAATATCAGTGTCGAAAGCCCTTTCTCAGCAAGTATGATCGCTCAGAACACGTCGAGTTGGTTCTTGTTCACCGGGTTTGAAGGTCGTTACCGCTTTAATGACATGACTATCGAAGGAGATCGTCCTGGCATTCCTGAACCGTCAGCGCCATACGACGTCACACTGCAAAATTGGCAAGCAAGTGCCGTCGCGGGAGTATCTTGGTACAACCAAAATTACGGTGCAAGCATCACCTTTACAATTAAAACACCGGATTATGAAGAAGCCCAAACCGATGTTTATGGGACAGGCTCGTTCTCCGTGTTCGCCTTTTTCTAAAAACTGGATTATCCCAGCATCGAAGTCAATCTAGATACACGGCAAGTTCTCGGGGTAGGTATTAACCACCTCGTGTTCAAGCGTTTATGTAGATTGGCTCCACCTATTTTCTTTCTTCAAATAACCTTGCCTTTAGTACCGACAAAGCTGTTTTAACCCTGCTTTTTGTAATAAAATAACAGCTAGAATTTACTAGTAATGAGAGCAAAAGATGTCAACAGCTGGTCGTATTCACTCATTTGAGTCATGTGGTACCGTAGACGGACCTGGTATTCGATTTATCGTCTTCTTGCAAGGTTGTTTAATGCGCTGTAAGTATTGCCATAACCGCGATACTTGGGACACGCATGATGGCAAAGAAGTCACGGTTGAAGAAATCATTTCCGAAGCGAAAAGTTACCGCCACTTCATGAATGCATCAGGTGGTGGCGTTACTTGTTCTGGCGGCGAAGCGATGCTTCAACCGGAATTCGTACGTGATTTTTTCCGCGCAGCTAAAGCCGAGGGCATTCATACATGTCTAGATACTAACGGTTATGTTCGTAAGCACACTGATGTTATCGATGAAGTA
Source organism: Vibrio sp. Vb1127 (assembly GCF_033338735.1). Classification (NCBI taxonomy): domain Bacteria; kingdom Pseudomonadati; phylum Pseudomonadota; class Gammaproteobacteria; order Vibrionales; family Vibrionaceae; genus Vibrio; species Vibrio sp. Vb1127. The sequence continues at coordinate 54,494 of NZ_JAWOTF010000010.1, read as the reverse complement.
CTGGATGCAACAGACTTAGTCATGCTTGACATCAAACACATGAAAGACGAAGTGCACCAAGATCTCATCGGTGTATCCAACCGACGCACATTGGACTTTGCTCGTTACTTACAAAAAATCGGAAAGAAAACATGGATTCGCTATGTCGTCGTGCCTGGTTACACAGATGACCCAGAAGCAGCACACATGCTTGGTGAATTTATTAAAGACATGGATAACATCGAAAAGGTCGAGTTACTTCCTTACCACAAATTAGGGGCTCATAAGTGGGAAGCGTTAGGCTTAGAATACCCACTCGAAGGCGTAAACCCGCCACCGAAAGAAACCATGGATGAAATTCAATCCATTCTTGCTCAATACAACGATAACGTAAAATACTAAGTGAACCGCAAGACTAACCTCTTTAAAATACCAGCTTATTGCTGGTATTTTTTTGATTATATCTAAGCCTTATCAGTGAGTTTCTCTGCGGTCATTTAGGTATAAAAAGAACGATAGAAATGATTGCGTCATGTTCGCATAGGAAGGAAGTAACATGGATTTGTTTAACTTAGGCTCTCTTGTTGTCTCAATTTGGATAGTAGTAGTCTACTGCCTACCAGATTGGAAAAAAGTCGTTTGGCCAAAACTGGAAAAAGAGAAAGGATTTCAGCACCTCGTTTTTGCAACGCTCTTCTTTTTCAGTATTTTATGGGCCGCTCAAGCAGGTGTAAAAGAAGGATTACAGATTCATTTTCTTGCACTAACAACGCTGACGATGATGTATGGTTGGCGCATGGCATTTCTACTCAGCATTCCCGCTATGTTGGTCAACCACCTACTACATGATGTGTCCTTGCTACTCTTACCCACGTCGTTAGTTCTATCTGCCCTAATTCCGATTTTCATTAGTTACTTAGTGTTTCTTCTGAGTTACCACTACTTGCCACGAAACATTTTTGTTTTCATCTTCGTTGCTGGATTTTTCAATGGCGCGATAACAGGAAGTCTGCACCTCATCATTAACTCTTTTTATCACCTATCAGTTGGTCACTACGATTGGGAAACCATTCAACATAACTACTTTGTTTTTGTGCCGTTGCTCGCCTTTCCAGAAGGTCTATTAAATGGTATGGCACTGGCGGTTTTAACCGTATTCAAGCCAGAGTGGCTGAGAGTATTTTCAGACCGAGACTACATATACAATCATTACCATAAATAAGTGTTTTCAAACTGGTCAAAAGTGACAGTTCTTGCCATTTTTTAGTATTAAATATGTGTTGAGATCATGTTTCACTCATGTCTTAAGCGTTAACCTAAGCACATTAAAAATGTATTAGATATCTAGTGAGGTCACCATGGAAATGTCAAACGCTCAACGTTTGATTCTATCAAACCAATACAACCTTATGTCTCAACTTGATCCAAGTAATGCGGCCAAATACAAACGCTTACAAACGATCGTTGAACGTGGTTATGAACTACAAATGCGAGAGTTGAACAAAGATTTCGGCTGCCTCTCAGAAGCAGAATGTCGTGAGATCATCGACGTTATGGAGATGTATCATGCGATGCAAGAATCTTACAACATGCTAGACGATGAAGATCGCAGCAACGTGGATCAACGTCGCTTGAAGTTCTTGGGATTTGATATCGCTTCAGAAGCGCAACAAGTACATTACGTACGTTTTCTCATCGATTCTGAAGGTTTGTACCCTCAGTTTGACAAGGCAGATCATCACTTTAACAGCCAAATGCCGATGCTAGATAAATACCGCCGTATGCTGCAAACTTGGCGTAACTGCCCTCGTCAGTATCATTTATGTGAAAACGAACTAGCGCAAATCTTCAGCGCATAAAATGGTCATCTAAGAATGAGGAGAGCGCCCGCTCTCCTTGTTATTTACCCTGTCACAAACTTATCTAAGACTTTGCTCTCTTCCTACCTCTTTCACTTGCCTTGCTCAATGTAGAACAACGAATCACTGAGACTCTTCCGTCTTTGCCAAATATTTGATTTCTATTGCACCTATTCACGACATAAATTCGTCCTAAATAAAAGAGTGATTCAAATGTCACTTTTACAATAAATTCATAATTGTTAAGCAAAATTGCAAATCCCCGACTAGGCTTAAGTAGAGAAAGGCTGTGATTGAAAAATTCATATCCACCGCTCACCGTTGTAACGAAAAAACCGTCCATAAAGCAAAGTCTTTGGTGTCGCCAATCTTACATTCTGTACGAACCAAATGTGATAACAGGACGTATATTCAAACAACAACGAGCATAACTGTTGGTGGAAAGCCTGAATCAACGTTCGTCGGTAGACTGACTATTAAAGGGGAAAGCGACATGAGTATTTTCGACCACTATCAATCAAGATATGAAGCTGCAAAAGATGAAGAGATGTCGTTACAGGAGTTTTTAGCCCTGTGTAAAGATGACAAAAGCGCTTATGCTAATGCAGCAGAACGCCTACTGATGGCGATTGGTGAACCAGAGATAATCGATACGGCAAAAGATCCGAGACTAAGCCGAATCTTCTCGAATCGTGTTATCTCTCGTTATGAAACCTTTAAAGACTTTTATGGCATGGAAGATGCCATAGAACAAATTGTGTCTTACCTAAAACATGCGGCGCAAGGTCTAGAAGAGCGTAAGCAGATTCTTTACCTACTCGGCCCTGTCGGCGGTGGTAAGTCTTCGCTTGCAGAAAAGCTTAAGGCTCTGATGGAACAGATGCCTATTTATGTTCTTACTGCTAACGGCGAACGCAGCCCAGTGAATGACCATCCATTCTGCCTATTCAAAGCCACAGAAGATGGCGATATTTTGAAAAAAGAGTATGGCATCGAGCACCGTTATCTTCGCTCGATCATGTCTCCTTGGGCCGCTAAACGTCTTCACGAGTTTGGTGGTGATATCACCAAATTTAAAGTAGTGAAAGTACGCCCTTCTATCCTTGACCAAATCGGTATTGCCAAAACTGAACCAGGCGATGAAAACAACCAAGATATCTCATCATTGGTTGGTAAAGTCGATATTCGTAAGCTTGAACACTATTCGCAAGACGATCCAGACGCTTACAGCTACTCCGGTGCGCTGTGTAAAGCAAACCAAGGTTTAATGGAATTCGTTGAGATGTTCAAAGCACCAATCAAAGTGCTTCACCCGCTGCTAACAGCAACGCAAGAAGGCAACTTCAACGGTACAGAAGGCCTTTCTGCGATTCCATTCGACGGTATGATTCTGGCTCACTCAAACGAATCTGAGTGGCAGACCTTCCGTAACAACAAGAACAATGAAGCGTTCTTGGACCGTGTTTATATTGTGAAAGTACCTTACTGTCTACGTGTTTCAGAAGAAGTCAAAATCTACCAAAAACTTCTCGAAAACAGTGAGTTATCTCAAGCCCCTTGTTCACCAAGCACACTCGAGACTCTGGCACAATTCAGTATTCTTTCTCGACTTAAAGAGCCTGAGAACTCGTCCATCTTCTCTAAGATGCGCGTATACGACGGTGAAACGCTGAAAGATACGGATCCAAAGGCAAAAAGCTATCAAGAGTATCGTGATTATGCTGGTGTCGATGAAGGCATGAACGGTCTCTCAACACGTTTTGCCTTTAAGATTTTGTCACGCGTATTTAACTTCGACCAAACCGAAGTGGCAGCCAACCCTGTACATCTATTCTATGTGATTGAACAACAGGTTGAGCGCGAACAGTTCCCTGCTGAAACAGCAGAGAAATATCTCGAGTTCTTGAAAGGCTACCTAGTACCTCGATACGTTGAATTTATCGGTAAAGAGATTCAGACCGCTTATCTTGAGTCTTACTCTGAATACGGCCAAAACATCTTCGACCGATATGTCACCTATGCAGACTTCTGGATTCAAGACCAAGAGTACCGAGATCCAGAAACTGGTCAGCTATTTGATCGCTCTTCACTGAATGCTGAGCTAGAGAAGATCGAAAAAACAGCTGGTATTTCTAACCCGAAAGATTTCCGAAACGAAATCGTTAACTTTGTGCTTCGTGCGAAAGCGAATAACAATGGTCAAAACCCGGTTTGGACCAGCTACGAAAAACTGCGCACAGTAATCGAGAAGAAAATGTTCTCCAATACCGAAGAGCTACTTCCGGTTATCTCATTTAATGCGAAAACCTCTTCTGAAGATCAGAAGAAGCACGACGACTTTGTCGCTCGCATGATGGAAAAAGGCTATACCGAGAAACAGGTTCGCCTACTTTCTGAGTGGTACCTACGAGTACGTAAGTCATCCTAACCCAGTATTGAGTTAGGTCGCTTGTGAAACATGAAGAGGGCTATTTCATGGCGCAATTTATAGACCGAAGGCTCAATGGCAAGAACAAGAGCGCTGTTAATCGACAGCGCTTCTTGAAGCGCCACAAAGAGCAAATAAAAGAGTCGGTAGCAGACGCAGTGAATCGACGCTCGATTACGAATACGGAAACGGGCGAAGACGTCTCTATCCCTCACAAAGACATCAATGAGCCTATATTTCATCAAGGCAAAGGTGGTGTTCGCGAACGAGTTCATCCCGGTAACGATCAATTTATTGCTGGTGATAAAATTGAGCGTCCCAAAGGTGGCGGTCAGGGTAGCGGCTCAGGAGAAGGGAACGCCAGTCCAGATGGAGAAGGCCAAGACGAATTTGTATTCCAAATATCAAAAGATGAGTACCTCGATATTTTGTTCGAAGATCTCGAGCTGCCTAATCTAGAAAAAAACCAAATTGCCAAAATCACTGAATGGAAAACACACCGTGCAGGCTTTCAAACTGCCGGTATCCCTTCCAATATCGCCGTAGTACGTTCTCTGCAACAATCTCTTGCGCGCCGTACTGCAATGACTGCCGGTAAGAAACGACTTCTTAAAGAGTTAGAAGACGAACTTGCTCGCATCAAAAATATTGAACCTGCTCAGCAGTTTGAAGAGAACCGCTTGAAGGCTGAAATTGAAGAACTGCGCAAGAAAATCGAAAGCGTGCCGTTCATCGATACCTTCGACTTACGCTTCAAGAACTATGAGAAACGCCCGGTACCATCGAGCCAAGCGGTCATGTTCTGTCTAATGGACGTATCCGGTTCGATGGATCAGGCAACGAAAGACATCGCAAAACGCTTCTATGTTCTTTTGTACTTGTTCTTAACTCGTACCTACGAGAATGTCGAAGTCGTCTTTATCCGCCACCATACCCAAGCGAAGGAAGTGGACGAGCACGAATTTTTCTACTCACAAGAAACCGGGGGCACCATTGTATCTAGCGCACTCAAGTTAATGGATGAAATAGTAAAAGAGCGATACCCGATTGGTCAGTGGAACATATATGCAGCTCAAGCATCCGACGGTGACAACTGGGCAGATGATTCGCCAAGGTGCCGGGATCTATTAGTGAACAAATTACTTCCAAACTGTCAGTACTACTCTTACATAGAGATCACACGGCGCTCGCACCAAACTCTATGGCATGAGTACGAAAAACTCACTGAAGAGTTTCCTAATTTCGCAATGAAAAACATTCGCTCTGTGGAGGATATTTTCCCAGTCTTTCGTGAACTATTCCAAAAAGAAACGGCGTAAGGAGGCTAGCGATGAATACCGCAACGAGAAACCTCTCAGGAGAGGCGCCTAAGAAGCGTAACAGTAAAGTGTTGCCAGATGGACCAGATTGGACATTTGAGCTGTTAGAGCGATACCACAAAGAAATTAAGCGTGTCGCGGAGCATTATCGCCTAGACACTTACCCTAACCAAATAGAAGTGATTACTTCAGAACAGATGATGGATGCCTACTCAAGTATCGGCATGCCAATCAATTACAATCACTGGTCATTTGGTAAAAAATTCATCCAAACAGAGCAGAACTATAAACATGGTCAAATGGGGCTAGCCTACGAGATTGTGATTAACTCCGACCCTTGTATTGCTTATTTGATGGAAGAAAATACGGTAACAATGCAAGCACTCGTTATAGCGCACGCGTGTTACGGCCATAACTCTTTTTTCAAAGGTAATTACCTATTCCAAACGTGGACTGACGCCAGTTCTATTATCGACTATCTGCTGTTCGCCAAAAAGTACTTAGCCGAATGTGAAGAACGATATGGCGTAAAAGAAGTGGAAAAGCTTCTCGACTCTTGTCACGCGTTAATGAACTTTGGTGTAGACCGCTACAAGCGTCCAGAGAAAATCTCAATTACAGAGGAAAAAGCAAGACAAGAAGAACGCGAAGCATACCTACAATCTCAAGTTAATGAGCTTTGGCGCACGGTACCAACAGCCAAGACGAAAGAGGAAGACATTAAAGAGCGATTCCCAAGCGAGCCTCAGGAAAATTTGCTCTACTTCTTCGAAAAACATGCTCCGTTGTTAGAGCCATGGCAACGTGAAGTTGTTCGGATCGTCCGTAAGATCAGTCAGTATTTTTATCCGCAAAAACAAACGCAAGTCATGAATGAGGGCTGGGCAACGTTCTGGCACTACACCATACTCAACCATCTTTATGATGAGGGCTTGGTGTCTGAAAAGTTCATTCTAGAGTTCTTACATAGCCACACCAGTGTCGTGGCTCAGCCGCCTTATAACAGTCCTTACTTTAATGGCATTAACCCCTACGCGTTAGGCTTTGCCATGTTCCGAGATATTAAGCGTATCTGTGAAGAACCAACTGATGAGGACAAGGAGTGGTTTCCAGACTTGGCAGGAACCGACTGGTTAGATGCAGTGCATTTCGCGATGCATAATTTCAAAGATGAAAGCTTTATTAGCCAATACCTTTCTCCGAAATTAATGCGTGATTTCAAGTTGTTTGCGATCAACGATGATGATCATAAGAACTTTATTGAAGTCGCTGCGATACACGATGAGATGGGTTATAAACGCATTAGAGAAACCCTAGCCGCTCAGTATAACTTATCTAATCTTGAGCCAAACATTCAGGTGTTTAATGTCGATGTCCGTGGTGATCGCTCGCTTACGTTGCAGTACGTTCCTCACAACCGCATCCCACTTGATGATAGTTACGAAGAAGTTCTAAAGCACGTGTATCGATTATGGGGCTTTGATGTCATTCTCCAAGAAGTGAAAGACACCGGTCACCGAGAGGTGTTAGCGACCTGCCCTAAACGGAACCAATACGACACTAACATTTAACTAATACCGCGATACAAGTAAAACAAAAAGGCTCCTAATTCAGGAGCCTTGTTTATTCTTAAATCTATATGAGCATTTGTTACGCTTGCTTTGCAACAATCGCGCGCACGGCTTCTAGATCTTCGGGCGTATCAACGCCTGCTGCTGGTGCTTCTTTCGCTACCGCCACATGAATTTTTTCACCGTACCAAAGCACTCGCAGTTGCTCAAGACACTCAATCTGCTCTAATGCACTTGGTGCCCAGTTGACATACGTATTAATGAAACCAGCTCGATAAGCATAAATACCAATATGACGCATTAATGGGTTGGCAATGGTTTTGTCTTGTTTAGCAAAGTTATCGCGATCCCAGGGGATGGTTGCTCGACTAAAGTACATCGCATAGCCTTGCTCATCTGCGACAACTTTAACAGCGTTCGGGTTGAACACTTCCTCTTCCGAGTCTATTTCTACAGCTAACGTCGCCATCGGGGCTTCACACCCAGATAAGTTATCAGCAACCTGACGAATGATGGACGGCGGAATCAAAGGCTCATCCCCTTGCACATTAACAATAATGTGGTCTGACGGAATAGCCATCTTTTCAACAACTTCGGCAAGACGCTCCGTACCTGATTCGTGGTGGGGAGAGGTCATACAAACTTTACCACCAAATGACGAAACCGCTTTCGCAACACGCTCGTCATCAGTTGCAACGATGACATCTTCCGCACCCGCTTGTAGCGCTTGTTCATAAACCCACTGAACCATAGGCTTACCACCAATATCCGCTAGCGGTTTACCAGGCAAACGGCTCGATGCGTAGCGCGAAGGGATGACAACCGTAAAAGACATTAGCGTCCCTCATCCATGCTCATAGTGCGAGCTTCAGGCTCTAGCAGAACTGGAATACCCTCTTTGATCGGGTAAGCAAGGCGATCCAATTTGCAGATCAACTCTTGATTATCTTTATCGTACGTCAGCTTACCTTTGCAAACAGGGCAAGCTACAATCTCAAGTAGACGGTGATCCATAAGCCGCTTTAACCTCTTTTATTCTATTTAAAATTTGCTCTGCATCGTTTGATTCAAACTGGGCAGATACAGGCAGATACCACCAATTATCTTGCGCATAATGGCTGCACTTGACGGCATCTTTCTCGGTCATAACCACATTGGTCCCTTGTTGAGCCAATGCTTCTAATTCTTGTTGATCAAAGTCTTGATGGTCAGCAAAACCTTTTGTGACTTTAACATCTGCGTTCATCGAGTTTAGTGTATGAAAAAACCGCGGAGGATGCCCAATGCCCGCAAATGCGACGAGATCTTTCAACTCCGAGACATCCACATGTTGCTTAGTCTTAAGATTAATAGCTTTAGAGGGTGCTAAAGCCATTGCGATTTCGCCCGTATGCGCTTGACCGCCATTGGTGATGATAAAGTCGACTTCTTTAAGTCGCTCAATACCTTCACGTAAAGGACCTAATGGAATCAGGCTTTCATTCCCAAACCGGCGATTCCCATCCACAATCACTAACTCAATATCACGGCCTAACGCATAATGTTGTAATCCATCATCCGTAATTATGATATCCACATCCAAATCTAGCAGTGCTTTCACTGCATTTGAACGCACAGGATCTACCGCAACAGGTGCTCCTGTACGGCGATGAATCAACTTAGGTTCATCGCCACAATGCTTCGCTGGCGTATCTTCTTTTAGCACTAACGGATAGGCAGGAGCCTTTGCCCCATAACCACGAGAAACAACCCCCGGCTTAAAGCCCATTTGCTGTAGTTGCTCAACAAGCCACACAACAACTGGTGTTTTACCATTGCCACCAGCAGTGATATTGCCAACCACAACAACAGGTATTGGCGCATTATAAGCTTGCTTGCGGCCAGTTTGGTATTGCTTTCGCTTTGACTTGCTTATCGTTCCAAATAATAAACTCAGTGGCCACAAAAGCGGCCACAAGAGGTATTTTATTGGATGGTTTTCAAACCAGATTTTTTCAATCACCGCGCTTATTCACCAAACTGAATACGGTGCAATTGTGCATACGCACCATTTTTCTTAATAAGCTCAGCGTGGTTGCCACGTTCAATGATGGCACCATCATCAACCACAAGAATTTCATCGGCTTTCTCGATTGTGGATAAGCGGTGCGCTATTACAAGTACCGTTTTATCTTTTTGCAGCTCATCAAGTGCAGCTTGAATAGCTCGCTCGGATTCGGTATCCAAAGCCGAAGTTGCCTCATCAAGAATCAGCACTGGAGCATCACGCAATAGAGCTCGCGCAATCGCAACACGTTGGCGTTGACCACCAGACAAGCTAGCACCATTTTCACCAATCATGGTATCAAGTCCATCATCCATTTTGCTGATGAACTCCATCGCATGCGCGAGTGTTGCCGCTTTCTCGATATCACTGCGCTCATATTGGCCATCCGTTGCGTACGCAATATTGTTTGCTATCGTGTCATTAAACAAATGAACATTTTGCGATACTAGTGCAAATTGCTGGCGTAAATTCTTTAGCTCGTAATCACGAATATCATGCCCATCTAATGTGATAGATCCACTGTCAACATCATAGAAGCGGTTGAACAAGTTCGCGATGGTACTTTTACCTGAGCCAGAACGGCCAACTAGCGCCACCGTTTTTCCTCTTGGAATATCGAAGCTGACATTTTCCAATGCTGGTTTTTCTGCACCAGTGTAAGTAAAGCTTACGTTTTTAACTGAAACATCGCCATTTGCGCGTTCAACTGTCAACTTACCTTCGTTTTTCTCAGGCTCGAGGTCAATTAACGCGAAGAGCGTTTGGCTCGCGGCCATACCACGTTGGAACTGAGAAGTAACGTTAGTCAGCGCTTTAAGTGGGCGCATCAGACCAAACATTGCAGAGAAGACAACAGTAAATGTACCTGGAGTCAGTTGCTCTTTAATCGAATCAATACTTGCTAAATAAAGAACGGCAACAATTGCAAGTGATGCAATCATTTGGATGATAGGGTTAGCCGCCGCTTGAGCCGTCACCAACTTCATGCTTTGTTGACGCATTTGGTTGCTGACTTTTTCAAATCGTTTACGTTCGATGTCTTGGCCGCCATAGCTCAACACAACTTTATGGCCTTTCAGCATCTGCTCTGCTGATGCAGTTACGTTACCCATCATGGTCTGCATATTTTTGGATATTTTTCTAAAACGTTTAGAAACAACACCAATACCCCATGCTACAACGGGAGCAACAGCAAACAGCACTAGCGACAACTGCCAGCTGTTGTAAAACATCAAAACTAACAGACCAATGATACTTGCGCCTTCACGGACAATGCTCACCAACGCTTGGCTAGTTGCCGCTGACACTTGCTCTGAGTCGTAGGTTATACGCGACAATAAATTGCCCGTCTTTTCCTTATCAAAGTAAGACACTGGCATATGCATAAAGTGATTGAACACCATGCGACGGACTTGCATAACTACGTTGCCAGATACCCAGCTCAAACAGTAGGTGGAGACAAATCCACTTATGCCACGGATGAACATCATGGCAAAAATAATCAATGGAAGCGTGCGTAAAAAATCAGATTCAGCGTTCCCAAAACCTTCATCGAGTAGTGGTTTTAGCAGGGAAATCATATAGGTATCTGATATGGCATTAATAACTAATGCAATGACTGCAACGACAAGACCTGACTTATAAAGGCGAATAAATTGCCATAGACGCTTAAACGTCTGCCAAGTCGTTTCATCAGTATTTATCGACATAGAAGTGCTTTATTTTCTTACATTAAGACTCTCATTCTACTCCCTTACGCAGCATCTGCCTATACCAAGGCTCAAATGTATCGCTACGTTTGGTTTCTGAGCGCCAATTATCACGGTGAATAAAGAAGCTTACCTGACCACCCTCACCAGTATCAAGCCAAGTAATGCCAAGCTTTCGGTATGAAGCAACGACATTTTCCGCTGGCATTCCCCATCGATTGTTTTTTGCTAAAGAAGCAACCGCCACACTCGGGCTCACCGCCTCGATAAATCGAGGATTCGATGAACTTTTACTCCCGTGGTGAGGGACTAGCATCACATCGCTTTGTAACTTTCCGGGTTCTCTAAGCAAAATCCACTCGCTAATGGCCTCAATATCACCAGTAAAAAGCATACTAAAGTTAGAAATAGGGTCAGTAAGTCGTAATACACAGGAGTGCGGATTATACGCACGTTGAACAAGTGCAGGAGGCCAGAGCACTTCCATCTTTAATCCTTGCCATTTCCATTGGTCGCCTCTAGTGCAAGGTTCATATCCGATAAAGAATTGACTACTAAGTTTACGCTGTGGAGAAAAGGCATCTTCAATGAAAAAGCGGCCGCCTGCGTGATCATTATCGGAATGGCTTAGAATCAGTGTATCTATGCTTTCATAACCTCGTTGATGCAAAACCGGAGTGACGACCTGCTCTGCGATACTGCCACTTTGCCATGCTTTACCAGTGTCATACAGCAACACCTTGTCGTCTTTTTCTACAACCACTGCAAGGCCATGACCTACATCTAATACATCGATACGCCAATGCGGTTCATACTCCGCTGCAAACTTGATACTAATAACGATGCCGAGTAACAAATACCACGCGTACTGAGACATGAACCGTTGAAATATTAAGCAAACCACTATCACCATAACCAGCATTGTCATTTCCATGCTAATGGGTTGCCAAGAACCTACTGCGTACTGTATTGACGTGCTCAATGGCTGTAATGACCAGTCCACCAAATGCCACAGAGGCTTCGCTATCATTTCAAGAAACAAAGATGAGAACAGGGCTAGAAACATCAAAGGTACAACGATAAATCCGAACCAAGGAATAAATACCAAGTTGTAGGCTATTGAGGACAAACTAAAACCGGAGAAGAAATGGCCACTAACAGGTACGATTAAAGCGCTCAACATCAATTGAGTAAGCAATAACGCTTTTAATCGCGCTTTCCAACCTCCCCTTTGATGTCGAATCAAATTAATTGCGAACAATACCGCACAAACGGAGAGGTATGATAACCAAAAGCTCATGCTGTAGGATGCAAAAGGTTGGACAAGCAGTTGTAGAGATACTGCAAGCAAAAGAACTCGCCAAGAAGTCCAGTGCACCAGAGTATACTTCAGGAGAACGTAAACAACGCATACCGACACTGCTCGCGTAGTAGGCAGAGAGAAATCCGCTAACCAAGCGTAGGCAACAGCGAAGATCAGCCCATATAAGCTAGGTAACAACTGGTATTGGGGTAATAGATAACGAACGGTACCGCCCACGACTAGCCCAAAAGTAAACGCCATACCAATATGTAAACCAGAAATGGAGACCAAATGCAGTAAACCACTGTCCCTGAGCGCTTGCCAATCTTCCTTAGACAACCAAGAACGGTCAGCAAAAACTAACGCACTTATTAACGAGAAATGATGAAGGGAAGACACATCATCAGCGACATCGGCAATAATGGATTGACGCAGAGATACATTAGAACGAACAATCCACTTAGCATCTTTGTTAACAACCGCTCGGGCGATAATATTTTTACCCATCGCGTGCTTTTCAGCATCAAAGCCAGCTTCGTTGCGTAGACCTGTAATCGGCTTTAACGAGATGGATGTCGTAAACTCACTGTTAACATCGAGTGGAAAAGGCGTAATAAGACGGATTTTAGGTTTAAGAAAAGGTAACAGAGTTTGAGAATTTACCGCTTCTATAGCGGCAATACCTTCATAACCGTGACTTATTTGCGTAAAAGGGCTGTCAACTTTACCAATTATGGTAATATTCTCCCCTGCTTGAAAAAGGGCTTGTCTCTGAGACTCCAATACATTGCCGTGGACGATGACAACCATAAAGCCCGCAATTGCGCCTATGCTAATTAAGCCACGACGTAATTTGATTATTGAGCCAGTGGTTATTATTCCCAGCAGCAACCAACGCCAATCTGGTATTGTCGGCCACCAAGCCGACGAGATTACGCTCGCTACAAATAACGCCAAGGTCCAACTTTTTTCTGAGAGAGTCATGCTGTCCTATGCCTAGAAAGCTGATAAAACGCTTCATGCCAGATCATGAATTGATCAAACGCCAAAAAGCATTGAAGGTCTTCGGCAATGTGTTGTACAACCCGAACTTGTGGTGCTTAAACCGCCGCTCGGCATCAGGGGCTTTTGCTGTCGGGTTATTTATGGCTTTTGTTCCGCTGCCGAGCCAAATGATCATGGCCGCTGGTTTGGCCATTATGTTGGGTGTCAATCTGCCCCTCTCCGTCGCTTTGGTATGGATCAGCAATCCTATCACTATGCCTGTGCTATTTTACTTTGCGTACAAGCTAGGTGCTCTAGTGATGCGTCTTCCCCCGCAACCTTTTCACTTTGAACTATCGTGGGAATTCATCATGCAGCAAATGAGCACCATTGGACCTCCATTTCTATTGGGCTGCGCAATTTGTGGGGTTGTATCCGCGATTATTGGCTACTTCGGAATTCGAGGGCTTTGGCGCTACTCGGTGGTACGGAGCTGGCAAAAACGCAAAATAAGATAAGACCTTACTGCGTAAAAATCAGCATTTGAGCTATCAGTTGAGGGGCATCTAACAGTTAGAATGAAACGCGATGTTACTCAAGTCGGATAAATACAAAAAAGGACCGAATTCGGTCCTTTTTGTTTTTCGCATATTGTAAAACAATCAGCTACTTAGAACTCAGTACAGCCGCCGGATTCAACCTTGCGGCACGCGAAGCAGGATACCACGTCGCAAGTAAACTAAGCACTATCGCCGTCACTGACACCAATGCCACATCTGGCCAGTGTAGTTGTGATGGTAAGAAGTCGACGAAGTAAATATCACCCGATAAAAACTGATGACCAATTAAGCTCTCTAACCCTTTAATTAACGGAGTCAGGTTTAACGCCACTAAGACACCGATAACACTGCCGACGAGACTACCAAATACACCAGAGAATACACCTTGCCAAACAAAGATCCGTTTGATTAGGCTATCTTTTGCTCCCATTGTTCGCAAAATTGCAATTTCCGCCGCTCGGTCTTTCACTGCCATCATCAACGTAGACACAATATTAAAACATGCCACGCCAATCACCAGTACCATCACCAAGTACATAATGGTGCGCACGAGCTGAATATCGCGATACAAAAAACCAAACTTTTGCTGCCAGCTTTTCAAATACACGTAAACATCAACCATTCTACCAACCTCGCGAACAATAGAAGGCGCATTGAGAACATCGTCAGTTTTTAGTGAAATGCCTGTGACCCCTTCCCCTAACCTCGCATATTGCTGCGCATCAGCTAATGGTACTAACGCTAGAGAGTGGTCGATTTGGCCATTCAACGTTAAGAACCCTGACACCTTCACGCGCACACGCTTAGGAGCCTGCACTTTATTTGCGCCGCCTGTTTGCGGAATCATTAACGTAACGTAATCCCCCACGGCGACATTTAGCTCGTTTGCTACACCTCGGCCTAAGATCACTTGCTGCTGACCGGCATAAAAGTTTTGCCAAGCTTCTTGGTCAATAAAATTCGATAAGCTCGACACCGCTTGCTCGAAAGTAGGCTCTACACCACGAACTTCTATCGCTTTTAGCTTACTGCCTTTTTCTGCCAAGCCCGTAAAACGAACATACGGTGCTGCCGCAACAACATGTTCATGTTTTAGAGCTTGATTCATCGTTTTGGTGTAGTCATGAAGTGGTCCATTAACACCTTCTAACTCGCCGTGTGGGATCACAGACAACACACGCGATTGCAGCTCGCGCTCAAAGCCATTCATTGCAGACAAACCGATAATGATCACAGCAACGCCAACCGCAATACCAATAGTCGAAGAAAGCGATATGAAAGACACCATCTTGTTGCGCTTTTTCGCTCGACTGAAGCGACCACCAATCATCAAAGCTAAAGAGGTAAACAAAACTAGCCCTCCGCAGATGCTGTATCAGTCACAAAACGATCTACGAGCAAACCATCTTGCATGTGCATTTGACGATCCATTTTTGCTGCCAGCTCTTTGTCATGCGTGACAACCAAAAATGCAATGTTTGACTCTTTATTGAGCTCGCGCATCAAATCATAGATAGACAGTGCCGTATTGTGATCTAAGTTCCCTGTAGGTTCATCAGCCAAGACCAGATCAGGCTTATTCACCAATGCACGCGCAATCGCAACACGCTGACGCTCTCCGCCCGATAACTCGGAGGGTCTATGTTGCATCCGATGACTCAAACCAACTTTATCTAACAGCGCTTTAGCCGCCTGTTTTGCATCCGCTACTTTAGCACCGCCAATCATCAGTGGCATCGCCACATTTTCAAGCGCAGTAAAGTCAGCCAACAAGTGATGAAACTGGTATACAAAACCAAGGTGCTTGTTGCGTAATGCCGCCTGTTTGTTCGAGCTCAAAGCTGATAGGTTTTGCCCTAGAAAATCAACTTCACCATGAGTTGCGTCATCTAACGCACCTAAAATATGCAATAAGGTACTTTTTCCCGAACCAGAAGAGCCAACAATAGAAACCAACTCCCCTTTGTCGATATCGAAACTTACGCCTTTCAACACTTCCGTATCTAACGAACCCTCTCGGTAGACTTTACGAATATCACGACATTCTAATAGCTTATTCATAGCGAAGTGCCTCAGCAGGTTTAACAGAAGATGCTCGATAAGAAGGATAAAGCGTAGCAGCAAGGCTAAGAGCAATCGCCAACACCACCACTAAAAGAATTTGTAGTGAATCAATAAAGATAGGGAGATGACCACCAAAGCTGAACAGCGCCACACCAGCAGATTCAAGAATCGCATTTAGATTAAGTGACAAGATCACGCCCGCAGCACCACCAACAATCGCGCCAATTACACCACTGCTTGCACCTTGCACCATGAAAATGGTCATCACTTGAGATTGATTCATGCCTTGAGTTTTCAATATTGCGACTTCTGATTGCTTCTCCATTACTACCATGATTAAAGCGGAGATAATATTGAATGCAGCGACACCCACAATTAGACCTAGCATAAGTCCCATCATGTTCTTTTCCATTTTCACCGCTTGGAAAAGCTCACCACGCTGTTCGCGCCAATCACTCCATTGCCACCCATCAGGCATGGGTTGGTCAGCAAAATCCGTCACCATAAATGGGTCAGAGAAAAAGACACGCCAACCAGAAACCGTGTCTTTAGGGAAACGCATCAGCTTAGATGCATCCGTCATGTTCACAATCATTAATTGACCATCAACGTCCGATCCCGTATTGAAAATGCCTGAGACAGTAAAGTTTCGCTGGCTAGGAATACGACCAAGTGGGGTAAACTGCGTCGCGTTGGTCACCATCAAGCGCACTTTATCCCCGATTGAGACCTTTAGTGAACGCGCCAAACTGTGACCCAAAAATACATTGTAGTCACCTGCTTGAAGTGACGATAATCGTCCGGCAATCAAATGGTTGCTAATCGGATCGCCTTTCTTAGGTTCAATACCGATGAGGTAACCAGCCGTCAGCTGTGCAGAACTCTGAATAACAGCCTCTCCTCTAACGATAGGTTCCGGCTGAGATTCACTCGACATCGCTTGAACAAATGGAGGGGCAGACTCGGTCATAGGCGTTTTTCCATCGTGTTGCGAAACAACGGCATGAGGTAGCACACCTAAAATGCGTTCTTTTAACTGCGATTCAAACCCGTTCATCACAGAAAGAACCGTCACCAACGCCATTACACCGATCGTAATACCCGCCGTCGACATATAAGAAACAAATCGGCTGAACCTATCTCCAGAGCGTCCCCGAAGATACCTTAAGCCAATAAACAATGAGATAGGATGATACATATAAGACAAACCAACTGGTTGTTTTGATATAAAGCTTTAGCGGATTATCTTACCTTACTCTTCTCATTAAGAAGACAAGAGAATCGCTAAATTTGTCAACGACATGCAATAAGTCTGTATTTAGGGCAAAAAGTTCAAGGACAAATCAGCTAAACTTGATAACTTCATTCAGTTAGCGATAATCAGTGCCCTATTTCTCTTTGTTTGTTGAGTGAACAGGGAGCGCTCACTGGCAAAAGGATCGACTATATGACAGAGCAAGAATACTTTACCGTCCATCATAACCTCACCATCAACGTCGAAACGTTGAGTGCGGACTTTGCTTTGCCAGATGAAGAAACATTTGCCTCCGAAATTCCAGCACCATTTATTGTCGCCAGTGAATTTAGTCACTTAGATATGTTGGCAGACAACGCGCGTCTAGAGCTGAAAAACAAAGAGTTAAAGCATGTGATCAACTTGCTTGATACGCAAAACGCGAAACTTAACCTCTTGTTGAGCTTTATGCTTTCACAACAAGATGACGCCTCCATTCGATATCAAACGACGCAGTTTGGTGCTAGTCAACTCAGTTTCCGCTCAGATACAGCGTTAACTACTCAACAACTCGTTCGTGTTAAACTGTTCCTCGATCACCCTGCTGCGGCGATTTACTGTTACGCTCAAGTAGAAGAATGTGATGCTTCAGAGCAAGATTTCATTATCACGCTTAGATACAAGATGCTCCGAGAATCTGATCAAGATTTACTGATAAAGGCGGCACTGTATCAACAACAAAAACTTTTACGTCAGCGCTCGATGGAGCGAGATAAAAAATAATTCCTATGACAAAAGCAACGATTCTTTCCGTCACCAACCCTTCAGAGCGTGGCGACAAAAAACAGCTAGGTAATTTGCCGGGCGCAGCTCTACCTCTAGCCATTGCAGAGCTGGCCAAACAGCATTCGAGTCACTCGCTACTCGTTGTGCCTGACCCGCAAATTGCTTTAAAGCTTCAGGCAGAGATTGAGCAATTCACCGACCAAACGGTAAGCCTATTCCCCGACTGGGAAACGCTGCCTTACGATAACTTTTCTCCGCATCAAGAAATCATCTCTGAACGTATCGCACGCCTATACCAACTGCCAAGTCAACGTGATGGCATAACCATCGTCCCGGTCAGTACAGTATTGCAACGCCAATCGCCACGTGATTTTTTGTTGCAACACACTTTAATGGTGAAAACTGGTGATCGAATCTCGCTAGAGAAGTTACGTGTACAACTTGAAAATTCAGGCTACCGCCATGTAGATCAAGTATTTGGGCCAGGTGAATATGCAAGTCGTGGGTCTATTCTGGATCTCTTTCCTATGGGCAGCAATGACCCGTACCGCATCGACTTCTTTGATGATGAAATAGATACCATTCGCACGTTTGATCCAGAGAACCAACGCTCTATCGACGATATTCAGCAAATCCAATTGCTGCCTGCACATGAGTTCCCAACCACTAAAGAAGCGATTGAAGATTTCCGTACACGTTGGCGCACCCAGTTCGACGCACGCCGCGAGCCTGAATCAATCTACATGCAAGTGACCAAAGGCACGTGGCCCGCTGGTATTGAGTATTGGCAGCCGCTGTTTTTTGACCATACCGAGACTTTATTTGAATATTTGCCAGAAGACTCTCAAGTCATCACATATGGTGATATCGAATCTGCGGTCGATACTTTCTTAACCGATGTCGGATATCGATACGACCAGAAAAAAGTTGATCCGTTGCGTCCTCTTTTGACTCCTGAACAGCTTTGGTTGAAAAAAGACGAACTTTTCAGTCAACTAAAACAGCTCCCTATCGCTCAATTGAGCCTAGATAAAGTGGTTAAGCGTGCCGGTCGTCAAAACCTACCCGTACAATCGTTAGCCGAGCTTGGCGTTCAGCAACAAAATAAAGAGCCGCTCTCGCGCCTTCGTCAGTTTAGTGAGCAATTCAGCGGAAAAGTCGTTTTCTCGGTAGAGTCAGAAGGTCGTCGTGAAGCACTAACGGAGCTGTTGCAAGGCATCAAAGTTCGGCCAGTCGTACATGGCTCACTTTACCAAGCTCTAGACTCGGGAGATCGATTCAGCTTGATCTTAGGCGCAGCAGAGCATGGTTTCATTCACGAAGAGCTGAACTTCGCTCTGATCTGTGAAAGTGATCTACTCGGTGACCGTGTTATCCAGCGACGCCGCAAAGATAAAAAAGCCGTCAACAGTGACACCGTTATTCGCCACCTTGCGGAGTTAAAACCCGGTCAACCTGTGGTTCATATTGATCACGGTATTGGTCGCTACATCGGTTTACAAACACTTGAAGCCGGTGGCATGAAAACGGAATACGTCACCCTTGAGTATCAAAACGATGCCAAGCTCTACGTGCCAGTTTCATCACTGAATCTTATCAGCCGTTATTCTGGCGGCGCTGAAGAGAGTGCGCCACTGCATAAATTAGGTGGTGAAGCGTGGGCAAAAGCACGTCGTAAAGCGGCAGAAAAAGTGCGTGATGTCGCAGCAGAATTGCTGGATGTGTATGCTAAACGAGAATTAAAACCTGGCTTCAAATTTGAGCTAGATCGTGGGCAATACGCAACATTTAAAGCAACATTCCCGTTTGAAGAAACAGATGACCAAGCGATGGCCATCAATGCCGTATTGTCAGACATGTGCCAGGCAAAAGCGATGGATCGCTTAGTGTGTGGTGACGTGGGCTTTGGTAAAACGGAAGTCGCTATGCGCGCAGCATTTGTCGCAACGGATAACAGTAAACAGGTCGCCGTACTCGTACCAACAACCTTGCTTGCTCAGCAGCATTTCGAAAACTTCCGTGACCGTTTTGCCAACTTACCAATCCGAGTTGAAGTACTGTCTCGTTTTAAATCTGCCAAAGAACAAAAAGTCATTCTGCAAGACGTTGCCGATGGTAAAGTAGATATTGTCGTTGGTACGCATAAGCTGCTTTCGAGCGACATTAAATTCAAAGATTTAGGTTTGTTGATCGTTGATGAGGAACACCGCTTCGGGGTTCGTCAAAAAGAAAAGGTCAAAGCAATGCGTGCGGATGTGGACATTCTTACCCTCACCGCAACACCAATTCCACGCACACTGAATATGGCAATGAGTGGCATGCGAGACCTGTCGATCATCGCGACACCTCCTGCACGCCGTTTAGCCATTAAAACCTTTGTTCGACAAAAAGAAGAGCCAGTGGTCCGTGAAGCGGTACTGCGTGAAATTATGCGTGGTGGTCAGGTTTACTTCCTGCACAATCAGGTTGAAACCATTGAAAAAACGGCAGAAGACTTACAGAAACTCATCCCAGAGGCACGCATTACCGTGGCTCATGGTCAAATGCGCGAGCGCGAACTTGAGCGAATCATGAATGACTTCTACCATCAGCGCTTTAATGTGTTGGTGTGTACAACCATCATCGAAACCGGTATCGACGTACCAACGGCAAATACCATAATCATGGATCGTGCCGACAATCTTGGCTTGGCGCAGTTGCATCAATTGCGTGGCCGTGTTGGACGTTCGCACCATCAAGCCTATGCTTACTTATTAACACCACATCCAAAAGCCATGACCAAAGATGCCATCAAGCGTCTTGATGCGATTGCTTCACTGGAAGACTTAGGTGCTGGCTTTACGTTAGCAACCCACGATTTAGAAATCCGTGGTGCTGGTGAGCTGCTTGGTGATGAGCAAAGTGGGCAAATTCAATCCGTTGGTTTTACACTTTATATGGAAATGCTGGAACAAGCAGTGCAAGCATTAAAAGAAGGCAAGGAGCCATCTTTGGATGAGCTGCTTCGTGAGCAAACTGAAGTGGAAATGCGAATCCCAGCGCTCTTACCAGATGATTACATTCCGGATGTAAACACACGACTGTCGATGTACAAACGCATTGCGAGTGTCACAAGCAGTAATGAACTATCAGAGCTAAAAGTGGAACTGATTGATCGCTTTGGTTTGCTTCCAGACGCAACAAAGAACTTACTTGCCGTCTCAGAATTGAAAATTTCGGCTGGTAGTTTAAAAGCGAAAAAGATAGAAGCCCATGATAAAGGTGGATTTATCGAGTTTTACCCTGATGCTGACATAAATCCAGCGTATTTAGTTAAACTGCTGCAATCACAGCCGCAAAAATTTGCAATGGAAGGTCCAACTAAGTTCAAGTTTAGCGTACCATTGGTGGACCGACGTAAACGCATTCAGTTTGTTCAAGACTTACTGAATGATTTTAAACAGAATTTATTACCAACGAGCTAATAGTCGAATGAGAATACTGATCCCGTTATTGCTTCTATGTGTCTCAATGCCCTCTTGGGCACAACGCCAATTTGATATTGAAGTGATCATTTTCAAGCGAGCAGTCGACGCTGAAAGCACAACAGAATCTTGGCCGAATCAACTGCCAAAAATCGATATGGAAAATGTCGGTAGCCTAGAGAGTGAATCCTACCGCCGCTCTAAAGGCGTGACACTTTTGCCAAGTTCTTCTTTCCGTCTCAACGCGCAAGAAGCGGCACTAAATAATCATGCCGGCTTTAAAGTGCTTAAACACGTAGCCTGGCGTCAAGGTGACCGAGGTAAATCTAGCGCCCCAATTTTCCGCATCGTTGGCGGGCGAGATTTCTCTGATTCTTATCAAGCAGATGGCCGCCCAATCAATGGCAATCAAACATTTTCCAGCGACGG
Organism: Vibrio sp. Vb1127; assembly: GCF_033338735.1. Lineage (NCBI taxonomy): Bacteria > Pseudomonadati > Pseudomonadota > Gammaproteobacteria > Vibrionales > Vibrionaceae > Vibrio > Vibrio sp. Vb1127. Next base: position 32,758 of record NZ_JAWOTF010000010.1, on the reverse strand, counting down.
TTACAGTGAAGAGACGGTCAATGGCCCTTTATATGAACTAGATGGTCGATTCCAAATATACGTACAGCATTACCTCTTCGCCGAAACAACACTAGATCTGCGCGAACCAAGTGTTAGAGAGGTGCGTTTTGAACCAACCTCAACTGAGCAATTGGCGGATGACTTAGGTGAAGTAGATGGTAACGTCCAAGTCGGTAACTTGGCAGAAATATCGCCGACAGTAACCGAAGAGAAATTCCTGAAGAGTTATCGAATGGATCAAAAACGTCGTATGCGTAGCAGCGAGACTCATTACCTAGATAACCCGTTGATGGGTATGATCATTCAAGTTCGTCGGGTTCGATAAGCACGAGCGGTTCGACAAAGCGCAGCAAAGCTGCGCTTTGTTTTTATCTGCTATACCTCAGTTATTCCTAACCAACGCAGAGCAAGGAAAATAGCTGCGTTCAAGTATAAATAGACAGCTTTCAATTTACTTACACTCAACATGGAAGTCGTATTAGTTCATGAGTCCAGACTTTGAAATCATTGCGCCCCGCTTAGCGCTCAAGCTCATCCCTGCTGAAGAAGCACATTCACTACAACGATTACTTGCAGAATCCCCTTCGCTGCACCAATGGCTTGACTGGTGTGATAAAAACGTCACATTGAAAACCGCGCAGGACTTTCTGTTGGCAACCCGTCTTAACTGGGTCAAAACTGAGGCTTTTGGTTTCGGTATCTATGAGCGGCAAAGTAACACTTTGGTTGGAATGGCAGCGGTTAATGAGTTATATCATACGTTTAATATGGCGAGTATTGGTTACTGGGTTGCCGACCGCTATCAACGGCAAGGCTATGCCCAAGAAGCCGTTAAAGCCTTAGCAGAATTCTGCTTCGCAAAGCTAAGTTTAACTCGACTAGAGATTGTTTGTGACCCCGACAACGAAGCTAGCCTAGCCTTAATTGAGTCCGTCGGTGCACAAAAAGAAGCCATCGCCAGAAACCGGTTTATTTTTCATGGTAAGCCTAAAGATGGCGTTGTGTACTCACTTTTACCGACAGATCTAACATAAACAAAAAGCCACCGACTTGCGGTGGCTTCTGCATTTTTTAAGATACAGTACATCCACATAGAGTGGATTTAAAACCTTAGTGCAGCTTAAGGTTTGGACGCAGCACGCGATTAATGCGACCGACGAGCATCATCAGACCGGTTTTGAATACACCGTGCAACGCCATTAGGTGCATGCGATACAACGAGATGTAAACGACACGAGCAATACGGCCTTCTACCATCATCGACCCTTTAGTTAGGTTCCCCATCAGACTACCAACGGTTGAAAAGCGACTTAGAGACACTAATGAACCGTGATCTTTATATACATAGTCTTTCAACTCGCGCCCGTTGATCTTCGCGACGATGTTACTAAATGCCTGGCTTGCCATTTGGTGTGCAGCTTGAGCGCGTGGCGGCACGAACGAACCGTCAGACTGGGTGCATTGTGCTAAGTCACCAATAACAAAGATGTCATCATCTCGTGTTGTCTGTAGTGTGTTTTTCACTACAAGCTGATTGATACGGTTCGTTTCTAAGCCAGCGATATCTTTAATAAAGTCTGGAGCTTTGATACCTGCAGCCCAAACCATGATTTGAGCTGGGATCTTCTCACCATCTTTTGTAGTAAGGCCATCTTTTTCAGCTTTAGTCACCATAGTGGCGGTGCGCACGTTTACGCCCAACTTCACCAACTCTTGATGAGCAGCAGAAGAAATACGTGGAGGTAACGCTGGTAAAATACGCTCACCTGCTTCAATCAGATTGACGTTCAACTTGCTAGAATCAAGATCACCGAAGCCATAAGTGCGCAGCTCTTTAACAGCATTATGTAACTCAGCTGATAGTTCAACGCCAGTTGCACCAGCACCAACAATCGCAATATCGACCGTACCGTTACCGTTTTTCGCGTGCAGCTTTAGGAACTCGTTGTTCATTTCTGTACGGAAACGGTGTGCTTGCTCAGGGCTGTCTAGGAAAATACAGTTTTCACGAACGCCAGGCGTGTTGAAGTCGTTTGATGTCGAGCCAATTGCCATCACTAGAATGTCGTATTCTAGCTCACGGCTTGGCATAAGAAGTTCACCGTGTTCGTCTTTAAGCTCACTTAAGATGATCACTTTACGTTCACGGTCGATGTCTTGAAGACTACCCATTTGGAAGTCGAAGCTGTGGTTTTTTGCATGAGCTCGATAGCTCAGTGCATCTACTCCTTCGTCCAAAGAACCTGTAGCAACCTCATGCAATAATGGCTTCCACAAGTGGCTCGCTTTTCGATCGACTAGCGTAATTTGCGCACGGTTTTTGCGACCTAGAGTTCGACCAAGCTTAGTTGCCAACTCAAGACCACCTGCACCGCCGCCTACAACGATAATGCGTGTCACAATGATTTTCCTCTACAAAAATGAATATATGGGGTTCAGCTCGATGCATGACTCACAAACATTTGTGGCATCCATCCAACCGATGAATTCTTGGTTCTTAGAGGTGTCTCAATTACTTGGATTAAAAAACTGCCACTCACCTTGATTCTTTATCTATCAATGACTTGTCAGGGTTTGGCACGTTTATCTGGTACGCATACGACGCCAGAATTTTTGGGCAAGTTTATTACTCGCTCTCAATTTTTTTTGATATTTATCAAATTATTTTAGTCCGGTTCATTATATAGAGACCAACTTTGAAGGCAACCAAAATCCGTGTAACGAGTACGGATTGACTACTTTTCGACTACTCTACAACAAGGTGTTCGTGCTACATAGGAGGTAAGTAAGAAAACGGTAAGGAGAACACAATATTCAAAGCGTTAAACCAAGAAAATGTGCCTTTCAAAGAGACAGTGGCTCGGCATACTCAAGAGAAGGAATCGCAGCAAAGCAGCCGATAAAAACGCCGCTTTACTGTCTACACTCAACATTAGTAAGTATTTTTAAATGCCTTTATCGCTTGTAAATGATGAGAGATTTTTTTGAACTTATGAGACTGAGTTTCATCCCAAATGATTTGATAGTGTTTTTCTAACTCAGCTGCCGTTTTCGAATTGTCATGCACTTCATCATCTTTAGAGAGAATCACTAAGCAGTGCGCTTGATTTTTCGCTCGGAACTGATCAACACATTTTGTTGCGATATCTTCGTACTCTTCTGGGCGATCGATTCGACCAGCCATCGTTTTTTCTGGGTGCAAGTTCGGGTTGAACATCACTTGCTTGATACCGCATAGAAAACCAATTCGCTCAGACCAGTAACCACCTAAACCTACCCCACAGATTAACGGGTTTGGGTCATCAGATTGATCGATAACTTTAGACACTTCTTTTAACAAGTGTTGCATGTCGTGCTTTGGGTGAAGGGTGCTGTAATTGATAAAACGAACGTCGTCGTCGATAAATTGCAGTTGAAGAACTTTTTCGTGGTTACCCGGGCTTGTACTGTCAAAGCCGTGTAAGTAAATAATCATGTGTACCTCTCCCTGTGTGTATCTGGTACTTTTATTAAAACTACCACTATTTCCTTACTGTTAAAGGGGAAAATATCACGAGTTCTCAAAACAGTGATCTTCCATACACAATGAGCCTTTCAACTCATACGCACTGTTTAAGTATTGTTCAGTTCCCCACAATTTATAGGCAAGTAGATACCAGAGCATCGCCATCACCAAGGTTCTTGGTTGCCAAGCGTGTACACCTCTCAGCCAAAGAGACACATCTTCGATACCTCGAATTTGGCAATACTGCTTTACCGCTTCTTCCACAGGCGCATTCGCGACCTGAATAGTTAAGGTCAAATCTAGCCTAGGGTCAGCAATCCCGGCATACTCCCAATCAATGACTTTCACCCCACTCTCCCCTCGCACTAGGTTGTAACACCCCAGATCGAAGTGACATAGGGCAAGCGGAACAGGTGCAACGTTCGGTTCCGTGCGCCACTTCATGTACAAAGCCTCAAACTCCGTACCCACATACTGACCATCAAGCTCAAGCCAATAATGATCGATGCGAGAAATATATGAAAATGGAACCAAAGGAATTGCGCTTATCGGATATTGATGAATCTTCGCCGCAATGGATAATAAATCGCTTAGTGCTAAGCCTGACTCCGTCAGTGCCTCTCCTTCTATCCATTCCACCAGCAACCCTTGCTCATGAATAAAAACTGGCTTGGGGCCAATTTCCAATGAAGAGACTGCATTCAGCACTTGATATTCACTGTGACGAGAAATTGAAAAAGCCTTGCAGACATGACTGGTCGGTCGCCAGATGTATGCAAGGCCTTGAGAAGATTCCAACCGCCAACAGCGGTTGGTTAGCCCCCCGGTAACAGTTTGTACTTTTACCGGAGGCTCCGTAAAGAAGCCATCGAGAGCATTAAGACTCGGATCTAACTGTTTTGCTTGTTGCCAAGAAAACCATGCCATTGATGACTTCTCCACCCTGTTCGATTAAAGACCGAATAGGCTCTTAGATTGCGCTTTACGAATTTCAGTTTCATCCGCCCACTCAATCAAACCTGTTTCTAGGTCCATTAGGCGCATGGTCATCTTGTAGTATACATCTTTATCGCTACCTGCATTTTTCACAATGCTAGATAGGTTGCCGTAAAGCATGTATTGAGCACCAACCATTTTACCAAATTGGATCGCTGTGCTTTGGTTAACAAGCTCATCCGTGTTTTGGAAGTTAAGTTGTTCACGCACAGACTCAACACGATCCATATCAACAAAGCGGAACTTACCTGAGTTCAACATCTTAGTAGAGATCGTGTCAGTAATGGATTCAGTGTCAATATGTTCACTGGTTTTGTTCTTAATTCGCTCAACAAAAACGATAGGACGTTGGTCACGAGTAATTGCTGCTACAGAGCCCGACATCATCATGCTATCCACCATTTCAGCCGCGATTTTTTGTAAATCTGTTGAGCCAAAATCGATAGTCGTGGTTTCTGTTGCTTGCGCATCGCCGTAAGAGACTTTGTTAGAACAGCCACCTAAAATGACGGCAAGACCTAAAAGAGCAATAATACTTTTTTTCATGAGAGTTCCTTAGTTTTTCAATACCAGCGCATCGTTAGCGCGGCAGCTTCGGCAGAGCCGTTAAGATTAATCGTCTTGTGCTTCTCTAATTTGCACACGGAATTTTGTGCCATTTGGATTCACAGTAACTTCAGATAACGTGACTTGCTCAAATCCTCGCACAATCATTTTTCGCCACGGACCAGGTTTGGTATTCACTTCTAAACCATTGTTGTCATACCAATAAAATCGGTAAAGAATGTGCTGATCACCTTTGTAATTGCTACTCAACTGCACGACTCCTCGTGGGCGATCATCAACGTAAGTGGTGGTGATGTTGTCAACTAATAAGCGACTACCTAAAACGTTATCATTAAAGAATACTTTTTGCGTTTGGCCATCAATTCGAATACCAGCCGTGTTTTCGGCGCATCCAACTAAACCAATAGCCATTGCTAAACAAACAAGCCATGCTTTCATTACAGTCTCCCTAGCTGTTTATGCCACACGGTTGAGTGTGCTCCCTGACGAGATACCCATACCAATGTAGTCTGCTGTGCAGGCACTTCAAACTGATAGGTTTGATCACCCAAGTTTAAACTTTGTGTTCCCGGTTTCACGATTTTTGAAGCCGTTTTCACTTGCGCTGGCAATGTTTGCCAACTTCTTGTATCTGGCTGTTCGGTCAATGTGTTCCATACATTGAAAAGTATGTTGCCCACATCATCGCCTTTTTTCGCCGCCTCTTTTCGGATTCGATCTTTTGCCCAAACACGAAGAGCTTGACGGATCACTATTGTAGTAAGACGTTCATTAAGATCGTTTTGCGCCATCGCATTAACATCAGTCAGCGTACTGGAAGGCAATACCTGACCATTTAAAACAACATCGCTAAAACGTTGAGCACCTCGGTTCTGATAATAAGGAAGCGCCAACGAATAAATCGCGCCATTATCGCGACTGTCGTAAATCGGTAAATCAATACGCCACCCTTTCATCGCCTCAACAACACCCTGCTCATCAATAACGATGACTCGCCCTTGTGACTGAGTTAATCCAGAAGGTGCTTTGCCATACCGCTTCTCTAGCATGCGCAAGTCTTCACGCATGCCTAACTTCTTAGCAGCGTATAAGGTGCTTTCTACAACTTGCTTGTTGTCTGGCATTACAGCGAGTGCTCGTCGGTAATCAACATAAGCACTGTTTAAGTCTCGCGACGCTTCATATAACAAGCCAGAAAGATAGAACAGATAACCATTTTGTACCGCGCTTAGTTTTTTACCAGCATCAGGGTAGTTCGCTAATACACTGCCTAAATTGGCAGACATGCCTTGCTTGTTAAGGTCTTTCTCTGCTGCTTTTAGCTCTTTTTCACGCGCATTTCTTGCCGCTTCCTGAACTTGATTAGCTCGACGCACTTCAACTAGTGCTCCTTCTAAATCGTTTTTCTGTAAGTAATTTAGTCCTAGATACAGGTGCAAAAAGCCAAGTTCGTAATCGGCGGGATGATAATCTTGGAGATTGTCGTTCACTGCGAGAGAGCCGACGCTCGTTGCCGTGTCTGACACAGATATCGTCGCTCGATCTTGTTGAACACGTACGGCACGATCGCTGCTTTCTAGCGCATTCAAACTTGTTGGGTAATCTTCAGCAAGAAAAGAGATGCGACCTTTTTCAAAATTGCCAAGTATCTCGCCACCCACTTCACTTGATTGAAGTTGTTTTGCTTTGGCATATTCCCCTGCAACAACGGCTTGATAAACTTCTTGATTCTGGTTGCTGTAATGACTAAACAGATTGCCCGCAGATAAATTCGCGCAGCCAGAGGCCATTAAAGCCCAGCTCATCAGCCCTAACAGCTTTACACCTAGTTTCACATTTATCTCCACAAATGTGTCATTCGACAGGAAAAAGAAGCGGGTGAATCGCCACCCACTTTTAAAAGCTTAGCTCAATACCATTGGACCTAGAGGGCGGCCGCCTAGTAGGTGCATGTGAATATGGTAAACCTCTTGGCCACCATGTGGATTACAATTAACGATCAGGCGATAGCCGTCTTCAGCAATACCTTCTTCTTTCGCCAACTTTCTAGCAACAGTGAACAAACGCCCCATCATTGCTTCATCTTCAGCTTCTACATCATTCGTTGTTGGGATCAGTTTATTCGGAATAATGAGAATATGGCTTGGTGTGCGAGGGTTAATGTCGCGAAACGCAGTCACCAAATCATCTTGATAAAGGATATCGGCAGGGATTTCCTTGCGAATAATTTTACTAAAGATCGTTTCTTCCGCCATGAGGACTCCATTTTATAAACGTAATTAGACCCCAATTAGTATGCGCCAACCAAAAGCGGAGCTCAATAAAAACAGTGTTCACTTAACATTATTAATCAAATGCTAATTAACGAGGCTTTTTTTGTCGTGTGCGTCATAAAATGCGCGTCACAAACTGAATACAATCCAATGAATTTTGTTACTTTTTTAAGACAATTATTATTTTTATACCCAAGTAAACTCAAAAATGCTTGGGTAGCTTGTCTATTTTTGGGAGAGGAAACTCACTTATGCGAGGTTCAGTTATTAAAAGGATGTATGCCGGCTTTGCACTGATCATCATCCTATTTGCCGTCACAATTGCCATTATGATGGGAGGAATGAGTGATATTCACGGAAAATTTGGCACGGTATCTAAATCATCCCTACCGTTGGTATCGTTATCTAATCAAACCAGTGTTGAGCTGCTTTCTGCCGACAAATCATTTAAAGACTTCCTGACAACAGAGAATAAACAACGCATGGATGAAATGCGTCAGGAATTTGCTAGATCTCAACAGCGCTTCGAATCCACATTGGCTCAACTGAAAACCGCAAGCCAAATCTACCCTTCTCTTGCCGAACCGTTTTCACAGTTAAAAACGTTAGAGCAGAGCTATTTTACAGAAGCTCTAGAGGCCATGGACAACTACGAAGCAATGTTCGCGGCTCAAGAAGAAGTGCAAAAATCCTCACGCCGCTTCCAAAAACTGAATACCGAACTTTCGGTTGGTCTTAAAGAATATGTGGCAGATCAAACCAGCATTTCTGTCAAAGTCATGGCAAAGAGCTACTTTATCAAGTTAAAAGATGCCGAAGTAATTACCTCTGATGCCCTCGCCAGTTCCAACCCTGAGTTTGTTACGCAAGCCGTAGCTAAAAACCGCAAAGCAGTAACGCACTTGAATTACGCATTCCGCGGGTTGGTGACTCAGCTTCCTGAGCTAGAAAAAGCATTTGGCGAATCTGTAGAGCAATTTACTCGTGACGTCGGTATGCGTGGCGGTGTGCTAGACCAACATAATAATTACCTCAATGCTCGCGCCGCTTTGTATAACAATATCGCCAACCTAGCAAATAAAGTGGATTCAACCATGGCGATTCTTGAGCAATTTACGACAACCGCAACAGATAAGCTCAATGAATCATTGGCAGATGCAGGTGACATATATTCGGCCGGTGTAACGAAAGCCATCATCATTGGCGTTATTGTCGTTTTACTCGCGACAGCGATTGGCTACCACATCGCACAAAGCGTTCGCGAGCCGTTGACTCGTATTCTAAAAGTGTTAGAAGGCCTGACTGAAGGTGATATGACACAGCGTATCGATATTCGCTATAACAACGAATTCAGCCGTGTGAGTGGACACATTAACTCACTCGCCGACAACCTTCACGAGATCTTGGTGAAACTCAACGAAGCGTCAGAAAACCTATCGTCAACCGCGACAACCAACGAACGCACCTCTTCGCAAGCACAAATTAAATTGAGCTCTCAACGCGAACAAACGGCAAACGTCGCTACCGCGATGACAGAAATGTCTCATTCAGTGCAGGAAGTCGCGCAAAGTGCGCAAGGCTCGCTAGAAATGGTGCAACGCGTCGAATCTGCCTCTGAAGAAGGCAGAAATGTTATGAGCAGTAACATCTCAACCATTAATCAACTAGAAACACGTTTGAACGAATCGGTCTCCGCAGTTTCTGAGCTACAAAAGATGAGTGGTCAAATTGGGTCTATCCTTGATGTGATCCGCAACATTGCGGAGCAAACCAACCTACTGGCATTGAACGCGGCAATTGAAGCGGCTCGCGCTGGTGAACAAGGTCGCGGCTTCGCGGTAGTGGCAGATGAAGTACGAGTACTCGCATCAAGAACGACTCAATCAACCACTGAAATTGAATCCATGATCAGTAATCTGCAATCTAGCTCACAATCGGCAAACCAAGTCATACAAAGCTGTATGAGCGATATGGAGATGTCGGTTGAGCAAGCGTCAAAAGCGAACAGCTCAATGGAAGAGATCCAGGCGCTAATCATCGAAATCAGCCAAATGAGTACGCACATTTCACAAGCAGCAGCAGAGCAAAGTGAAACATCAACAGACATTGCTCGCAGCATCGAAGATATCAACAGCATCGCCGATGAAAGTTTCCAAGCCATGTCGAATATCGCACAAACCAGTGAATCACTGACCCACTTGGCTCATCAGCAAAATGAATTGGTCCACCGATTTAAGTTATAAATACTTTATAATTAAGAGCATTAATTAGTGCAATCAACTGTATAAGGGCGACTTTTTGTTAAGTCGCCCTTGTTTTTTGTCGGCCATGTCTACATATGATTAATAAGGCCAGCTCATCCCCTTGCACAACTCTTTTCGAGCGGCCTCATAAAAAGGAAAATCTATGGCTGTTCATGTTGGTATTATCGACCAAGACCCAGTGAGATTGGTCACTCCTCTATTAGATAATCGTACGCTAAGCACACATATCGTCTTCATCGGAGACAAGAGCCAGTTAGATATATTTGACCGACTGAGTGCCGTTTTAGATCAACGAGAAATTACTTCTGAATTTTTTGAAATTCCATCCGCTGTTAATACATCTCTGATCAAACAAGCAATTCAAAAACTGGCAAAAGATCTCCATGAACGCGGCGAAGATGTAAAATTGAACGCGAGCTGTGGTCTTCGTCATCGCTTGTTGTCGGTGTACGAAGTTTTCCGTACCTATCGCTGGCCAATTTTTGTGGTTGAGCCTAGTAGCGATAAGCTTTGTTGGTTATACCCTGATGGCAAAGAAGATACCCAAGTCGAAGATCACATTACGATTGCAGATTACCTCACTATCTTTGGTGCACGCGGCGAATTTCACCACGTTGATTTACCACCTCTTCTTGATAAAAAATTGTATGAACTTGGTGAACGATGGGCCTCAAATGCGCTTGAGCTTGGGCCAGGTCTAGCAACACTTAACTACCTTGCAACCACATGCCGCAAAGAACAAAAGCTTGATGTCGAGCTCTCCGAAAAACAGCAGGGCTACCGTGAGCTAAACATGTTGCTTTCAGATTTAGTAGAAGCAGAAATCGCCACCTATGAGAATGGCGTTTTAACGTTTGCAGATGAAGATGCTCGACGCTTTTCAAACGGTGAGTGGTTAGAAACTTTGGTTCACAGCACCGTGAAGCAAATCCAAGACACCATGCCGACGATCCAAGATCGATCGTTAAATGTTCAGGTTTATCGCAAACTTGGTGAAAGTGAAGTACGCAATGAGTTAGATGTCGCAACAGTTGTAAACAACAAGCTGCACATCATCGAGTGCAAAACCAAAGGCATGAGAGATGACGGCGACGATACTTTATATAAGTTAGAATCGCTTCGCGATCTATTAGGTGGCTTACAAGCGCGCGCAATGTTGGTGAGCTTCCGTCCTCTTCGTCACAATGACATTACTCGTGCTGAAGACTTAGGACTAGCCCTGATTGGCCCTGATGAGCTTAAAGATTTAAGAACGCACTTAACTGCTTGGTTTAAAGACGCGGGCGGTTCAGACGAGATATAGTGCCATTAAGAAAAGCTAAAATTCACAACGATAAAAAGCAGCATTAATGCTGCTTTTTTTATACCTAAATTTTAGCTGTACGCATTTCTATAACTAGAAAAAAACCAGAGGTTAGCCTCTGGTTTTTTCTGTTTGTTTAAATGCCAACTATAGGGGCTTAAAGCATTTTACGCGCTGCTTCTACAACCACTTTAATTGAACGCGCTTCCGTTTCTTTCAGAGTTGAATGATCTGGAATCTCTTTTTGTGTACGGTTGATGATAACACCTGCCACACAACCCGCTTTTAAACCAGAGCTCGCACACATTGTTAGCAGTGTTGCCGACTCCATCTCGAAGTTAAGTACGCCCATGTCTTGCCATTCTTGCATAGAGCCTTGGAAACGCTTAACAACACGACCAGAGAACGTATCGTAACGTTCTTGACCAGGGTAGAACGTGTCGCTTGATGCAGTCACACCCATGTGAACTGTAGCGCCAGACTCTTCTACCGCTGCTTTCATTGCGGTTGCTACTTCAAAGTCAGCAACTGCTGGGAATTCCATAGGAGCAAAGTGTAGGCTCGCACCGTCAAGACGAACTGACCCCGTCGTTACGATCATGTCACCCACGTTTACATGCGGTTGAATTGCACCCGTTGTACCAACACGTAGGAAAGTGCGAACACCAAGCTGTGCCAATTCCTCAACTGCGATAGAGGTAGAAGGACCACCAATACCTGTAGAACAAACCACAACAGGTTTACCGTCTAGCTCTGCACGGTATAGCGTGTATTCACGATGGCTTGCTAGAAATACTGGATTTTCCATTTGTTCTGCGATTTTTTGAACACGCGCTGGGTCACCAGGAATGATCGCTAGAGTCGCACCATTAAGATCAGCTTCAGTAACACCTAAATGGAATACAGCTTGAGACATAAGTCGCTCCTTATTGTGGCTTATTTTATGAACAATAAGCTCATTAATCAGTTATTGGGTACAGATGCACTGTAGCGAACCTTTCACCAACATAGAGTGATCACAATCACAATGACAAAATGTAATGAAAATGAAATTTCAAACAAAACTGGTATTGATCACACTTTAAGGGGCGTTAAATCATTTTGTTGCATAGCAATGCGTGATTTCAAGGACGAGAAAAACGTCTGATCGCATCAGGTGAATACGGTTAAAAAAAGCCCGATACACGAATGCCTCGGGCTATTAATGAGTGGGATCATTGGTTAGGTCAGTTATTTGATCTGTTTGGACTCAAAACGAAGTAATCTCAACGCATTCAATGTCACCAGTGCTGTTGCACCACTGTCAGCTAATACTGCAACCCACAACCCAGTAACCCCAAGTAAACTTGTCACTAAGAATACACCTTTCAAACCTAGCGCTAACGCGACATTCTGACGAATGTTACTTAGCGTCGCACGCGACAGTTCTATCATGGCAGGTAGCTCAATCAACCGGTTGTGTGTTAACGCCGCATCAGCAGTCTCGAGCGCAACATCCGTACCGCCTCCCATCGCAATACCAATGCTCGAAGCTTTCATGGCTGGAGCATCATTGATACCGTCTCCCACCATCGCAACGGTATGTTGTTGTGATAGTTTCTCGACGTAATGCACCTTGTCTGCAGGTAACAAACTCGCTTTATAATCCAAGCCTATTCTATTTGCCATTGCTTCTGCACTTCTCGGGTTGTCACCCGTTAGCATCACCGACGTGACCCCAAGTTCCTTCAACATTGCGATGGCTTGCTGGGCATCTGAGCGCAATGTATCTTGCCATGCGATCACGCCAATGACCTCGTCATCGTAACGAACAATGACAACCGTTTTACCTTGTTGTTCCAACGTAACCACTTGCTCTTTGGCTTCTTGAGAAAGTGGAAAGTCTGCCTTTGAAGGCGTGACCACTTGGACCATTTTTCCATCGACGTAACCAGTGACACCAGAGCCTACTTGCGCGGTTTTATCCAACGCTTCAGGAATAGTAAGCCCCTGCTCTTGCACTTTGGTAACTAAAGAAACCGCTAGAGGATGACTTGAACCAACCTCGATTGACGCAGTTAGGCTAAGTAACTTGTCTTCATCCATATCAAAAGCAAAGACGTCGGTCACTTCTGGTTTACCTTGCGTCAGTGTCCCAGTTTTATCAAATGCGACAGACTCAACCTTGCCAAGCAACTCAAGCGCCGCTCCACCTTTGATCAATGCGCCCCGCTTAGCCGCTGCCGCCAAGCCAGAAGTGATCGCCGCAGGCGTTGAAATGACTAATGCACATGGACAAGCAATCAACAGCAGGGCGAGTCCTCGATAGATCCACGTTTCCCACGGTTGGGCAAATAGTAATGGCGGCGTAACGATAACCATCAGAGACACCAACATCATTAGTGGCGTATACCAACGGCTAAATTTATCAAGAAAGCGTTCTAATGGTGCCTTACGGGATTCTGCTTCTTCAATCAAATGAAGAATTCGATCTATCGCATTCTCGCCCTGACGGGAAGTCACCTGTAAACGAACCACTTTATCGACAACCACAGCCCCGGCCATCACTTTGCCACCGGTTTGATGTTCAACGGGAACAGATTCTCCCGTTAACGCACTTTCGTCAAAACTCGCAAGCGCATCTTGCAAAACACCGTCGGCAGGCAAACGACCTCCGGGTGCGACTTCTATGATATCCCCTGGTTTAAGCTGCGCAGCTGGTACTTCTTTGCGTTCACCATCAATAATTAAAATTGAATTTTCTGGGACTAAGTCCATTAACGCCTGGACACCGCTTCGCGCGCGAGATGATGCATATGCTTCTAACTTTTCACCAATAAGGAAAAGCAATAACACCATTGCGGCTTCGGCGGTTTCACCTAAATATAAAGCGCCGAGCGCCGCTACACTCATTAACGTTTCAATCGCAAAAGGCGTACCGCTACGCGCCAACTTAAATGATTTGAGCGCGATTGGGTATAAACCAAGTAAACACGTCAAAGTGAATAACCAAGCGCTTATTTGAGGGTCGATCTTAGAAATTACTGCCGCAGTAGCCATTGCACCAGCAATCGAGAGAATTTGGATGTTGTCTCTTATGACGCCAAGCCAGCCTTTCTTTGTAGTGCTTGGTTTTGGAGCATCAAGTGAAGAGAGCGGGAAACCCGTTTTTTGGGCTGTCTGCTCTATCGTAGCTATCAGCTCTAGACCATCAAAATCGACGACCAGCTTTTCTGTTGCAAACAAAACCTTGGCTTGGCTGACGCCTTGTAAAGACGTAATGGCTTTCTCAAGCTTTTGCGCACAAGATGGGCAATCCATACCTGACACAAGCCAAGCGTTCCGAACGGAGGAATTACTCTCCCTTGTGGGATCGTCTTCCTCGCCTGTGTCAACGCTGCAGCCTCCTCCACTACAGCAAGAGCTTTCAGAAACATCAACACTGGCCTGAGAGATATTGAGCGAAGATTTTACTGGCGCACAGCATGACTCGCTTGCACCAAGCGGCACCGCAGTTTTGATTTTGCTAGATTGGCAACCTTGATGTTTTGTACACATAATTTTTTCCTTATTGGTATCGGTGATTTACCTATTGCTAAGGATAAACCTTAGAGTAAGCTCCAAGGTCAAGATAAATTTGTACAGTTCGGCGATAGAAAATAAAAAAGACGCCGAAGCGTCTTTCCAAACCAGTTTAAAAGCAATATTCCGTAAAGTTTAAACAGAGAGGTTAAACGGGATGCTTAAAACACTCATTTAATGTCATTCCTATGGCACGCAGCACGTCTCTTCTTGTGATAACACCAACCAACTTACCTTTGCCATCCACCACTGGATACATTTTCGGCTTTCCAACTTTCATCATGTCAGCCAGTTCAATTACTGACATTTCTGGAGAAACAGATAAGACATCATCATGCATACACTCTTGTACCGTATGTGTATCTTGGCAGTGATAACTTGCTTTCACCAACTTATCTAATAAGTCTTGCTCCGATAAAAACCCAACCACTTTTTCATTTTCATCAATGACAGGGCCACCTAGTGTGACACTTTGCATTACTTTGTTTAAAGCTGCCGAAAGTGACATATCTTTCGTGAAAGTCACCGCTTGCAACGTCATGTAATCTTTTACTTTTAATGAATGCATTCTTATCTCCTTAAGGGCATTTTATTGCGGCCTTTAGATAAGTGTCGCCTAATTTCCTGATTTTACTAAATGGAAAGGAGTAATTTTATTTATAGGCACAGCCTATTGAACTAAAACAAAATTAACTCACCGAACAACATTCACTGTATTTCGTTAAACGCAAGATTCAGCCAGGCTGATTTTTCTAGGCAAAATACAACAAAGCCAGTCAAATAGACTGGCTTTGTTATTAAGTAATTGTTGCATTAGCTATGTTGGCGGCGCATGTTGTCTAAAATAATGCCAGTCGCCATCGCGACATTCAGTGATTCGGCACCGCCAAACGCCGGAATCGTGATCTTATCTGTCACGAATTTTGCTGCGGCTTCGCGCACACCATGAGATTCGCTGCCCATCAACAAAATACCTTCAGCAGCGAAATCCGTTTTATGAACGCTCTCTCCTTCCAAAAACGCGCCATATACTGGCAATTTGGCGTGTTCCAAGTAACTTGGCAAATCCACCAAACTCACTTGTACGCGGCCAAAGCTGCCCATGGTCGCACTGATCGTTTTAGGATTATAAGGATCAGCACAATCTGTACTCGCAATAATGTGCTTGATGCCATACCAGTCTGCAACACGAATAATCGTACCTAGATTACCAGGGTCGGATACACCATCTAGCGCAATCATCAAGCCTTTCGCTTGAGGCTCTTTTACACTCGGAATTTCAACCACAGCAATGGCCGCATTATTGCTCACAAGCGTGCTCGCTTTGGTCAATTCATCAAGCGATGCTTCAACACAATCAAAACGATTTAGCGTACCAGCATTTTGTTCGAGAAATGCCGCTGTTGCAAAAACCTGCTTCACCTTCAATGAACTACTTGCTAGCTCTAGTACGTTCTTTTCACCCTGAACTAGGAATAAGCCATGCGCTTTACGCTGTTTCTTTTGACCTAAAGCACGAAGCAGTTTTAATTGGTTTTTTGAAATCATTAAAGTATCCCAGGTGAAAATGGTTATTCGGCGAGTGTACCCTAAACAATCTTCACGAAAGTTCGGTATCGAGCGGATGAGATTATAAATTATACCTAAATAACCTCAAGAAGCTTGATCATCAGAAGACGTTGAACACCAAGCGTAGCCAAAATAAAAGAAGGCTCAAAAACGAAAAAAGCCCTGCGATAACGCAGGGCTTTCAAAGGGTGGGACCCCAGCCACATCCCGGCACACAAGTCACACGCTGCGGCTGCTTCCTTCCGGACCTGACCGAGTTCACGAGCTATTGTTGCGAGAGGACCAGAGCCCCATAATTCTTTTCGAGAGGTCTTGCCTCAATCGATGGGGCGATTATTCAGTATCAGCTCTCATAATGCAAGAGCAAAAACCTTGAATTTCATCATTTCATTATCGTTTGGACAAAACTCGATCAATTCATTCCTTTATGATGAAACCGTACAGTCACGATAAGAGGAGTCGTGCCGTGAGGACTGCTTACTCATGTACATGTCTTCATCAGCCAAATGCATCGCTTGCTCTAAGCTCATGTGCCGTTCCCTTTTTGCGGAGAAACCAATAGAGATACTTATAGACTCCAAATCACTACATAATTTGCCTTTCACGTCGATTCTACTGAGCTCTCTCATTGCTCTAGTTAACTCGGCTTGCGTAGGATAACCCAGCAATATGAACTCATCCCCTCCAATTCGATAACATCTTCCCGACCAGACATAATGAATTTTTAGTGCCAGTAGTTGTAAAACTTCGTCCCCAGCGCGATGCCCATAAGTGTCATTGATTCGTTTGAAATGATTAATGTCTAAGTAAAGTATGGATAGATCTTTGTTTACTCCTTTTCGATACTTTACTTGCAACGCACGACGATTCCTTAACCCTGTTAAGTTGTCAGTGTTCGATTGACGGTAAAGATAAAGCGAAACACAAATAGCAAACAATAATACAAAGATAAACACAGCTTGTGTTTGCGTCGCTAATCGAATCTCATATTCAAGTGCGGTACGCCAATCTGGGCGTACATCGTACTGAGCAATGATCTTATCAACTTCTAACATCGCTATCGCACGACTGAAGAAAGGCGCAAGCATGGCTCCTTTTTCATTCGCGACCAATCCAACAGAGAGTTGTGACTCATAAAACTCGCCAATAGCGGTATCCTGCTCTATCGGAACCAATTCACTGAGACGTAAAAAATGATTGAGCATCGCCGTATCCATCGGAATGTAATCGACTTCTTCATGTAGTAGCCCCTGAATGAGCTCTTGTTGGGTACGATAACGTTTGAGTTCTTTTAGCGGTAACAGTTGCGTCATCATTTGATCGAAAAAGTCATCCTTAACTACGCCAATCCGCTCAGATATCAACTGTGAAACATGAGAGTATGTGCTCGGTTTGTAACCTAAACGCTTGACCATCACCGATGCTGGCGCGTAATGGGACTTTGGAAAGTAGCTAAATGCGCGCCGCTCACGGCTGACCGTTAACGGCGCCAAAATTTCGAAATTACCTTGGATAAACTCATGGTACATAGAACCCCAGCTTTCACCAGGCTCACTAATGATCAAGCAGTTTAAAGCCAAGATCTCACAACTTCTCAGGACTACATCAGCCGTCATCCCTTCGACACTACCATCTGCGTTGTATACAACATATGGAAAGATAGATTCGAGCTTAATCCGTATTGGTTCATTAAAATCAAGGGGTAATAAACGAATAGAATCACGCAACGCTGCTCGCCTTAATTCAAATTGATACTGGGAAATTTCTTCTCGAAGCTGCTTTTGCACCGCTTCCCCGTGAATAAACGTAGCGAACGTGTCCAACTCTTCAAGATGATGATCTTTTTTACTGATGATGGATACGGGCTTTATCGAAATCTGATCATTGAGCATCTTGGCGTCAAACCCCTCCATCAGCATCGGCTTGAGCTGGTTAATGGCATCGACAACGCCATCCACAGCACCTGAACGTAGCAGTGTTACTGCTTGTTCGTAACCTTGATAAGAGATCTGTTCTAGCTCAGGGTAGTGTTGTTTAAGTAATTGGGCATAAACTGTATCTTTGGGGACGCCAACACGCGAAATGTCACTCAACGTCGAATCTTTTAAACCAAAGAGGTAAGTATATTCGATATTTGTTGGGCGGGAATAACTAAAACGTTGAGCACGTTCTTGTGTGTAAGTGATATTCGCAGCAAAGTCCGCTTCCCCATTCGCTACTGAATTTAGAATGGCATCAAAGCTGGAGTAGTTCACGTATTGAACGGTAAAGCCAAACTCCTTTGAAGCAGCATTGAAAAGAACACGAGTGACGACATCATCCGCTTCAGTCGCGACTTTATAATGAGCAATTAAAGGGGCTTCGGCTTTTACATTCAAACTCAAGAGGCAACATGCAAAAAGCAACAGTGTTCGAGCAAAAGTTGTCATGACAAACTTATCTTAAATCAACCACTTATATTGTGGTTATTATTATTGGAAGTGTAGTAAATATGAAATGAAGAACATATACTAATCTCCATTTTGTTCCACAACCAATTCGATACTCTGCCGCACATGTCACTTTTTACCTGACTAAAAACTCATAATTCAGCCTGTTCATCGCTACTACGTAAAATATAGTCAGTCATCCAAGCCGTCCCTAACAAACAGATCCAAACCACGAAAACAGGGTTTGGCACATCCGTGGTCGGGCTGACGACTAAAGCGGCAAAACCCACAGTCGGCAATGTCCAACATAATAATTTGCTCCAACGAATGGTATGTTGAAGCTTCGCAAGTGCTTCCATTGACGCTAACATTCCCGTCAAACTTAACGCCATAAGAACGGCGTACGGTAGGCCTGCAATCCACAAAGGGAGCAACAAAAACAACGGCCACCAGCTGTGTTTATTGGATGGCGTCCAATGCGCAGCCGACCACCACATCGCCATAACCGCAATGGTTTGAACCACTGTAACCCAAGCAGACCCATCCAGCTTACCGCCTTGCTGTGTGACCATAAGACCAACTTGCAGTGTAAGTACAATAAGACCAGCGGTGAGCAACACGCCTAAAGAGCTTCTACGAGAAAACACCACCATTAAAAGTGGGAAAAGGATCAAAACACCAACCGACAAAGCAATTGGCTGCATTGAGAGTGTCGCACCAAAAGCCATCATCGCGCCCAGCAATACTAAGCCAGCGAACCCACCTTGTGGCAGAACCCACAGCGCGGGGATCATAAGTGCAAGAACGGGAATGTCACCCTCGCTCAAACTCATCGCCCGAACGCAGACAACAGCGAGTAAGGTCGTAACGAAAAATTGAAGTGTCGATAAAATCATAGCGCCTCCTGGCTTCCCCACCTACTTGGTAACTCAACGGCAAAAACTGGGATTGAAAGTCGTTGAGAGGGTCTAGATTCAAGCTTAGCTTGCGTTTGCTTCATGCTGTTTAAGGCTCATCAACCAACGACACTAAAGAACAGAAAATGTAATTCTTCAAAGTGAGTCGCTGACAACACAAGGGTTAAGAACCGTTAGCAATATACAAGTCCAATGGTTTACCATTCCTTAGTAATCCAAAATAGACACTTTTGAGTATGGACCAATTTTTAGCGCAAATCTTTGCTGTAATTCACCAAATTCCAAAAGGAAAAGTCTCCACCTATGGGGAAATTGCAAAAATGGCCGGTTATCCGGGCTATGCGAGACATGTTGGTAAAGCACTGGGTAACCTACCAGAAGACAGCAAACTCCCCTGGTTTAGAGTGGTAAATAGCCAAGGAAAAATATCTTTAAAAGGCAGAGACTTAGAGCGACAAAAAAAGAAATTAGAAGCAGAAGGGATTGAAGTCTCGGAAGTTGGCAAAACTTCACTTAAAAAATACAAATGGCAGCCTTAAGCTGCCATTTTTTGTTCTCAGTACGTCGTATTAACGTGTTCCAACTAGACGAATATCTAATTGGTGAGTTTGTGCTTCATCTGTAATAACACCGTTATGTGTGTCGCTGATAAAACGCAGCTTTCCATCTACCTCAATGCGAGCACGAACGCTGTAACGATGGTTTGGTTTGATTTCATTGCTGTCGTAACTCAACTCAAAAGAAAGAGGAACTTGCTTACCTTCTGTTTCGAATGTCTGTTTCGCCAACACTTTTGCTGGCGCATCCGCCAAGGACACATCTTCTAACGCAATAGTAACCACTGCGTTTGGTGGCAAGGCAATCCGCTCGCGATAAGCCACTGTACCTGTAATCGTCTTCATTGACGCCTCTGTAGATTCCATTTCTGTATTTTGAGAAGTTTGGCAACCCACTAACGCAGCCCCAAAGAGTAGAGAAGTAACAAGTAGTAGTGTTTTTTTCATATATTCCTCGAAAAGAGCATTAAACCGAAGCAATTATAGGTGTGGAATATAAAACTGTCTGCTTCCTGTCATTTTATTTGACAATAGTTTGACTGAGTTAGAATTTATCAAACAATTGATTTTGTTTCATAATTGGAACAATACTATTTCTAAGTTACTCAATAGTTCTTAACTATGCCACTTCACAAGAGTGAGGCTGTTGAGGTAACTTGGAATGAAAGACAACGGTGAGGAGACACAATGAGTAAACCACTACGAGAATTGCTCAGCCTACTACAACTCGAAAAATTAGAAGAAGGCTTGTTTCGTGGCCAAAGTGAAAACCTAGGTTTGCCTCAAGTTTATGGCGGTCAAGTAATTGGGCAAGCACTTTCTGCTGCGCGCTACACCGTTGAAGAAACACGCACGGTACACTCCTTCCATAGCTATTTTTTGTACCCTGGCGATCCAGAAAAACCTATTATTTATGACGTAGAAAATCTGAGAGATGGCCGTAGCTTTAGCACTAGACGCGTAAAAGCAATTCAAAATGGACGCCCTATTTTTTACCTAACCGCATCCTACCATGGCGATCAACCTGGGTTTGATCATCAAAAAGAAATGCCAGATATCCCTGGTCCAGAAAACTTTGCCTCAGAGAGTGAGCTCGCAAGCCATATTGCAGAATTTCTACCCAAACGCTTACGCAAAACATTTTGCGGGGAAAAGCCAATCGAAACTCGCCCCGTTACGGTTATCAACCCTTTGAAGCCCAAAAAAGCAGAACCCAAACAGTACCTTTGGATTCGTGCTAATGGTGAAATGCCAGAGAATCAGCTAATTCACCAGTACCTTCTGGCCTACGCATCCGATTGGGGATTCCTTGTGACAGCAATGCATCCACATGAAGTCTCATTAATGACGCCTAACTTTCAAGTGGCCACCATTGACCACTCTATCTGGTTCCATCGTCCGTTTAAGATGGATGAATGGCTTCTATATGCGATAGAGAGCCCAACGGCGAGCAATACTCGTGGGTTGGTCCGAGGCGAAATATACAACCAGCAAGGTCACTTAGTGGCGACCGCCGTGCAAGAAGGGGTGATGCGCTACACGAAATAGCTCGTGTTCGTTACACGAAAAAAGGAGTGCTGTTCCGCACTCCTTTTTTAATGGGTATCAAACGATGATTAATTTGGTTGATACTTCATGTTAACAACCGACCATTCGTAAAGTGATTTCGGGTAACCATATTCGCCTTTCCCGTAAATGACATTTGGGTCGGCATAGAATCCACCTTTATTCGTTGCTAAAAATTCACGAACCCCACGACGGTAAGTAATCACAGGTGCTACTAACTCATACTCTACCTTTTCCATCTTCGAGTCATCAATTACTAAGAACCGAGTCATACGAATCGTGCTGCCGTTGGTGCAGTACCCTGGGTCATCATAGTCAATTGCTTCAAAAGGCTTGAGATCATCTTCGAACAGCTCTGATGTACATCCATCAAATCGAGCTAAGTGTACCCACGCTCCTTTTATTAGAGTTTGGTCATCGTTACCCACCGGCTTGAATGCAAGTAGTGCAATCTTACCTTTGCCGTATAGTTTCAATTCTTCGTCCGTTGGCTCACGCACTGAACGAACGTTCATCAAACCAAACTCACTTTCTTCTAAGTTAGAAAACTCACGTGCATTTAGCGTGCTAAACAATACTGTTTGTTCAGTTTCAAGCAATGTATATTGATCCGCAACACCTTCATCTGCAAAGCTTAGATACAG
Source organism: Vibrio sp. Vb1127 (assembly GCF_033338735.1). NCBI lineage: Bacteria > Pseudomonadati > Pseudomonadota > Gammaproteobacteria > Vibrionales > Vibrionaceae > Vibrio > Vibrio sp. Vb1127. The sequence goes on along the minus strand of NZ_JAWOTF010000010.1, from coordinate 10,586 downwards.
CTGGACTTTCTTACTTTCCAACGCTTTGTAATCTCGAGATTCTCCTTCAGAAACGTCGAGAGAAATCCAACGTCTTTTTACTGGCGGGAGGTCAAGTAACGTCAGCTCTTCCTTATCAACATCTAATGAAGCGACTCCTTTAATTGTTGAGCTGGATATTTGATAGCTGCGGTTTCCTATTGGTGTACCAAAGTCTAGCTTAACCTTTTTAAATGGTTCAAATTCCACCTTCATTGTAGAAGCACTTAAACCAGGGTGATTCGCTTTGTTAATAGTGCCATTTACGACGATTGTTTTAGCTTTGTAGTTGCGTCCAGTAAGAGTAACCTCTACTTGGTACTCGCCTGCGTGCAAAATCTTCAAACGCCCCGTATCAGGGGAAACTAGCTCGACCACAGGATCTTTTTGGTTAATAAGACGGTAACTTGCCTTCGCAGTCCCACCACTCATCACTGGTGAGATAACACTACCAGCGGAGAATTCTACCGTTGGGTAAGTAACCGATACAGGGTTTGCGCCTTGTTTAATCGTGACCGAGAAGCTACTTTCACCCGGATCCACTTTGTCGTCCCCCGCATCCGAAACAATAATTTTTGTGCTACCCGCGTTAAGAATTTGCATGGCACCCGTTTGGCTGCTTAAGGAAACTACATCTGTTGCTGCGTTGTCTGCAAATCGGTACGTAACTTCCCCAACCGTACCAGAGATTTTCGGCGCAACAAATGTTTGGCCAACCTTCCAAATCTCTTCCACATCGGATTGAACTTCAATTCGGCTCGGCGCACTCAAAATTGTCACGTAGACTTTTTGATCAGGACCAACAGTATAATTCGCGCTCTCTTTTCTGCGCACAGTTAGCGTCGCTTTACCCGCTTTATACACATGGAGACGTCCTTCACTAAAACCACCGACAACATCTGGTGCGGTGTTATCTACAATCTCAATTTGCTCGTCAGCACTCAAACCAAAATCACGATGAAGATCAAAACTGTATTTGTTGCTGTATACAACGTCATAATCGTGCGTTGCCATGGGTTGGCCTTCAGCCTTTGCAACTTTAATGACGACATTAAATTGAATAGGTTGGTAGAACTCCCCACCATCGTCTTCAAACTTAAGGTCGTACTCACCCGCAGTCACTACCTCCAACTTGCCGTCAGTCATTCGTAAGCCATTAGGTAAGCTGCTAACTAGATTTACGTTACCTTTTTGCCCTTTAAACGCCAGAGGGATTGAAAGATTTGGTTGATAGGTAAGCGGCATTTCAATGTCTTTTATAACGGGATGAGGCGCGCGATTAACTTCAAGATCAAAACGAGTTTTGCTTGCAGGATAATTACGCATGTCATGCTCGTAAATTTCCACTTCAGCAGCACCAACACCTTTGATCAGTAATGCTTCACCATTTTCAGTTTTAGCGACAACGTCTTCACCACGAATGATTCTCAGCTCATAGTCACCGTAGGCGTTCGTCACCTTAGGGAAAATTCGTCCACCTTCCTCATAAGTTGTGACAATATCCGCTGCGCTGATTTCTTGACGCTTGCCTTGTTTTATATCCACAAAAAATTGCGCTGTTTGCTGTTTATCTAGAAACGCGTCGCTGTAAGTTGCAGTCGCTTCAACCGTTAATCGCCCAACATTATGAACAAGAAGCAAACCCGTTTCAGGGTCTAGCAACTCGGCCACCTTGCTGTCTGGTACGCTATTTATGATTTTGTAAGAAATACGTTGCGTTTGAGCTTTATCTAAACGCACTGGTTCTAACGTCAACCCTTCTCGATACTCGTCTTCAAGCAAAGCGAACTGTAATTGCCCCGGAGCTACTGCATGCAGTTTAACCGTAGCGCGAACTTGTTTCGGCAAGTAAAAGTCGTTACCTGAATCAGTAATCAGCACCGATGCCTGACCAACTGAACCTAATGAATATACCGAACCGTTCTCATCAACACGAATCAAGTTATGACCACTTTCTACCTCATAACTCAGTTCGCCTTTTTGGCCACGGACGATCAACGCTTTTCCTTCTGACTCAATCGCATTGAAATTCAGATCACTCACTGAAAGTTCAGTATTGATGCCTCGCTCTACAGTGACAGAAAATCTTGCTTCAGAAGATTCATAAGCAGAGCTACTATCTGTAGCAAGAATCGTCGCCGTTCCTGGGCGCAGAATTTGTAGTATTCCTGAGTCATTAATTTTCACGACATTTGGCGGATTAGAGTCAATGACTTGGTAAGATACCGACCCATGTACATTGCTCAGTTTTGCTTCAGTAACCGTTCCCACTCCTTCAAACTTCAACACCGTGTCTTCCACTTTTAATTGCGGACGGTTCTGCTTTGTTACCGTAGTTGGTGTCTTCGTATTGTTCGGCTTAGAGTCTCCCCCACCGCCACAGCCAGCGAGTAAAGCTGCGAGAAAAAGCAAATAGTAATTTCTGTTCATTTTTAGTAATACTTTGTTACATACAAGATGGGGCGATAATAATACGATGTTTTATTAATCACTATCCCCATTTTTGAGTACTTTATTACTTAAGTAATTGCTACTGTATTAACCCTAAAAACAAATACTCAAAAATAGCGACCAAATTACATGAAAACACAAAAAGCAAACGTTTAAATCAAACTCTTCCATTAATTTAGTAAAAATTAATATTCAATAAAATAAAACATGAAAAAGAAAGAGAAAAAATTGCGTTATTTTTTCTTTCATTATGATGTATAGGATTAATGGACTGTAAAAACAAATGGTTAATGAAAAATAGAAGAGAGAATAAATATCGTTTATATTTGTAAAAATCTGGTAGGAAATAGTTTTAAAAGCATAATCAAACTACCTTTTAACATTTAAAATACTAAAAGGTAGAATTAACATTAGATAGAATTCTTATAGGGCGAGTTATTTTAGGATTGGTAACTCTGTTGTGTATTTAATGGACTCCATAGCAAATGTTGAAGTCACATTAGATAGCCCTTTTACACTATTAACTAACCGCTTATAGAATTCGTCAAAACACTTCATATCTTTGACTAGTACTTTCATCATGTAGTCATACTCGCCAGCCATACGATAAAACTCCATTACCTCAGGAAAGTCACTCACAGTTGTAACAAAATGGTGATACCAACCTTCGGAATGATCAATCGTTTTTAACTGAACAAATGCAATGAAAGATAGCTCGAGCTTTTCTGCACTTAACAACGCCACGCGTTTTTCGATGTAGCCCTCTTCTTCCAACCTTTTCAAGCGCTTCCAGCATGGTGTTGTAGTAAGATTGACTCGCTCAGCCACGTCATTTAATGACAAGGTGCTGTCGGTTTGTAGTAAAGCAAGCAGCTGCTTATCTATTCGATCTAAGCTCATTTCTATAAAACCCATAAAATGTAGAAAATTTTTCTACAGGTATCTTTATTAAGAGTAACAATAGCAAAGTTTTTCTCGGAAATCATAGATAAATTATCCCTATCTAATACTTATCTATCGATTTCCCAAGGAGAGACGCCATGTGTACTGACCACAATTGGATCAACAATGCAGTGCGTAAAATTGAAGCAGACTTCCAACGTTCTGCTGATACTCACTTATTTAAACTCGAACTACCTTCTCTTGATGGTATCGATATCTATCTAAAAGATGAGAGTACGCACCCTACAGGCTCTCTTAAGCATCGATTGGCGCGCTCATTGTTTCTTTATGCTATTTGTAATGGATGGATTGGTCCTGAAACCACTGTAATCGAGGCGTCCTCAGGCAGCACTGCCGTTTCGGAAGCGTATTTTGCGCGTTTACTTGGCTTACCGTTCATTGCTGTTATGCCGAAAACCACCGCACGTAAAAAGATTGAACAAATTGAGTTTTACGGTGGTAAAGCGCATCTTGTAGAGCGCTCAGATCAGATTTATGACGAGTCTCGACGCTTGGCTCAAGAGCTAAATGGTCACTACATGGACCAGTTTACTTATGCTGAACGTGCGACTGACTGGCGCGGTAACAACAACATCGCGAACTCTATCTTTAGCCAAATGGAGTTAGAGGATCACCCGATTCCTAGCTGGGTAGTGATGAGTCCTGGAACAGGCGGCACATCAGCAACCATTGGCCGTTTTATTCGTTACCAAAAATACGACACTAAGCTTTGCGTGGTAGACCCTGAAAACTCAGTGTTTTACGACGCTTTCCAGTCAGGAAATCACTCATTGAAAGGCGATACTGGCAGCAAAATTGAAGGTATCGGGCGACCACGTGTCGAACCAAGCTTTATTGCTGGTGTCATTGATGAAATGCGCAAAATTCCAGACGCAGCCAGTGTGGCAACCGCCCATTGGGTATCTCAGCTGATTGGACGTAAAGTCGGCGCATCAACAGGCACCAATCTTTACGGTGTGCTGCAATTGGCTTGTGAGATGAAACAACGCGGTGAGAAGGGTTCTATCGTGACGCTTCTATGTGATTCTGGAGAGCGTTACCTAGATACGTATTATGACTTAACATGGGTAAAAGAGAACATCGGCGATATTCAACCTTACTTAGCTCAACTCGAAGTCATTCAAGCAAAAGGTTGCGTTGAGCCAGCTTGTTGCGGCTCAACTAACGCTTAACGTGCAAACTGGACTTTAAAAAACAGCCCAACTTCATGCGGGCTGTTTTTATCGCTGGGTTTTACTTTTTCTGGCGCGCTTCAAACGCAGCCAATTGTTCTGGCGTTGCCGCTGGTTGATGATTTTGTTTCCACTCATCGTAAGTCATGCCGTAAACACGTTCGCGAGCGTCATCAATATCTAAATCCAAACCGAGATTTTCAGCCTCAGATTTATACCATTTGCTAAAGCAGTTGCGACAGAAGCCCGCAAGGATCATCAGATCGATGTTTTGTACGTCTTTGTTGGCATCTAAATGCGCCAATAAACGGCGAAATGTCGCCGCGTCTAACTTATCTTGTTCTTCTTGAGTCAAGTTTTTATATTTGAATTCAGCCACTTTCCTTTCCTTCTCTCTTATTTGACTAGCTTTCGTCACCATATCTAGTTAGTTGGTAGTCATGAGTAAGAAGTATGCTTTAGCGCAACAATTCCCATTCTAAAATCACTACCTTTGATAAAAGCTGATATGATAATTACCACCCATCCTATTGATTAAATTAACATTTAAACAAATCATTACAACGGTCTTTTACCAAGGTTATCGTCTAGTTATGAAAAACGCCATTCTATTATTGTCTACCTTGACCATTAGCGTGCCAACTTTAGCTGCTCAAGAACAAGCTCATCAATCTTATTTTTATCTAGGTACTGGTAACGTTGGTTTTGATACACCGTACTTCGGCTCGGATAGATACAATGAGTGGTCAACACCACATATCACAGTTGGCTGGGGTTACCATGTAAACCAATACCTCGCGTTTGAAGGGGTTCTGCGCTATTCACAAAATGAACTTAAGAACGATGCTCTAAAAACTGACTTAGATCTTCACTATTACCAAGCAGGTATGTCTGCTGTTGTAACGAGTGATGACTTAGGCGATACGCCACTATCACTATTCGGTCGCGCAACAGCGCTTGGCACTCAAGCCGAAATGTACGTACCAAACGAACAAAAGGTCACAGATGACTCAGGCGCACTATTCAACATCGGTGTTGGCGTCCATTGGGATATGAGTACAGATATCTGGTTACGCGCAGAGTACATTTATAATGTCGCAGATATGGGTTTTGAAGATTTTTACGACAGCTACGAAGGTGTACAAATCAGCCTAGGGAAACGCTTCTAATCGAACGCTTCCGAGCTAACTTTAAACCGATAAAGAGAAGCCGAGGTTATTACCTCGGCTTTTATGTTTTAACGTTTGATTTAAGGGTGCGCTATACGGCCCTTCGTATCATGGCTAATTGCTTTGTTTAACTCTGCTTCTACATGACCTGGTGCTTGTGTTTTCGCCGAAATCAATCGGTACATTGCCGGGATAACAAACAAGGTCACCAATGTCGCAAACCCCATCCCGAAAAAGATAACCGTACCCACGGCAATACGGCTCTCATAACCCGCCCCTGTCGATACGATCAACGGAATTGCGCCAGCAAGTGTGGTAAACGCAGTCATCAAGATTGGACGTAGACGTCGCGCGGCAGCATCAATGATCGCTTTTTCAAACCCAACGCCACGATCACGTAGCTGATTGGCAAATTCTACGATCAAAATACCGTTTTTCGTCACCATACCAATCAACATGATCATGCCAATCTGGCTATAAATGTTCATACCTTGGCCCATAATAACCAAACCAAGGAAGCCACCAAATACACCCATCGGCACCGTAAACATGACCACTAACGGGTTTACGAAGCTTTCAAACTGAGCCGCCAACACGAGATACGCCACTAGTAGTGCCAATGCAAACACAACAGCAACACTCGCTTGGTTCTCTTTAAAGTCTTTCGACTCCCCCGAATAACTCACCGAAATATCACCCGGTAAGTTGTCGATGGCTTCCTGGTCTAGGTAATTCAGCGCATCTCCTAATGTATAACCTTCCGACAGGTTGGCAGTAATAGTGATGGACTTCTGTTTGTTGTAGTGAGAAAGACGAATAGAGGCCGCCACTTCTTCAATTTTTGTGACCGCATCTAACGTCACTAGCTGACCGCTATTCGTGCGCAGATAAATCTGACTTAAATCTGCAGCATTATTAAAGCTATTTTCATCACCGCGAAGATACACATCGTACTCTTCGCCACGCTCAACATAAGTCGTTTCGCTTTTACCACCGAGCATGATTTCTAGGGTGTCAGAAATGTCTTTAACACTGACTCCTAGCTCTGCGGCACGCTGTCGGTCAACTGTAACCAATAACTCAGGCGTTTTTTCCGAGTAATCTATCTCTGCTCCTTCCATCATTGGTGATTCTTCTGCTTTGTTCTTTAGCATTTCAGCCCAAACAACGAGCTCATCGTAATCAGAGCCGCCTAATACGAACTGAACTGGCTCACTCGAACCACCTTGGAAACCTGGCATAAATGGGAACACTCGAACATCTGGGATACCTGCCAATTCTTTCCGTACTTTGTTAAGGGCTTGCTGAGCCGTGATATCACGTTCGTTCCAATCTTCTAGAATCATGATCACAAAGCCTGTCTGGTCTCCTGCCTGGCCACCAAACGCTGGCGTTTGGATGCTGAATGACTTCAGATAACCTTGCCCTAGTAATGGCATCAATCGGTCTTCGACAATATCCATATTGGCTGACATACGATTGTATGACGTAGCATCTGCACCGCGCACAAACGCAAATATCACACCGCGATCTTCTTGTGGGGTCAACTGGGCCGGTACCTGATTCATCAAGAAATAGCTACCGCCCAAACAAGCTAGAATCACCAGCGGAGCAGCCCAACGTACTTTCAATGCGCCTTTCAATAATGCGCGATAGCCACTCTCAAGCTTGCTAAACAAGCGATCAACCGCTTCATTGAATCGATTTGGTTTTACATTCGCCTTCAAAATCTGACTACCTAATACAGGAGTCAGCGTCAGGGCAATCAAAGAGGAGAATATGACCGACATAGCTAGCAATACAGAAAACTCTGTAAATAGTAGACCTACCATGCCATCCATAAAGGAGATCGGTAAGAACACCATCACCAGCACTAATGTTGTTGCTATAACAGCAAAACCAACCTCTCTTGTGCCTTTATATGCGGCGAGTAATGGCGATTCACCGCGTTCGATATGGTGGAAGATATTCTCTACAACCACAATTGCGTCATCCACCACCAAACCAATCGATAATATCAATGCCATCAAGGTGATCAAGTTGATAGAAAACCCAAAGTAGTACGCGGCAATGAACGAAGAAATCAGAGAAACAGGTACCGTAACCGCAGGAATTAAGGTTGCACGAGCTTGACCGATGAAAATGTACAACACCAAAATCACCAAGCCGCCCGTGATAAATAGCGTGCTGTACACCTCTTCGATTGAACGCTCGATAAACACTGTCGCGTCGTAATCTATCGCAAGACGTGTACCTTCTGGTAAGAACTTCTGGATGTTATCGACTTCAGACCTAACCAGCTTCGCTACTTCTAACGGGTTTGCGTCTGACTGCGGTACCACACCAAGACTGATGTTTACTACACCATCACTTTTGAAGGTTGAGTTTTCGTTTTCTGCACCAATGAAGACATCTGCTACATCTTTTAAATAGATAGGTGTATTGTCGCTTGCGCGTTTAATGACAAGATATTGAAAATCTTCAGGCGTGTTATAAGTACGAGCCGTACGCACGGACATTACTGTTGAGTCGTTGCGAACTTCACCACCTGGGCTTTCTAGGTTCTCACTTCGCAAAGCTGATGTAATGTCCGAAGCTGTAACTGAACGTCCAGCCATTAGTTCTGGCTTAAGCTTCACGTACATGACCTTGTACAAACCACCGGAGAGATCAATGGAGCTAACCCCAGAGATCAGGCTAAAGCGGTCCATCAATACACGTTCGGCATAATCCGTTAATTGAGTACGGTCCATCTCTGCAGAACTGAGATTGATGTAGAGCGACGCCTCTCCCGAGCCATTGTTCTTATAAACAATAGGGTCATCCGCTTCATCAGGTAGCGAGCGCTGAGCACGAGCTACGGCATCACGCACGTCGCTCACACCTGTGTTGAGATCGTAACCTAACTCAAACGTGATCGTGATACGCGACATGCTGTTACGAGTAGTGGAGCTAATTTCATCAACCCCACTGATCCCAGAAAGCTGGTCTTCCAAAACGGAGGTAATTTGGCTTTCAATAATAGTCGCCGATGCACCCTCATAACGCGTACTGATAGAAACGACTGGGCTTTCTATATCAGGCATTTCACGAACGGCTAATTTGGTGAATGACACAAAGCCAAACACACACAACAGCATGCTCAGAACCAACGCCGCGACAGGGCGTTTAACTGAAACGTCGGACAGTAACATTAGTTTTCTTCCTCATCCGATTCACTGTCATTGCGTGTCACATCCGTGGTGTTCGCTTTTAGTGGCGCGACAATTTCTTTCACTTCGACACCATCACGCATGTTAACAATGCCTTGAACCACAATCTTGTCACCAATCTCAACACCAGATTCGATCACCACCTCGTTGCCAACACGAGCACCTAGCGACACTTCTTGACGAGTAGCTTTGTTATTTTCATCAATTACATATACAAAACGTTTAGTTCCGGAGTATTCAAGTGCTTGAACAGGAATGATTGGCGCCTTAATAGCAGGAAATGCTAGTGAAGCGTTCATCAACATGCCCGGCTTCAATTGATTTTCTGGATTATCAAACTCAATACGCACGCGAAGATTCAGTGTTTCGGCACTGATCCGCGTATCAATACCTGTGACTTGACCAGTAAAGGTCTGGCTACCCCATGCACTGGTTTTAGCGATGACTTCCATACCAATAGAAAGCATCGATAAATAGCGCTCCGGTACTTGTAAATCCAGTTCCATGACGGAAAGATCATCCAACGTCAAAAGTTCAGTACCCGCACTGACCATTTTGCCGCGGCTAAAATCGATAAAACCAACAGTGCCAGAAAATGGGGCAGTAATATGGAGGTCAGCTAAATTGGCTTGAGCAGCATCAAGCCTCGCTTGTGCTATTTCAACACTGGCTTTTTGTGCATCGATTTCAGTTTGAGTAATCGCATTCCGCTTAACCAAACGTTGGAACTCTTTTAACTTACGCTGTTCATCTTTTAGATACGCCTTTGCCTCAATCAAAGCGGCTTGAGCCTTATCGTCATCTAACTTAATTAATAGCTGGTCTTGCTGGACATTTTGATTCGCTTTAACAGCGATTTGATTCACTTTGCCAGCGACTTCCGATGCGACAACCACAGACTCCGCTGCCTTTAATTTGCCGATAAGAGTTAAGGATTGATTGATCTCATGCGTTTCTACTTGTTCAGTCACAACAGTAACCGCTGAGCCTCCTCGCATCGCAGCGCAAACCGATGGAGAACTCAGTAATATAGAAAGCGTTAAAACAGATAACGATAACGTGGCTTTCATGCTCATGATATTGACTTCTAAACGAATAAACTTATGTCATTAAACTGCTTACAGTTTATCAGTAGATACGGTGTTTAACGTCAAGTAGTGTAAATTCAAGTAAAAAGCGCGCCTCTCTTCTGTTCAAAGGACAAACAAAACGCTGACTTTCTACCATCTTTGCCCAAAAAGACAGCATTCAACGTAAAAACGTAAGAAAAACGCTTTACAGCCTGAGCGAGTTTGCTATGATTCGCTCCGCACTTGGGAGATGAGTTGGGAAAACATCTTACTAAGTATAAAAATCCTCTGGAGGGGTTCCCGAGTGGCCAAAGGGAGCAGACTGTAAATCTGCCGGCACTGCCTTCGATGGTTCGAATCCGTCCCCCTCCACCATATTCTTTCTTATGTTTTTCCTTTAAACGTGAGAACAACTTGAAAGCTAGGTTGGGAAACTAACTTTTAAGTATAAAACACCCTGGAGGGGTTCCCGAGTGGCCAAAGGGAGCAGACTGTAAATCTGCCGGCACTGCCTTCGATGGTTCGAATCCG